>CAMKDH010000009.1 GCA_946411215.1 uncultured Treponema sp. | reverse complement strand
AGATGAGCAATGTTGATGTTGCAATCATCATTGGTGCAAACGACGTTGTAAACCCGGATGCTATCCACGATCAGGGCTCTCCACTTTACGGTATGCCAATTGTAAACGCTCACGAAGCAAAAACTGTTTTCGTTCTCAAGCGCGGAAAGGGTACCGGATTCTCTGGTGTAGAAAACCCACTCTTTACAAACGACAACACAGTTATGATTTACGGTGATGCTAAGTCTACAGTAAGTCAGCTGGTTAGCGAGTTTAACAGCTAACGTCATTGCGAGCGCGTAGCGCGAAGCAATCCATTTTATACAAACCGCTCCATTTGGGGCGGTTTTTTTATGTAACAACAACTTGGAAAATATGTTATAATAATATACACCAAAATCAAGAAATTCTCGGAGCTCTCCTTTGAAGACTAAGAAAATTGTTGTTGCGGCACTTCTGATTTTATTTAATTCATTTTTTATTTTTGCGGCGGAGGCTTTGCAGCAACTGGAGCACTGGCAGTTGTTTGTGCAGAAAAGCCCGGAGCAGGTGTTTGAGTTAGTTGATGCTAACGTTGCTGCTGATTTTGAAGTTTCGGGGCCGGGGTATTGGAATCATTTGTTAGAAGAAGCTAACCTTGAGCGTGCAGACAAAAAGGACTACGGCTGCTACAGAACAATTCTTTCCGGGCTAGATCCTTCAAAAAAATATGCAATCCTACAAAAAGATTCGCCAAAAACTTCGTGTGCAGTTTATGTGAACAGAAAGCTTGTTGTACAGATTGGCGATCCGTTTGAAATGTTAAAGGCAAATCCTGCAAAGGGCTCGCATTCTTCTATTCAACCAGTTTCGTTTGAGTTTTATCCTGACGAAAATGGCAAGGCCGAAATACTGTATTTTATTACAAATTATTTTTACAGAAAGTCGGGCCTCCATGATACAGTCTTTTTTGGACCTGCCGAACTTTTTTCAAATAATTCTTATGTAACTTTATATGCAATCATTTGTGGAGCATTAATTTTTATTGGTCTGTTGAGTTTGTGCCAGTTCATAATTAATCATGAACGAAAGGAATATTTTTATCTTGGTATTACTTCCATTGTTCTGGCTTTGCGAATTTCTACAAACAGTTTGAATCTTCTTTCAATTATTATTCCTGGCTTGTCGGCTGAACTTAAATTTAAAATAGAATATCTTGCAATGTGGATTGTTCCAGCTTGTGTAACTCAAATGCTTCATTGTATTTATCCAATGCAAAATAAGAGCTTTGGAAAAATCTTAAAAAATATTCTGATTATTTCAGATCTTGTGCTTGGGCTGATTTCTTTCTGTGTTCCTGCCTATTATACAAACCGACTTGTTCCTGCTCTTCAAATAGGAATGGGACTTATTTGCGCTTATGTAATTTGTCTTACCCTTATAAATCTTATTAAGCGCCGCCGTTATGCAGTCTTTAATTTTTTAAGTTACCTTTCTGTTATTATTGGAGCGGGAATTGATGTTTTGATTTCTCATGGTGCAAAGAATGTTTCAATTTCATTAATGCCTTTCTTCCTTGTTGTATTTGTTCTCATCCTCATAATGATGTTTGCAAAAATCCAGAAGGATCTTTATCTTGAAACAATTCAGAATACACAAAAACTCAAACAGCTTAACGAGGCTTATCTTAGATTTGTTCCACGTGAATTCCTTAAGCTTTTGAACAAAGAATCTGTTATTAAAACTCAACTGGGTGATTATTCGAATATTGAAATGTGCATCATGTTTTCGAAAATGCATATTTATTGTCCTGTAAATCATGTTTCGCTCGAAGAGCATTTTCATATTTTTGATGAATACTTAAAACGAGTTTCGCCAGTTATAAAAGAACACAATGGTTTTGTGAGTAAATTTTTGAGCGGCGGATTTATGGCTCTGTTCCCAAAGTCGGAGCTTGATGCGGTTTATGCCGCACTAGAAATAAAGTCTTGTGTTGATGATTTTAATAATACGCTTTCTGCAAAAAATCATAAGATTGCTGTGTGGATGGGCCTCCATTACGGTAAAATGATTATAGGAACAATTGGTGAAGAAAACCGCCTTGATGATACTGTAATTTCTGATACAGTAAATACTTCATCGCGAATAGAAACGGTTTGTGAAAAGTTAGAAAAGACTATCATTGTTTCGCAGGAGTTAGTTGATAGGATTGGGAACGCCAAGGATTTTGAACTGGAGCGTCTTGAAGATGTTGCTGTAAAAGGCAAGGAAAAACCTTTGCAGATTTATGAGGTAAAAAGAGTATGAAAAAGTGTTTGATTTTTGTTAGTTTTGCCTTACTTGTTCTGGCCGGTTCTTCAAGGCTTTTTGCAAAGGAACAGGAATCGGCTTATGCTGGTGCAACTTTTAAAATTGAAGATTCGCAGGCTCTTGCGCACAAAAATGTTCCAATTGTTACAGACTGGGATTTTTATTGGGGTAAATTCGTTTCTCCTTCTGATATAACAACACAGCATGATTTACGGGTTCCAGTACCTGGAGATTGGAATAAATATTCACTCCCTGAGCAGGCAAAAAAGATTGCAAAAAAAGGCGACGGTTCCGGTACCTACAGACTTAGGCTTACAAATCTCAAGCCAAATACCGAATATGCTTTTTCGGTTTTTGAATTGTGTTATACAGCCTTTACAGTTTTTGCAGATGAAAAAAAGATTTTTGATTCTGGAGTTCCTGCTGAAAAATGGGAAGACACAAAACCAGAGCAGGCCTTTGACAAAGCTGTTTTTGTTTCAGATTCAAACGGTTGCTGCACATTAACTTTTTATGTTTCAAACAACTTTTACAGAAAGGGTGGCTTTCGTGGAAACTTTACCTTAAGTGAAAATGAAACTTACGATACTCTTTTTAGAAGTTCCATCATTAAATACAGTATTTTTTACGGCATCCTGATTTTGATGATTTTATATTGCCTTCTTTTGGGATTACAGAAAAAAGATATTTCGAGCTTCTATCTTGCTATTATGATTGCAGGAATTTTTACCCGTCTTATTGCAAATATTTTTCCACTTATAAAAGCAATAATTCCAGAACTGCCGTTTACAAATCTTCTTAGAATTGAATATCTTGCGCTGTTTGTTATTCCTTCTTCGCAGAGTCTTTATTTTGATTCGCTGAATAAAAAAATCTTCAAACATATTCCTGCAAAGATTCTTGCGGCTCCTGCAATTGTTCTTTTGATTCTTGATTTTGTGCTGCCTATTCGCATTGTAAACAGACTGGTTCCTGTGATGCAGATATATATGTTTTCTATCATAATCATTGACGTTATTTTATTCTTCATCCGTATTATTAAGGATAAGGATTTTGTAAGTTTAATGGCGATTATTGCTCTTTTAATTATTACGTTAGGTGTAACAAACGATATTCTGATTATTCATCACAGTTCAATACTTGGTGAAATTAAAATTCTGTCATTTACATTTATTCTATTTGCCTTCTTCCAGATTGTTGTTCTTGCGTATATTCAGGATAGAAACTACCGAAAGGTAGTTGAAATTAATAAACAGTTAATTGAAACTAACATTGCATACTACCGATTTGTTCCAAAGGAATTTCTGGAACTGCTCAGTAAAAAAGATATTACTGAGGTTTCGCTTGGAGAGTATCGTGTTGCAAAGATGGCTGTGCTTTCTGCAGATATCAGAAACTTTACGGCAACTTCAGAAAAGCTTACACCAATTCAGGTTTTTGATATGCTCAATTCTTATTTACGTAGGGTTGCTCCACTTATCAGAAAATATAATGGTGTAATTGAAAAATATCTTGGCGATGGAATTATTGCTATTTTTCCAGAGAGTGCAGAATCAGCCTTGAATTGTGCAATTGCAATGCAGGAAGAAATGATTGAATTGCGAAAAGAATTTGCAGAGCGTAATATGCCGCAGATTAGAATTGGAATTGGTGTTCATTATGGAAGCGTTGTTATTGGTACTGGCGGCGACAATGAACGCATGACAGAAATTTCACTCTCTGAGGATATTGATATTGCAATTAAAACAGAAGCCGCAACTAAACTTTATAAACGACCAATCCTTGTTACAAAGCAGACACTGAATCAGGCTGCAAATGAATTAAAGACTCGGGGATTAAAGTTTGATTTTTCTGGGAAAGAGGTACCTGCGCAAGGTGGGGACGCTATTCCACAACTTTACTCAATTTATAATAAAACAATTGGTGAAGCGTTATAGAACGTCATTGCTTCGCTCGCAATGACGTTGTTTGCTCTATAACACTTTTTCAAAAATATCATCTTTGGCTGTGAAACCCATCTTAAGAAGATATTTTTTATGCTGCTCAACATTTGTTTTTGCTGTTACTTTTGTTATGCCTTGTTCTTTAAGTTTTTGATATAAAAATTTTCCTGCAGAAGTGTCTCTGTAAGTTGGAGTCGTATAATCAAGTAAAACTTCAAGACTAGAAGGGGTTCCAGAAGGTTTTCCAATTAAAATGCCAACAGAATTATTGTTGCTGTAAATATAATAGACATCTGCTGGTGTATCTGGCAACTCAAAATCTGGAAAGAATTTTTTTATATCATTCATGTTATGTTCAAGAAAGGTTTGAACAAATTTTTCTTTTGAATCAAGTTTTGAAATTGAATATTCTTTTTGCATGGAATAAAGCTTATAAAGATTCACAAGGTTAATAATTATAAGACAATATTGCATTGCAACAGTTGGGTAGGAATGAATAATCTGAGAATAGATTGCAAAAATCAAACTACCAATAATATTTGTCACTCTAAGCTTAACAACCGAAGTCATAAGCATTGAGACAATTACAAGGGCGGAACCAATGTATCCTACGATTTCAATAATCAGTTTAATATCTGCGTTCATGCTTACAGTATATCATAAAACAATTTTTATAGAAGATAATTCTATTTTTTGACATAAAGGATGTTATAATTTTTGTATAAATCAAATGTTGGAGGCAGAAATGCACTACAAAAATTTTAAAACAGTACTTTATTGTGTAACAGCATGGGTTAATAGGGTAACAGAAGAACAGCTTCGCAAAGAGGCAGAGTTTTTCCAGAAATATGTTGGAGTAGATAAGATTTATCTTGAAGCTTTCCGCGATGAGTTTTCAAAAAAGGAACAGCTTGAACTCATAAAGCGCGTTATGAAGGAATATAATATTGAAGTTTCTGGAGGTATTACAACAGTTTGCCCTGACCAGAATGAGTCCGACAAAAAACGTCAGCGCCTGTTCAATACAATCTGCTACTGTAACGAACCAATGCGCGAGCTTACAAAAAAAGTTTCTGAATATACAGCCTCGATGTTTGATGAATTTATTATTGATGATTTTTTCTTTACACAGTGTATGTGCGAGGATTGTATCCGTGAAAAAGGCAACCGTTCCTGGGAAGAATTCCGTCTTGCAAAAATGATGGAGGTTTCGCGCGACCTTATACTTGGCCCTGCTAAAAAAGTAAATCCAAATGTAAAGGTTATTATTAAATATCCAAACTGGCGCGAAAGCTATCAGGAAACCGGATATAACCCTGGCGAGCAGCGGGAGATTTTTGATGGAATTTATACTGGTACAGAAACTCGTCATGGTGCTTTGCAGGATCAGCATCTTCCTCGTTATTTGAGTTATTCTTTGATGCGTTATATGGAAAGCCTTGCACCTGGTCGCAATGGTGGCGGCTGGTACGATCCTTATGACTGCGACAGAATTGATACTTATCTTGAGCAGGCCTACCTCACAGCGTTTGCAAAAGCAAAAGAACTCATGATGTTCTGCTGGCCTTCGCTGGCAGGAGACAAACGTGCAACTCCACTTGGATTTATGTATCAGAAGCTTGACCGCATTTTGTCAAAGGTAGGGGAGCCAACTGGTCTAAAGGTTTATATTCCGTTTAATTCTCAGGGTGAAGATCACATTGAAGATTATCTTGGAATGGCTGGCCTTCCAATGGAGCCGGTTTGTGATTTCCCTGATTTTAAAGATGGTGCCAAAAACAAAGTCCTCCTCACGGCTGCTGCCCTCAAGGATGAAAAGATTGTAGAAAAAATCCGTGTGTTTATTGAACAGGGTGGACATGCAATTGTTACCTCTGGCTTTATGATTGGGGCTCTTAAAAAGTATCCGGCAATTACCGATCTTACAAGCATCCGCTACAATGACCGTGTTCTTACTGCAGATGAATTCCAAAGTCCTTCGGCAATTGGTTTTGGTAAGGAATATATAAAATCAAAAAATGCAATTACATTCCCGCTTCTTGAGCATCGCAATAATGCAACCTGGTCTATGATGAATGCAGGTCATGGAGAATATCACGAAAGCATTTTGTGTTTTGACACTTATGGTAAGGGAAGACTAACAACTCTTGTTTTGCCTGATATGCCTTCTAAAATCTACGAGCTTCCTGCCCAAGTCCTTACAGCCATCCGTAAAGAGCTCGAAGTTAGTGATATTTGGATTGACGCCCCTGCCGGAGTTTCTGTATTTACTTATAATAATAAAACCTTTGGTGTATATGCTTATACCTGGGATGGTTGTACCCCACAGGAATTTACTCTTTACGTAAAGGGCGAACACAAAGCACTCAAACGCATTCCAGATTCTGATGTTCAGTCTCCATGGCTGCCTTCTGAGCTTCCGGTAAGAAGTGTTCATCCAATAAGCTTCCGTGAAAAAGAAATGGTTTCGGAATTCTTTGGAAGAGTTACACCTGGCGAGTTCATATTTTTTGAAATAAATTAGGTGCTTCGCCCTGCGTTCCTCGTAATGACCGCTTTTATGAATGACAAGCCGCCGGTTTTCTTCTATACTTAAATCATGCAGGAAGAAGAAGCTGGTAGTATTTCTTTTTTAGACAGTCTCAACGAAGAACAAAAACAGGCAGTTACCACAACCGAAGGATATGTTCGTGTAATTGCGGGCGCAGGTTCCGGAAAAACACGCGCGCTCACATATCGTTTTGCGTATCTTGTAAATGCAATTGGAATTATGCCTTCTCACATTTTGTGTGTGACCTTTACAAACAAGGCTGCTGCCGAAATGCGTCGTCGTATCCGCGAGCTTACGGGAGACAATGACACAGGTTATATTTCTACCTTCCACGGTTTTTGTGTAAGCGTTCTTCAGGAAGATTCACACGCTGTCTCTTATCCTAAAAGCTTTCTTGTTCTTGATAATTCCGACATCGATGCAATGCTTCAGATTATTTACGAAGAACGCGGACTAACGCTCCGTCAAATGACATTCAGCAATGCCCGCGACATGATAGAAATCAAAAAGCTTTTTAAAGAGCCTCATTATTACGAGGATCTTATCCGCATGTCGCTTGATGAAATTCACCAGAAATATCTTGATGCAACAAAACCTGATGACATCATTTTTTACGGATATCTTTACCAGGAAAAAAAGTGCTTTGGACTGGACTACAACGACTTGCTCAAGTTTGTCCTTTATATTTTTCAGACAAATGAACAGATTCGCCTTAAATGGCAGGAACGTCTTGAATACATAATGATTGATGAGTTTCAGGACATAGACATGATTCAGTATGAAATGATGAAGGCCTTGTGTCCGTATCATAACAATCTTTTTGTAGTGGGCGACCCCGATCAGACAATTTATACCTGGCGCGGTGCAGACATCCGTTACCTTCTTGATTTTGATAAAAATTTCCCGGGTGTTCAGACAATCATGATGAACCAGAATTACAGAAGCACTCCTCAGATTTTGAATGTTGCAAACAGCCTTATTGAAAAAAATCAAAACCGAATTAAGAAAAATCTGATAGCCGCACAGCAGAAGGATTTACTCAAGCCGTTTTATTTTCATGCAAAATCAGCAGAAGAAGAAGCGGAGTATATTCTTGAGAAGATAAAGAAGTTGACGGAAGAAGGAGACTGCCCATTAAGCGATATTGCAATCCTTTATCGTGCACATTATCTTAGCCGCCCGATTGAAGAAGTTTTTCAGCGAGAAAAAATGCCGTACACATTAAACTCTGGTGTTCCGTTTTTTGACCGCGCAGAAATCAAAGATTCACTTTCATACCTCAGGATGATTGCCTACAAGGATGACCTTTCTTTCCTACGTGTTGTGAATCAGCCAAAAAGAAATATTGGTGAACGACGAATAAAATACCTGAAAGAATATGTTGAAAAAAATGGCGGTACACTTTATCAAGCCTTAAAGCTCAGTGTGGGCGATGAACTTTTTGCAAATACAAAGGCGCAGGATTTTATAGATTTAATTGAACATTTTTCGAGTACTTATGCAGGCATGCAAATCTCAGAACTCTTCAGCCATGTGATGAACAAAAGCGGTTATGAGCTGGCCCTGCGAACAGAAGGAAGTCAGGAGCGCTTAGACAATCTTGCAGAACTCAAACAATCAATTTATGAATACGAAACTTCCTGCGGCGAAGAATGCACTCTCGAAAATTATCTTGCACATGCGGCTCTTTACACAAATGCCGATATTCAGTCAAGCAAAAATGCCGTACGACTCATGACAATCCACACTGCAAAAGGGCTGGAGTTTCCGATTGTTTTTATTGTGGGCTTAAACGAAAACATTTTCCCAAGCAAAAAAATCGACAGCCTTAAGGCAATGGAAGAAGAGCGTCGCCTTGCGTTTGTTGCAATTACTCGTGCAGAAAAAGTTCTTTTCTTTACAGAAGCAGAAGGCTATTCTCAGGTTGCAGGCGGCCGTTATCCTTCCCGTTTCATTTTTGATATTTATAAGCCATTATTAAAATATGAAGTTGAATTACCTCCGCAGCTGATTGCAAAAACAAAAGCGTTTATTTCTGAGACAGAAGCAATACTTAAAAAGAAGGATGCCCTGGCAGACCTTCAGGAAGGCGACACCGTTGAACACAAAATTCTTGGGCGCGGGCAGGTTATTGCAATTGATCATACAGCCGGAACTTATACAGTAAAGTTTGAAAAGATAGAAACCCCTCGCAAGATGAGTTTTAAAGCTCCTTTGAAAAAAGCATAAATGGGTTTATAATAGGGTAGGTGTAAATATGACTGATTCAAACGAAAATGCAAATCCTAACCCAAAATCTGTAAGCAAAGCACTTGCCGATTTTACTAAAAAATTTCAGAGATTTTCAAAAAGCACAGAGCCACAAGATGAACTCAAAGTTGAGTCGTCTCTAAAACCTCTTCAAGATCAGATAAACGAGCGTGAAGATGAAAGAGCTTCTATGCTGCGCCGTCAGATGCAGGAATATATTGCACCGCTCACTTCTGATATCGAAGAAGATGAAGAAAATTTAACACAGGCTTATAAACTTTTCAGTCTGCTGCTTGATGCACACAATGCCGAAGGTGACAACAAAACTCACTTAAAGGATTTTTCACTCACTAGTCCGTTGTGCAAAAAAACTGAATATACATCTGTTCCGGGACGCTTTCCGTTTTTACGATTATGGTTTTTAATTATGAATCCCGATGCAATGTATGTCCCAGAAATTTCAGCAGGCACAGGCGCTTCCAAAGATTTTGTCCTTACATTTATTGAAAAAGATTTGTGGCAGCCAACTCTATTTGAGAAAGAGGTGATGCAGGTATTAGAATGAAAAGTTTTTTTACCAGATTTTTAATTGTAATAATGGCTGTTTTTGCAGCAGCGTTATTTATTTCCTGCCCTAGAGAGCCGGAGCCCGATTTAGAAAAGCCGGTAGTAACTCTTAAGCCTTCAGTAGAAGCTCCACAAACAGCTGTTATCATTTCATGGATTCCTTCAGACAAGGCCGATTATTACTATATAGAAAGAACTATGGTTCGCGATGAACAGACCGAAACAAGACAGTTTGAAATAAAGGCTGTTCCACTCGCAGAGGCAACCGCCTATTCCTATACATATACTGACGAAAACTGCGAAAGCGGAACGGAATATACTTATATTGTAACTGTTGAAGCTTCCTGGAGCGATGGTGGCTTTTATAGACCTCGCAAATCCTTAAAATCAGAGCCGGTATCAATTACGACTGCAACAGATCCAAAAGTCACGCTTGATTATCCTAAAAACGTAAAGGTTGAACCAGCGGCCAATAAACCAAATGCACTTACCGTCTCGTGGGACGCAGTTACAAATGCCGGGGAATATGAGGTTTATTACTGCAGCAGCTGGAACTCTGGTTTTAATGAAGAGTATAAAAAAGCAGGCACAACTTCACAAACTACTTATACTGTAGAACATCTTCCAAACGAGGTGTATTACTATTTTATGATTAAAGCAATCAGTGGCGAAGCGTACAGTTTGTATTCGGCAAAAGCTTCGGGGCAGGTTGCCAAGGCGGAGAATCTTACAAAAGCAAAAGCCTTTGAACTTCAAAATGGTGTTGAAGAAAACTTTGTTTCAGATTCAGAAGAACTCTGGTTTAAGTGTGCTCCGCAAAAAGGTCTGCTTACTATTGATAACGATCGCAATATAACAGTTACGATTATTGATAATGCAGGAACAATAGTTGCTTCGGGAATCCCACTATTTATTTACGGGTCCGAAAAGACTGAAGACACAAATCTTGTTTTTTCAGAAGATAATTCTTTGGTACAGCGAAATCTTAAAAATGACATTGCCAATTTTGTGCCAGGCAATACGTATTATTTACGAATCATAAGTACCTGGCGTAGTAATTATTCAATTTGCGTAGAGTAGGAGGGAGCTGCTATGTGTGAAAAAATCAAATTTATAAAATCCCGACTTTTTCTGTTTTGTGCAATTTTGAGTTCATTCTTATTCTTGAGTTGTATATTTAATATTAAAACAAGTCTTAATCCACCTCTAGATATTCAAGTATCCAAAATATCAAGTAATAGTGCGGTTGTGACCTGGAGTTCGGTAAAGCATGCAGGAAGTTATGAAGTTATGTGGACAACAAAAGGCAATGTTTCCTGGAACTATAAAATAGTATATGAAACTGGTACGAAGCTTGAAGATTTGAGTTTTGATCAAGACTACACAGTTCAGGTTTGTGCAAATCCTTCGGATTCTGCTGTTTTTTATGGACCAAGCGAATATAATGGCATAGATTTTAAAACGCTGATGGATGATACTCCGGAAGGTGAACTTGCCCGTCCAACAAATATCACAGCCAGTTTTAATGAAGACAATTCTGCACTTAAGGTTACATGGGGTGAGGTTGAAGGCGCTTCTTATTATGATCTGGATTTTGAATTTTCTTATCCTTATTCACCTGAAACAATAAAGATTTTAAAAACAGTTCCCGCAAGCCAGACAGAATTTACTTATACAGGAACTATGTATACAAATGTCGTAAGTCTAAAAATTGCAGCCCGGAATTCTGATTTTTCTGATACGTGCCGCTGGTCCAAAGAACTGATTGTAACCCAAAATTGATTTGATGGTTTTGATTATATGCGCAGTAAAAAAGTAATTGTTATTTCTATTTTAATTTCACTAATTTCAATCAAAGCATTTTCCATGGATTTTTTCTGGGATTTCGGTACCGCTTTTGGTGGTGGATTTCTTGGTTATGATGGTTCGCCGGGAGTTCAGGGAGAAATCGATATTCAGGTCGGAGATTTTAGGCTTGAGTCGGCAACAGGATTTTTGTTATCCTATTCACCTTTTAATTTCTGGGGCGTTATAAATGGCCGTGATGATCCCGATATCACACTGATGACTTTTGGAAATTTCACACTCGGCTATGATATTTTTAGATTCCGAAAAGATGCTGAGCTTATTCCTTATATTGCCGGCTATGCAGGTGCGCTTGAAGGATGGGATAGATTCCGTGTCGATTGTGGTCTTATGTTTAATATTTATGCCGATTTAATATGGCCAAGCGAAATTCAGAATGCCCAGGAAAATTATCATCTGCGGGGCGAGATACTTGCTGCTAAAGCGGGAATCCGTCTTAATCAGGGGGAACCACAGCTATATGCAGACCTTGGTTTTAATCTGATTGCGTTGGGAATGGTGTTCTGTCAGGAGCTGCCACAACCAAAACCATCCTATTGACAAAGCCTGTAGTTCTCGGTAGATTTAACTAACAATTTTGGAGAAACAAATTGAATAAGGTTTATTTTAGCGCATATTATTCTTACTCATATTATTACTGCAAATGCAGAGGGTAAGTGATTTGTGCTAAGGTTTACTAAATAGTAAATAATAACGAACCGCATGGATCACTTCCGTGCGGTTTTTTTTTGGGCGAGCGCCCGTGGAGGAAATATGATAGCGGTATTAAAATCTGGTGTAAGTCAGGAACAGATTAACAATCTGATTGAATGGTTTAAGGAACAGGGACTAAAGGTTCATCTTTCCGAAGGTGATTATAAAACCATTCTTGGATTGATTGGTGATACAACAAAAGTTGATATTGACCTGCTCAAGGGACTTGATATTATTGAATCGGTTACACGAATCAGTGAGCCATATAAAAAGGCAAACAGAAAATTCCATCCGGAAGATACTATTGTTGATGTTAGCGGTGTAAAAATTGGTGGCGGAAACTTTGCTTTTATTGCAGGCCCTTGTTCTGTAGAAAGCCGCGATCAGATTATTGAAGTTGCAAAGGCTGTTAAGGCAAGTGGAGCTAAGCTTCTTCGTGGTGGTGCTTTTAAGCCACGTACTTCTCCTTATGATTTCCAGGGCCTTAAGGCTGAAGGACTTGAGTTGCTGCTTGAAGCAAAGAAAGCTACAGGCATGCCAATTGTTACAGAAATCATGAGCCCTGCACACATTCCTCTTTTTGAAAATGTAGATTTGATTCAGGTAGGCGCCCGCAATATGCAGAACTTTGAATTGCTCAAGGAGTTAGGCAAGCTTAACAAGCCAATCCTTCTTAAGCGCGGTCTTGCAAACACAATGAAAGAATTCTTGATGAGTGCTGAATACATCATGGCTGGCGGAAACGAAAACGTTATTTTGTGTGAACGCGGAATCCGTACTTATGAAACTTATACCCGCAACACTTTGGATTTGTCTGCCGTGCCTATGCTCCACGAGCTTACACACCTTCCAATTATTGTTGACCCATCTCATGCTACAGGAATTGCACGTATGGTTAAGCCTATGGCTATGGCTGCCGCTGCTTGTGGTGCCGACGGAATTATGATTGAAGTTCACAACAATCCTTCTAAAGCTTTGTGCGATGGTGCTCAGTCTCTTACACCTGAACAGTTTGATGATGTTGCAAAACGTGTAATGAAGATTCGCGAGGTGATTTAAGTGGCTGCTGCAAAAGTAAAAACTGTTGGTGTTGTAGGACTTGGACTCATTGGTGCTTCGTTTGCGCGTGCTTATAAAGAAGCTGGTTGCAAGGTGCTTGCTTACGACAAAGATTCTTCTGTTATTCTTATGGGTAAGCTTGGTGGTTTTGTTGATGATGAACTTAAGCCAGAGCTTTTGGCAAAGTGCGACCTTGTTTTGATTTGTATTTATCCGCAGGGAACAATTGATTATGTAAAGAAAAATGCTGACAAGTTCAAGAAGGGCGGCCTTGTTATGGATACAGGCGGAATTAAGCGCGTTGTCTGCGATGCATGCTTTAAGGTTGCTGCAAAGAATGATTTTGTTTTTGTTGGAACACATCCAATGGCTGGAACAAAATATTCTGGACTCAAGCATTCTAAGGCAAGTATGTTCAAGGGGGCTCCGCTTGTAATTGTTCCTCCTGTTTTTGATGATATGAAATTGATTGACAGAGTAAAGGCTGCGGTAGAGCCTGCGGGCTTTGGAAGCTTCTGTCTTTCTCATGCCGACAAGCACGATGAAATGATTGCCTTTACTTCGCAGATGGCTCACGTTGTTTCTAATGCTTATGTTAAGAGTCCTACTGCCAATGATCATCATGGTTTTTCTGCAGGCAGCTACAAGGATTTGACACGTGTTGCCTGGCTCAATGCCGGTATGTGGGCTGAACTTTTTATGGAAAACAAAGACAACCTTATCCGCGAAATTGACAGCATGATTGGTGAACTTGGTAAGTACAAAGCTGCCATGGAAAAAGGAGACCAGGAAAAGCTGCAGGCCCTTTTGCAGGAAGGAAGCGACCGCAAGGCTGAATTGGATGGGTAGCCTGTTCGTCATTGCGAGGAGCGAAGCGACGTGGCAATCCACGTTTTGGAA
Source organism: uncultured Treponema sp. (assembly GCA_946411215.1). Classification (GTDB taxonomy): domain Bacteria; phylum Spirochaetota; class Spirochaetia; order Treponematales; family Treponemataceae; genus Treponema_D. Next base: position 14,941 of record CAMKDH010000009.1, on the reverse strand, counting down.
GAGATACTATGAAAGAAATAGTTGTTAAAGTCAAAGATCAATACAAAGTCCTCGTAGGCCCTGGCCTTCTTAAAGAGACAGGCAAACTCATCGCCGATGTTGACAGCAAAATCCAGAAGCTCATGATTGTGAGTGACAGTAATGTTGCTCCGTTGTATATGGCACAGTTGCGGGGTTCCCTTGAGGCTGCCGGCTTTGAAGTTTTTGATTTTGTTTTTGAAGCAGGCGAGAAGAGTAAGACATTGAATACTGTTGGTGATATTCTTGGTGCGCTGGCTAAGGCTGCCTTTACCCGAACAGATGCAATTGTTGCTTTGGGCGGCGGTGTTGCAACAGACATGGCTGGTTTTGCGGCTTCTATTTTCTTACGTGGTATAAAAGTTTTTCAGATTCCTACATCGTTGCTTGCACAGGTTGACGCTTCTGTTGGCGGAAAGACTGGCGTTGATTTACCGGAAGGCAAAAATCTTGTTGGTGCTTTCTGGCAGCCAAGTCTTGTTATTGCAGATACTGCGCTTCTTGCTTCTCTTGATGATGTTCTTTTTACAGAGGGAATGGCAGAAGTTATTAAATATGCATTTATCTGGGACGAAGATTTTTACAAAAAACTTTTGAACAGGGTTACTAAAAATTCGCCGGAACTCGAAGAAGTTGTTGCCCGTTGTATTCAGATTAAAGCTGATGTTGTTAGTCAGGATGAACATGATAATGGACTTCGTCAGCTTTTGAACTTTGGTCATACAATTGGTCATGTTATAGAAGCCCGCAGTAATTTTACAGTTTCGCATGGTTTTGCTGTTGCTAAGGGAATGGAAAGAATCAGCAGGGGTAGTCCTGTTCATGATGCGCTTGTTCAGATGCTTAAGCTTTACGAGTTACCGTGCGATGATCCTATAAGCGCGGACCAGATTATGGCCGGCATTATGAATGATAAAAAGAAACGCGGTTCAAACATTACCGCAGTTGTTGTAAATAAAATTGGAAAGGGCGAACTCAAACCAATGCCCGTAGAGGAGTTCAGGAACTACCTATGAATTATGAAATAAAGATTCCTTCCTTAAATCTTGATTTTACAGTTCCTCCTTCCAAGTCGGTTGTGCACCGCGAGTTGATAATTCAATTTTTGATGGGGTCCCTGAGCACAATCGAAGGGCAACAACAAAATGACAACGATGACATTCGTGCAACACGCGCCTGCCTAAAAGCCTTATACGAGGCTACAAAAGATGACAGTGTAACCGATATAGTAATGCCGTGCAACGAAAGTGGTTCCACTTTGCGATTTATGATTAGCGTGGGTGCTGCTTATTTAACGCACATGGGATTGGCCGGTAAAAAGCGTCTTGTGTTTTTACCAAAGGGTCGTCTTATTGAACGTCCGCTTGAACAGCTTGTAAAGTGTCTTGGTAATCACGGTGTAACAGTTAGAGTAGATAAACAGAATCAGAAAATATATGTAGAGGGTGAACTGCAAGTGGGCGTTTTCAAAATAGAAGGAAATGTTTCATCGCAGTATGCCTCGGGCCTGCAGATGGCATCGCTTGTGATTCCGGGGGCGACAGTTGAAATTGTGGGTCCGCTTGAATCAAAAGGTTATTATGATTTAACACTTGATATAATTAAAAAGTACGCGGGCCCTGAGCCAGTCGAAGGGCAATCAAAAGTAACCGAAGGCGACTGGTCCAGTGCAGCATTCCTGCTTACTCTTGGCGCTTTGACACCTGATGCTCACGTCGAATTATCAGGTCTGAACAAAGACTCATTCCAGAAAGATAAAATCATCCTTGAGATTTTGCAAAAACTCGGCTTTGGATATGAGTGGAACGGGGGCAAATTGTGTCTTGTAAAAGGCAGGGCAGGGGAAGATAATTTTTACCTGCAGGAACTTGAACTTGATGCAGCAGACTATCCAGACATTGTCCCATATATTGCAGTTGCAGCAGCCGCACGTTGTAAACTCACAAAAATCAAAAATATTGAGCGTCTTCGTTTTAAGGAATGCGACAGAGTTATGGCAACAATAGAAGCTCTAAAAGCTGCCGGGGCAAAGGCTTGTGAAAAGGACGGTACTCTTATTATTGAAGGTGGTTTTAATCCTCCGGAAAGTATTGAGATTCCAACCTTCAACGACCACCGCATGGCTATGACAGCATGCCTTGTTGCCGCATGGACAAAACAAGCAGTTATGATTGATAATAAGGAATGTGTGAATAAATCCTTCCCGGGATTGTGGAGTATAATATGATAGAACCAACCTACAACTGGTACACCGGCAATAAACTCAAAATAGGCATTTACGGCGAATCTCACAGCGAGTCCATCGGCGTACGCCTGGAAGGACTGGACTACGACAAACTCGACGTGTCTGCTCTTGCTGCCTTTATGAAACGCCGTGCTCCCGGCCAGAACGACTGGTCTACTCCACGAAAAGAAGCTGACGAAGTAATTGTAGACACTTTGCAAAAAGATTTGTTCACTGCGCATATCCTAAATACAAATACAAAGCCACATGATTATTCAAACTTGTTACGTACACCTCGCCCGGGCCACGCAGATTTTACTGCAAAATTAAAATATGGCGCAAGCTTTAATTCTTCTGGTGGTGGTGCTTTTTCTGGAAGACTCACAGCTCCTTTGTGTGCTGCAGGCTTTCTTGCAAAGTCTTATCTTGCAGAAAAAGGAATTACAATCAACGCCCACATAAAATCAATTGCCGGCGTAAAGGATGAGTCTTATAACTTTGATAACCGTGCAGAAGAAAAAGCGTTTTTAGAAAAGCTTGCAGACGTTCCACAAAAAGAGTTCCCTGTTGTAGACGACGCAAAAGGCAATCTCATGAAAGAAGCAATTGCCAAAGCCCGCGCCAACAACGACTCGGTAGGCGGAACAATAGAAGTAGTTATACAGGGTATTCCAGGTGGCATAGGCGGTCCCATTTTTGAAGGCATAGAAGCAAGAATTGCAGCTCTGTGTTTTGCAGTACCGGCATGTAAGGGCATAGAGTTTGGTAATGGATTTGACTCTACAGAATTAACAGGCTCCACAAATAATGACAGCTTTATTTTTGATGACAGCCTGCAACTTAAAACCAACCGCTGCGGAGGCATCCTCGGCGGCATTTCAGTAGGTGGCACAGTTGCCCCAATTGTTTTTGACGTAGCTGTAAAACCAACACCAACAATTTCCAAAGAGCAGGCAACAGTAGACTTAGAAACGAAAGAAAATACAACAATAACAGTAGGCGGTCGCCACGACCCTTGTATTGTTCCTCGCGCAGTCCCTGTTTATGAAGCAGTAGCCGCCCTCGCACTGGCAGATTTTCTGTAATTTTTTACAAATCCTTCACCAGATGAAATTTCTTATTCCCCAAAGGAATATCATCAAGCTCACTTATAATTTTATAACCATGTTTTTTATAAAACTCTGGTGCCTGCCAGCTCATTGTATCTACATGAACAGAATGGCAGCCACGACGACGAGCCTCTTCCTCTGCAGCCGCCAGCAGCTTTGAGCCAACCCCATGTCCCCGGAATTTCTCATCAACCCACAAAATATCCAGATGCATCCACCCCCAATAGGTTCCACCCAGCAAACCCGCAATCACATTCTTCTCATCATCATATTCAACAATATTCAAGAGCTCGTGGTTATCTGGTCCAACTTTTTCATCATTAAAGAGGGCGAGGGAGTCATTTACAAAATCAATTTCTTTTTGGCTGGGATCAAAATTCATGTTAAAAACCTATTCAATTTTATACGTTGCCATTCCAACCGTAAACGGCAGATGTTCATATTTTTGTGTTCCAATCAATTCAAAGCCGTTTTTTATATACCAGTTTTTGAGTTCTGTGTGTTCATCTATAAAATCTACAAAAAGAATCTGGCCGCTAAGCTCTTTAGTTTTAGCTTTAGCAAAATCTAACAAAAGCTTTCCATAACCCTTACATCGCAGATCAGGATGCACACAAAGATTATGAATACTCCAGACACCTTCCTTATCAGGCACTTTACTCAAAGAAATATATCCTTCCAATTCACCCTGTTTAGAAAAAATGCCGTACATCAAAAATCCCCAGTTAAAGAAATTCTGAAGTTTTTCCATCGGCATAAAGCTTGTGTGACCAGGACAATTCTCTTTTGTAAATCCAAACTTTTCTGCAACACTCTTAAAACACAGGTGAATAAAATCCAGGCATTGTGGCAGCTGGTTTTCTTTTATCTGAACAATTTCATCCTTCATTATTCAAACCTTATATTAAATGCCTTTTTATGAGTATCATCAAAACCAAGGGTTCGGTAAAACTCATGTGCACCGGTTCTGGCAATTCCACTTTCGAGGAAAACTTTGTAGCAGTTCTGCGACTTTGCCATTTCGACGGCGGCATTCAAAAGCTTTGTGCCAACACCTTTGCCTCTCCACTTTTCATCAGTCACAACATTTTCGATATAACCAATTGGCCGCCCCTGGTTAGTAAAATTTGGAATAATAGTCAAAAAGCAGGTAGCTATAAGCTGGTCATTTTCGTAGGCGCCAAGGTAAGTGATTTTGTCATCGTTTTGAATCTGTGCCCAAACCTCGTCACGCTTTTGAGCAGACAAACCTTCATTCACAGGACTAAGCTGAACATACAAATCCATCAGCGTGTCCAAGTCATTTTTTGTAATTTTACGTATTTCCATTTTGCTAGTATAGCATTTGTTTTATTTTTTTAAAACCTTCTTTTCCAAAAATCCTGCGGTATCTTCGGCCCAGCTGTACTGACTCATAAATTCACCGGCAAAGCTTTTTTGGGTCTGGCGATCACCTGCAAGAAAATCGTAATAATCGCATTGAACAACTTCGGGATTGATTCGGAAATTATTGTATTCTGTAATAAAGAAGTTTTGTATTTCAAGTTCAGAAAGACTGTGTTTAACATCAACAATAAGGTTTCGCAAGCTTGCCCCATAACGCGCACTGTCTGCATGATCTCCCCAAAGGGCTGCAAGGAGTTCTTTTGTTTTTACAGAGCTTCCGTTTTTGTAAATAAGATATGCAATAAGCTCCAGAGATTTTGATCTTGAAAACTTGATGACCTTGTTATCATAAAGAAGGGTAAAGTTTCCAAAGGTTTTTGCCACAAGACTTTTCTTTTGTTTTTTAAGAAGTCCGAAGTGCTTTTTTTCAAAGCTTCTTTTGTACATGGCAATCCCGAACATTACAACAGTAACAACATATAAATCTACAACAGAAAGGATTCCAAAGGTTTTGAAAACTCCTGGCGTCAAAATAACAGCAGCAATTAAAAGCTCAAAAAGATAAATAAAGGGTGAAAATGAAAATACAATTAAAAAAAGGAATCCAGACAAATAATAAGTTACAAAACCGTTGTGAGGTGATTCCAGAAAATAGAAATTGAAAACACTGGCGCTTAAAGCTACAAAAAAAACAAGATAAACAGGAATTACTTTTATCCAATATTTACTGTTTTTTGAATGGCGTGCATGAAGGAATGTATAAAGATTTAACGGCGTATAGATAGCAAGATAAATAAGCGAATGCATCTGTTCATTAAGGTGAGCATGATGAAAAATAAGAATAACAAAAAAATCGATTATATCAGCAAGCAAAAGAATGGAGCTTATAACCAGTACTGTAATTCTGTTAGATTCATTTGAATCTCTTAAATCATCATAGGAAATTGTGTATCTTTGTTTGTAGCCTTGTTTTATTTTATCAAAAATCATGGTGTATCCGTATCACTGAATTATAACATGTTTTTTAATGAAAAAAAAATAGTTGTTGGATTAATTGATGTTTTTTTCGTTGCATTGTCATACTTAAATTCATATAATGTGTCGTAAGGTTATTAATATGGAAAAAAACAAGGAAACTCTTGAAAGTTTAAGAGCACAAATTGATATTGCAGATGATAAAGTTCTTGCTGCTCTTGCTGAACGTATGAAGGTTGCGCAGAAAATTGGTGAATTAAAAAAGGAAAATGGCGGGGCTGTTATGGATGCCGACCGTGAAGCACAAAAGCTTGTTGCCCTGCAGGATAAGGCAGAGAAGATTCTTAAGCCATATGTAAGCAGAATTTATAGTGTATTGTTTGAAGTGTCGAGAGATCTTCAGAGTAAGTTGTAGATTGCTTCGCTACGCTCGCAATGACGTGAGGTACTAATGAAATTTGGCGTATTAGGAAAAAGCTTACCACATACATATTCTCCTCAGATTCACAAGGCCTTTGCCGATTACGAATATACTGTTCTTGAACGCACAGAAGAACAGGTGCATGCGCTTTTTAAAGGGGCAGAAGAGCTTGATGGTTTTAATGTAACAATTCCTTATAAAAAGCTTGCTGCAAGTCTTTGCACAGAACTTTCTGATGAAGTGCGTGAGTTAGGTGCTGCTAACACAATTGTTCGATTGCCTGATGGCGGTTTCAAAGGCTATAACACTGATGTTTATGGTTTTACATATATGCTTGAGTCTGCGGGAATTGAAGTTGCAGGAAAGCAATGTTTGATTTTGGGAACTGGCGGTGCGAGTGTTGCAGTTGAATATGCGCTCAAAAAAATGGGTGCTGCTAAAATAGATTTTTGTTCACGTTCCGGCGATATAAATTATGAAAATGTTTATGATGTTGCGGCTGATGTTCAGATTGTTGTAAACGCAACTCCAGTTGGAATGTTCCCGAATGTTGATGATTCTCCGGTTGATTTGTCCAGGTTCGCAAAATTGTATGCTGCTGCTGATATTGTATATAATCCAAGCCGTACACGATTTTTGCAGCAGGCACAGGAGCTTGGTGTAAAGAATGCAGGCGGGCTTAGTATGCTTGTGGCACAGGCGTATGCAGCGAGTGAAATATTTAAGGGCCCTTCGACTGGCTCAGGGACCGCAAATGAAAAAATCGACTCTGTTATAAAATCCCTTCAGGACCAGATGCTTAACATTACTCTTGTAGGCATGCCGGGTTCTGGAAAAACTACAATCGGTAAAAAGCTTGCAAAAAAATTAAACCGCACATTTATAGACCTGGACATTCAGTTTAAAGAAGAATACGGAACTACACCTGCCCAGGTTATTTCAACAAAAGGTGAAGACGAGTTCCGCCACATGGAAACACTTCTTGCAAAAAAAATCCTGCCGCAGTCGGGGCTTGTAATTGCAACAGGGGGCGGTATTGTTACACGGAAAGAAAACTGGTTCTACCTGCGCGCTAATTCAAAGGTATGCTATCTTGAGCGCCCGTTGAGCTTCCTCTTAAAACAGGACACATCAAACAGACCTCTCAGTCGTTCAACAGGCATAGAAGAATTATATAAAAAACGCACACCGCTTTATGAACAGGTGTGCGATGAAAAATGGGATCAAAGTTTACTTACGAAGATATTCAATAGTTAGGCAGGCAATTGCTCTGGACAAGGTCTGCTTTTCTTTTTCTATCTGTGCATTACAGCGTTCAATTTTTGCAGAAAGAACATCAGTTTCTGAGCCGTAGCCTGAATCAAACATTTGCTGCTTCTGATTGATTTTTGCAGTTGCCGATTCAATTTTCAAATCCTGATATTCGATTTTCATTGTACAAACTTGTGCGGTATTCCACTGAGAATCAAAGGTCTTGCTTATTGAAGAGCGTGTGTCTGAAGTTGTAATCTGTGCAGTTTTGACTTCGCTTACTTTTCTTGAAACATCACGCAGTTTTTTACCACCATCCCAGACAGTTGCTTTTAATCCAATTGTTACATTCAAAGAATAATCATCTTTTCTGAGCCAGTTTGGTTCAAACAAAGGAAAGCGTGAACCTGCATAACCACCACTCATCTGCAAAGCAAAATCAGGCTTCCAGTTTTCATAACCGCGCGAGATATTTTCAGCAATCTTACTTACATCTTCAAGCTGTGTTACAAGCTTTATTGCCGACTGATTTGTAGAAAGGATTTCTTCTTCAAGAACAGCATGCTCTGTTTGCAAAAGCCTTTCAAAATCATCGAGAAGAGACTGAACAAAATCGTAGTTGATGTGTTGCGAAGACTCAATGCTTATTCCTGTTATACGTCCAAGCTCCAGAAGTTGTTCATCTATCTGCTCAAGCAAATCCTGTTTTGCAATTTCAAGCTCCTTTGCCTGAATCTTTGCATCAACAACTTCCTGATGAAGAAGCATTCCTGATTTTTCTGCATCCTCGCTAACCTGAACCATTCGTTCTGCGTATGACTGTTCTTCATCAAGAATCTTCATAATCATGTTCAGGTAATAAAGACTTATAAGCCGTGTTTTTAATTCTGTTTCGAGCTGTGCTGTCTGCTGGGCAATCTGATTTTGTTTAATTGCAGAAATCTGCTTATACAGTTTTATTGAGTTTGTAATTTTTCCCCAGGTAAATAAGGGCTGTGTTAGTGTGAGTTCAAAGTTGTAGAGCGTATTCTCCATGCCGTCAAAAATCTTTACATACTGGCCTGTTCGTGCAGGAGCCACGCCATTCCATTGAATTGAATTTATAATATCATCTGTGTTGATGTACATTGGTCCAACCGGCGGATTTAGCATGTATGTTCCGCTTGCCTGAAGATCTAATGTAGGGCCAAGGCTTGCCCAGGCATCCTTTACATCAAGCAGACTTCGTTTGTATTCCTCCTGAAGCTTAAGCAACTCTGGATGATTTTGTTGTGTTGCATAAAGAAGCATTTCCATGGAATAGGTATAGCTTTGGGCAACAAGACTGCCTGTTGTAAAAATTGAGAAAATTGCAAATGCTAAAAAGAGCTTTTTTATTTTCATCCAGTGGTCCTATTCCAATTTAACGTTATACGAAGTTGTGTCTGTACGTAAAGTTTTTTCAACAGTTGTTGCAACTCCATCAACAAAGAACTTCACATCAATAGTTGAATATTTGTCTGTATAAGTTTTGTCTATCCAGTAATTTTCATTTCCAAGTCCGCTGAAATTTCCGTGAGTCTGCGAACTGCTTGTTCCGGTAGTTTGTGCAACTGTTGTAGTTTCTCCACAGTCAATTGTGTAAGCGCCTGTAGAATCTTTAGCTTTCATGCTTATTACTTTACCGTCGTTATCGGCAAGCGAAGTATCTCCATAAGTTCCATTCACAGTCGGCATACTCAATCTGATTGCCTTTCCATAAAGAGAAATGCTGTACGGAGTTTTTTGCACAGTCTTTTTTATAGAAAAATCATCAGCAAGGAATGCATAATTTTTTGCTTCGTTATCCTGGTTTGCGCAGGCCTTCCAGATAATTGTGTCTGCATTCTGTTCATAGTGAATGCTGATCTCTGGAGTATTTTCTTTGCCCGCAGCTTTATCATCTGCATTTTTCCAGCGCGGATAACTTATAGAAATTGTGCCGTTTCCTGTTATTGTCTGTTCGTAAACTCTAGGCTTTGCAGTTGTGATTGTATCTGTAGTTTGAGGAACGCTTACTGTAACAAGAACATCATTTGTAGTTGCGTTCAAAGTTGAAACATCATAAATATTCAAATTAAGAGCAGTTGTTTTTCTGATTGCTGTGAGCTCAGCATAAACTGTATCGCTTGTGCTGCCTGAGGTAATAACTGTTTCATCTTTTGTGAGACCGTAGTTTTCGTGAAAGTACAAAAGATAGATTGTTGTGTAGTCAGCATCTTTTCCAAAATCAGGCTTAGTTTCTTTCCAGACAATATTTGAAATTGTAAAGTTTCCGTTGTTGTCTGTAGTTGTGTGACCGTAATAAGTGTTAGAGGGTGCAAAAGTTGTTCCTTCTTTCCATGCATTAAAATCAGAGTCGCGGGTTGCCCAGTCTGTGTAAGCGTAAATATTTACATACGCAATTCCCGCTTTTGGATTAGAGGTGCTTTCGGCATCGACAATTACACCGCCTGTGCCTCCATTAAAAACTGAATAGCAGCCAGACATAAGAAAGGTTGCTGTAAGGGTAGTTAATAGTAAGAAAAGTTTTTTCATGTGTTACCTCATTGTGTAGGTGGATTGCTTCGCTGCGCTCGCAATGACGAAGCTCTCTCACTCATATAATAAATTACTGGAATCAAAATCAGGGTGATGAGGGTAGATGTCAAAAGTCCGCCCGCGATTGCCTGACCCATAGATGCATACAATTCTGAACCTTCACCTTTTGAAACTGCCATAGGAATATCGCCAAGCAAGGTTGTAAGTGTTGTAATTAAAATTGGTTTAATACGACTTGCAGCACCATCGAGTACAGAAGTTTTTAAAAGTTCATCTTTTTCTTCCTTGCTCAAATCTATGTGCCAGTCGCCATCTTTATCCTGATATCCTTTTGCTTTTGCAAGAACAAGCCGTCGCTGATCCCGCAGCTGATTTATATAATCAACAAGAATAATTCCATTGTTTACAACAACACCCGCAAGAGAAATAAGTCCCAGCAGAGACAAAAGATTTATTGTAGAACCAAATATCAAAAGTCCTGCTTCAACACCAATAAAACAGAATGGAATTGTTACCATAATCAAAAGCGGCTGACGGAAGCGTTCAAACTGAATTACCATTACTGTATAAACAAGGAAGATTGCAATTAAGAGTGCCGAAATCATTGGAGTAACCATGTCTCCAATAAGAGCCATAATTCCACCCGCTTTTGAATGAACTCCATTTGGGAACGGATTATTTGCAATATACTGATTAACTCTTTGCGAAACACCGCTTGTATCTTCGCTGATAAGAGATGCTGTAATTGTAATTTTCTTAGCACGGTTCGAATGGTTTATCTGCGAAATTGATTTTTCAACCTTGATATCAGAAAGATTTGCAAATGAAACCTTCTGCCCGTTCTGGGTGATTATATTGAGATTTGAAATAACATCTGCAGTAATATTCTGATCTGTGATATTTGAGGTTATTCTTAAATCGTAACGTCTGCCACTTTCTAAATCTTTGTAACGGCCGCAGTCTATTCCCTGGAACAATATTGCAGAAGTAATTCCCGCTTCGTAGCTTGTAATTCCAAGTGAGCTCAAGTATTCCTGGCTCATATCAATAACCATTGTGGAAGTATCAAAATCGGTGTCGAGCTTTGCAGTTACAACCTCCGGGTCACTTTCAAGATGCGCCTTGATTTTTTCGGCTGTTTCATAAAGTACATCAAGATCTTCGGAAATCAAAGTAATACCATAACCGCCACCATCAGAAACGTAACCAACAAGCTTATCAAATCCACCATTCTGAACAGAAACTTTTGAATCAGGCAAAACAGCAGACCAGATTTCCTGAACCTGAAGCATTATATCGTGAACATCTCGTTTACGCTTTGAAACAGGAACAAGAACAACGTGAGTATATGTAACGTGAGGTGTAGAAACTGCTGTAAAGTTTGCTGTATCTCCCTGACCTTCGTAAATAACTACATTATCAATTTCTGGAACATACTGGTAAAGTAAATCCTGGGCAACAAGCATTTTTTCGTGAGTCTGTTCCTTTTGTGTTCCCATTGGAAATTCTGCCGAAATATAAAAGTCGCCAGAGTCGGTTGAAGGAATAAATGCAATTCCAAGTCTGAAGGCAATAAAGCCCGACAGAACAAGAAGCGAAACTGCAATCATTACAACAAAGCCACGGTTGTCGAGTGCCAGTGCTAAAACCTTTCTGTAAACCCGTTCAAATTTATCCATGACAATATCAAATTTGCGTGGCTTACTGCGAAGCTTTGGTCCTTTTTCGGAAAGGAATTGTTTGAGAAGGTAAGGAACAATAACAACAGCAACAAGGAACGAGGAAAAAATTGCAAGAATAATTGTAACGGCTACTGCATGAAGAACGCTTCCTATGAGACCGCCAAGTAAAGCAATAGGAATAAATACAACAATTGTAGTAGCGGCACTTGCAAGAATCGAAGCAGAAACTTCATCCCAGCCTTTGTAAATACTTTGAGTTACTGTATATTCAAGCTCGCCTGTTTCATTGTCGCGCCGTTTATAGTATCTGTAAATCTGGTCGAGCATAACCGTGGAGCCGTCTACAACCATACCAAGTGAAATTACAAGACCAGACAGTGTCATGAGGTTGAGCGAGATATTTAAAATCCTGAGTCCAATCAAACTGAACAAAATACAAAGCGGAATTGAAATGCTGATTGTAAGAGTTGCACGCCAGTCGGCCATAAAAAGCAGAATTACAAGAACTGCAAAAACTACACCAAGTACACCACTTTTTATAACTTCTTTAAGTGAAGCATAAACCATGCGGCTGTCATCACTGATTATATGAAACTGAACTGCACCGTTTGTATTTTTTTCACATTCGGCAATTGCTTTTTTTACTTTTTTAATAATCTTTACAGTGTCGCCGTCGAGTCGTTTGGTAACACTAACAATTGTAAGAGGAAGGCGTCCATTAGAAATATATGTGTTGCTCTCTGGATATGAAAGTGAAACTTCTGCAACATCACTAAGTCGGATAATTGTAGTTCCATCTGCAACACCTACCGGAAGATTTTTTATATCATCCAAAGAATTAAAGCCACCTGCGTAGCGAACCTGAATTGATCTGTCCTGGTAGCTTGCATTTCCTAACGGCAGTGTAACGTTTCCATAATTCAAAACCTGATAAACAGAAGTTACAGAGATGCCTTTTGAAGTAAGCGCATCAATATCGATTTTAATATTTACAGCAAGCTCTTTTCCACCACCAATAGAAACTTCTGAAACTCCATCAATCTGTGTCAAAAGGGGAGTGAGTTCATCTTCAAGATATTGTGTGAGTCTTGCTGTATCTCCGCCCGCACTTGCCGAAAAACTGATAATTGGAACCATGGACATTCCACCAACAAGAGCGCGTGGTTCTCCACTTATTCCATCTGGCAGCTGAGGCATTAATTCAGAAATGCGGTTTCGTAATTCAGTGAGCTGATCGTAAGGATCGTAGCCGTCTGCATAAGTAATTGTAATCCAGCTTACAGAGTTTGAAGAAGTACTGTCGATTGCCTTGAAATGTGGTAACGTAACAAACGCATCTTCCATAACTTTGGTAATGTCATTTTCAACATCTTCTGCGCTGGCCCCAGGATAAACTGCATAAACGATTGCCTGTGGCATGGAAATGTCTTCCATGAATTCTGTGCGCATTCCGCTTAAGGAATAAAATCCAAAGGCAACAATTACAAGCAGCAGCATTGAGATTATGATAGGATGTTTTACAGAAAACTCAGAAACCTTCAATGCTGTTAGTCTCCTATAACATTGTCTTTTGCTTCATTCAAAACATCTTCAAAAACGCGGACTTTCTGACCGTCAAAAACAAAGTTCTGACCATCCATTACAATATATGAATCGCGGTATTGCTCTGGGACAATAAAATTATTTTCATCAACAGGGAAAGCATCTGCTTCAACAAATTTTACAGTTGAAGTTGCTTCGTCATAAACATAAAAAGAGCCGTCCATTTTGCGGGCTTTGAGGCTTACAAGAGGTACGTTTGTATAAGTTTTGTATGCAACCTGAACCTTTACAAACATTCCCGGGCGGAATCGGTTTCCGGGTTCATCAAGCTTGCACACAACAATAAAGTTCTTGCTGTCTGGAGAAACGTAAGGTGCAATGTTTTCTATTGTAGCTGTTGTAACTGCATCTTCGTACATATTTTTTTCTGCAGGACGCGTTACTGTTACAACAAGAGATTCTCTTTCAAGATTAAAAAGATCAAAATATTTTTCTGGGACTTTAAGGCGTACAACCTGGTTTGTTAAATCTGCAAGTACTGCAACAGGCTGTGTTTGAGTACCAACGCCACCAACTGCCTGATCTGCAATAAGAATTGTGCCATCTACAGGAGCGCGAACCTCGGTATAATCAACCTGAAGGTGTGCAAGATCATACTGGGCTTTTGTAGCATCTGCCTGGGCTTTTGCAGAATCATAATTCTGCTGTGTAGTGGCTCCGGATTTATAAAGATTTTCTATTCGGTCAAAGGTGCTTTTTGCGGCAAAATAAGCGGCTTCTGCCTGAATAAGCTGCTGGCGGAATGGGGCATCATCAATTTTTGCAAGAAGGGTGTCTTTTTCAACAAAGTCGCCGGCGCGGGCAGGATATTCAGTAATAGTCCCGGAAACAAAAGGAACAACAGGAATCATAGCATTTGCTTCTACATAACCCGAAATTGTAACAGACTCAACAAGAGTTCCATTTACAGGCTTTTGCAAAACTACAGCGGGAAGTGCATCTGGTTTTTCTGCAACAGGCTTTTTTCGTGTAACAAGTACAGTTGATAAAACAAAAGCAGCTACAAATACAACAAAAAGCAAATAACGAAGAAGCTTATTATTTTTTCGAGGCGTTAGGGATTTCTTAATCATCAATTAAAAATTTAATAAAATCATCCTAATACGTCAATAGAAGAATCTTTACGAATATAGAATAATTCTATGAACTTCTAATAATAATTTGTTAGAAATCCCTAACCTGGAATATGAATAATTTCGCGAGGTTTACTTCCGTTAGCCGGGCCTACAATTCCGCGCTCTTCCATTTCTTCTACAAGACGGGCTGCACGGTTGTATCCAATCTTTAAGCGACGCTGAATATAGCTTGCGCTTGCTTTTCCTGATTGAACTACAATTTCAAGGGCTTGGTCATAAAGAGGATCTTCGTCCATGTTGTTTCCAAACAAGTCTACGTTTCCTTCTTCATCCTCTTCATCTTCTACGAAAATCTGATCATCAATGTAATCAGGCTCTCCATACTGCTTAACGCATTCAACAACTTTCTCAACTTCATTGTCATCAAGATAAGTTCCCTGAATACGAATAGGAGCAGGATCAACAGCAGAAGCATAAAGCATATCACCACGGCCAAGAAGCTTTTCGGCTCCAACACCATCAATAATAATCTGAGAGTCAATGCGCGAAGCAACCATGAATGCAATTCGGCTTGGAATATTTGCTTTAATCAAACCGGTGATTACATTTGTAGAAGGACGCTGTGTTGCAAGAACAAG
>CAMKDH010000008.1 GCA_946411215.1 uncultured Treponema sp. | reverse complement strand
AACCAGTTCTATCATAAGCCAATTGCATTCTCAATTGCTGATGACCAGGCTGGTGGAACACTCAAGCTTACTGATTTGGATGGTAATGATAGTCCTGATACAGTACAGTCACGCTGCTGGAGCATTTGGTTCAAACCTGTTGACGTTCTTAAAATTACAGTTGGTGAATGGACAGGTAATATGAACCAGGAAACAATCGACTGGTGTAACACAGATTCTGGTATTGGTGCAGAAGATGGTACATGGACTTTATCTCTTACTCCTGCAGATGGTCTTTCAATTGACTTGTCTTTGGTTCCTGGATGGGGCAATGCTTGGTTGAATGGATCTAATATTGGAACAACAGGTTTCTTGATGAACTACAATGCTGATTTCGGTAAAGTAAGTGCTGTATTCGAAGGAAAAGACAACTTCAAGACACTCAAGTTTGGTGCTGCTTATGCTAACACATTCGATTCACTCCAGATGTTCGTAAACTTCTTGGGATTCTATGCTAACGAAAACTTTGCTAAAGTTCGTGCTGAAGTATTCCTCAAGTACAATGCTGACGCTCTTTCAATCGCTTCATTCCTCGTTGGTGGATACAACCTCAAGGGTGGATATGATGCTTCTTGGTGGCACATTGGTAAGTCTGGAGCTGAAGGTGCATTCTTCGGATGTTCTGTAAAACTTACATATGCTATGGATGGAATCAATCCATACCTCTACATCAAGGGTGTAGACTGGCTTGCTAAACCATTGGCATTCGAAATCAAACCTGGTTTCACAACACGCTGTGGTCTCTGCGAAATCGAATTGGCTGCTGACATCAACATCAATGATGGAAAAGTTAAGTTTGACTTACCTGTAAACTTCGGAGTTAGCTTCTAATCTTAATTGACTAGAAACATCTAACTAAAAAGAGCCTTCAGGTTGCTGAAGGCTCTTTTTTTATAAAAATATAAAAAAAGACTGCCCTTTCGGACAGTCTTTTCTTCTTTTAACTTAAACAGTTATTAGAAACTAACCTTGAAGCTTACAGGTACATCGATTGCAACTTTCTTTGCGAGTGTAGCATCGATAGCCATTTCGAATGCACAGCATCCGAAGTTCTTTGTCAAACCTGGTTTCAAAGTCATAGAGAAGTCTTTTGCAAGAACATCTGCATCTTTGATTTCAACATAGAAGTTCATACCATCGCCAGGGATGTTGAATCTTGTATAGAAACCGCAGAATGCAGCTGGTTCAGCACGGTAGTATGTACCACCAACGTGCCATCCTTCTACGCCTGTGAATGAATTTACACACTGTGCTCCTGCTTTCATATCATATCCACCAGCAACAAAGAGTTCCCAACCGATTGAACCGAATGTTGCAGTAACATCAGCTTCTGCACGGATTCTCTGGAAGTTTTCTGCAGCATATGCACCAATGAAGTTGAACCACAATCCAACTGGAAGTCCAGAAAGGTTGATACCAGCACCAAAGCGGAAATCTTTGAAGCTGTTAATACCATTGAAGAATGCATTTACTGTACCGAAGTCAGCACCATACTGAACTTTTGTATAGAGTTCAGCAATTGCAGCATCAGCTCCGTCAGCCTTTGTAAAGAACCAGTTTCCATTTCCTGAAGCCAAGAATACATCCCAAGAGAAGCCTTCTGTAGCAAGTGTCAAAGCATAACCGTCTGATTCGATACCAGAATCTGTGTTACACCATCCAATGTGTTCCTGGTTAAGGTTTGTAGACCAGCGTCCAACTGTTACCTTAAGGATATCAACTGGCTTAAACCAGATGCTCCAAGCGTCGGCGATAACTACATTACCAAGTTTAACTGCTTCTTCTTTAAGAACAGGTAAGTTAGTATCTGGATCAGTTCCCAATGTGTAAGTCTTTCCTGTTTCAAGGTCTTTAACATTAGACAATTTCAACTGTCCACCAGCTACATCATCAGCAATTGAAAAGCTGATTGGTGCGTGGTAAAACTCATTTACATGAGCTTCTTTGAAGAGTGAAATTGAGCCGTCATTGTAATTGAACAAACTTCCTTCAAGACGTACACCAGCAGAGAAGTCTACTGCAAAAACAGCACCTGCCATAGCAAGAGCTGCAATAATTCCTACGATTTTTTTCATTTAAAAAAATCCTCCTTTTTTTTTAAAAAGTTTATACAGGCCAACGACCTTTAACGTATAAACTCTTTTTTATTATCTTAACACGGTATTATTCAGAAGTCAACAAAAAAAACAATAAAAATAACTTTTTGTTTTTTTGTAACGTTTAACATTCTTCATAATACGCATTAATTACAATTTTGTTGTGAATTTATTTTCGGCATATACCTCATAAATGATTAAATAATCTTTTTATACCTTTTTTCTATATCATGGATTAATTTGTAGTCAAAAGAATCGGAAAGTGCGATCCATGAGGCTTCGATAATGTCGGCAGACACTCCTACAGTGGTCCAGCTGGCATTTCCGTCGGTACTTTCGATGATTACGCGGACTTTTGCGGCTGTAGCAGCCTTTGTATCTATAACACGAACCTTATAATCTACAAGTCTGATCTGAGAAACAAGTGGATAGAACTTTTCAAGAGCCTTACGAAGGGCAATATCGAGTGCATTTACAGGTCCATCGCCCTCCCCTGCTGTAATTTCTATCTGTCCATCTACTTCAACTTTAGTCTGGGCACAACAGCAAACACCTTCTTCTGGTCTTGGATTTGATCCGCTTGTTGTATAATAATGAAGTTTAAAGAAAGGCTGATACTGGCCAAGAACCTTGCGTACCATGAGTTCAAAGCTTCCATCGGCACCTTCAAACTGATATCCTTCTTTTTCGAGTTCCTTCATGTGTGCCATGATTTTTTCTACAATCTCATCATCCTTTTTAATTTGAGGGGCAAAACGATTGATTTTTTCTATTATTGTAGCGCGTCCTGCAACTTCGCTCATAAGGAAAACGCGGTTATTTCCTACAACTTCGGGTTCTATATGCTCATAAGCAAAAGGATTTTTTAGAACTGCGTCTATATGCATGCCTGCTTTGTGTGCAAATGCAGATTTTCCTACATAAGGAGACTGCTGGTTCATGCTGATGTTTGTAATTTCGGCAATCTGATTACAGATAGCTGTGAGTTTTTTCATATTTTCTGCAGGAATACATTCATAACCCATTTTAAGCTGAAGGTCCGGGATGATTGTAGAAAGATTTGCGTTTCCCGTGCGCTCACCAAAGCCAAGAAGGACACCCTGAACATGAGTTACGCCTTCTGTAACTGCAACCAAAGAATTTGCAACTGCTAATCCGCAATCATTATGTGTGTGAATTCCAATCTGAACCTTGTCTGCAAACTTTGAAACAACTTCTACAACAGCTTTACGACATTCATCAATCATAAAGCCGCCTTTTGTTTCGCAAAGACAGATTACCTGAGCACCGCCATCAACGGCAGCCTGCAAGGTTTGGAATGCATAATCTTTATTCTGTTCGTATGCTGTAAAAAAGTGTTCGGCATCGTAGAAAACTGTACGTCCGTTTTGTTTTAAGTAGGCGCAGGTTTCTTTAATCATCAAAAGATTTTCTTCAAGAGTTGTCTTGATGATTTCTTTTACCTGAAAATCCCAGGATTTACCAAAAATAACTACAGTATCTGTCTGAGCATCAAGAAGACTTTGAATCTGAGAATCCTGTTCACAGGTAGTATCTTTGCGACGGGTTGCGCCAAACGCACAGATACGGGCATTTTTTAGCGGAACTTTTTTGATTTCCTGGAAAAATTCTATATCTTTTGGATTACTTCCGGGATTTCCTGCTTCTATATACTGAATTCCTAATTCATCAAGCGACTGGCAGATATGGATTTTATCTTTTACCGAAAAGCTTATTCCTTCGCCCTGTGCGCCGTCTCGTAATGTTGAATCCAGAATTATTATTTGTTTCATTAATCAGCTCCAAGCCTCTTTATTAAATATGGGAAGGCAGCTTCAAAGTCTACGCCGTACCAGTTGTAGTTTTCGTGACTCAAAGTTTCTTTTATTGCTTCTACAACAAAATCGGCAGCCAGTGAATATGCGTTTTGTAAAGGAAGTCCGCGCATAAGGGCACCAGTAAGTACGCTTGCAAAAATATCACCAGTTCCGTGGAAGCTTTGAGGCATTTTTTTATGGAAATACCATGTAAAAGTATCTGTAGCAGAATCATAAGAAGCAATTCCAATTTTTCCGGCAATACCTTTGAGATCAGCCTGATCTTCTGCAAACTCAACGCCTTTGAGTACAACTTTCTGCGCACCAAGAGCGGCGAGCTTTTTAAGAATATCCTTTATATATTCTTCATCATAACCTGACGGTTTGTAAGGTATGCCTAACATATAACTTGCTTCTGTAAGGTTTGGAACAATTACATTTGCCTTACCACAAAGTTTAGCCATTGCAAAAGCAAAATCCTGTGTAAAGCCTGTATAAAGCTTTCCGTTATCGGCCATGCATGGGTC
Organism: uncultured Treponema sp.; assembly: GCA_946411215.1. GTDB lineage: Bacteria > Spirochaetota > Spirochaetia > Treponematales > Treponemataceae > Treponema_D. The sequence goes on along the minus strand of CAMKDH010000008.1, from coordinate 26,778 downwards.
TACAATTGTAAGAGTGTCGCCACCACCAAAATCGGCAATGAGTTTGTGCATTAAATCGAGCTGTTCAAAAGATCCGAGGTAACCTGTATAAATTGCATCAAAATGGATTTTTTCCTGTTTCCAGTGATCGCAGATTGGCTGAATATCGCTTGTAAGATCGCGGAAAGTAAAGCCTTTAAATGCTGTATGTGTTGAAAGAACAGCTGTAGGAAGAACACTTGCTTCGACACCCATTGCAGAAATAATTGGAAGTGCAACAGTAAGAGAGCACTTTCCTACACATGAAATATCCTGAACTGTGATGATTCGTTTCATAAATACGTTTCCTCTTTGGGGGAATAATAACACATTGAGAGAATTGTTTCTATAATAATGATTTATCTGCGGTTCTTTTTGCGGCGTTTGTCGAGGTACATGTTTACGTCGGCCTGTTCAAGCGCTTTTTCAAAAGCATTCTTTTCGCCCCAGGCTTTGAGACAATAACCAATACTTGCATTAAACGGAACTGGACTGTTTTTGTTATAATCATCAATGAGTTTATTAAAATAACGGATTCTCTCGTCTATTTGTTTTGCAGTATATTTTCCAAGGCCCGCAATTACAAATTCATCACCACCGTTACGAACACAGGCTTCTTCGGGATTAGCAATGTGGCGCATTGTGTCGGCAATAAAGTTCAAACCTTCATCACCTTTCGAATGTCCAAAATTATCATTAAGGAATTTAAGACCATCCATGTCGGCAACTATAGCAAGCCACTTATCGCCTTTCTGGGCACGTGAATTCATAACATTAACTGCATGAGTAAGTCCGCGACGGTTATAAAGGTTGGTCATCATGTCGTGTTCAGAAAGCGAAATGATTTTATTTCTTGTACGCGACATTTCGAGCGCATTATTAATCATTCTTACGTAATTACGGAAAACAAGCCCCGGAATATAATCGAGAGAAAGATTATTCTGCAAAACCATATATCCAAGACTTATTGTATTAAAATGAACCGGGAAGAAATAATACACCTGAGGTTCTTCTGATTTTTCCTTTAATGCAAAATCTGGAAGCATCTGTTTAACAGGGAAAAGTTTTTCGTGACCTGTGTCATAAAAAACATGATTTTCGGTGCCGGGATATTTTTTAAGTCTGTCGGCAAAGAGGCACATATTCATCTGCTCTGAATAACCTTCTTCAAAATCACAATCCGAATCTGCCCAGTTTTGATTTAAACAAAGGAAAAGATATTCATACGGCTGAACAAGATATTTTGATTCGTAGATTTTTAAAAGGCACTCCCCTGTTGAAGAAGTTCCCGTAAGGATTTCGTTTGTATAGCTTTCAAAAAGCGTACCTATTCCAATTCCGTTCCAGATTGTCTTGTCGTTGAAATTCTGCTGGAGCATATACTGATTCTGGCGGATTTTAGAATGTGTATAAGCTTCGTCTTCCTGACATCCACAGGTAGCACCAATACAAAGCAGACGACCCTTATTCATTTTTACAGGCTTGCCTTTTGATTTTGGTGACAATTGCGAATGAATATAATTTACCGCTCTAGCTGCTGTATCAAATGTATATGGCTGATAAGTTGTAATCGGTTGATTATTCAAACTTGCTTCGGCAACTGCATCAAAGCCAGTTACAATTACCTGCTCCGGAACTTTTATACCGCCTTTGACAAGAGTATTAACAAGTCCGATTGCCATATAATCAGAAAGACAGATAACGGCATCTGGGAGTTTGAGTTTTCCGTTCAAATATTTTTTTCCAAGATTTTCACCGCTTGTGTACCAGTAATCACCGTCGTAAACTTGATTCATATTAAGATGAAGACCGTGACGCTGCATTGATTCAACGATTCCTTCAAGCCGGGCATTTGAACCTTCAAAGGAATCAGAACCTTTTAACACAGCAATATTTTTACAGCCGTGAACATCAATAAGATGATCTGTGATTTGAATAAAAGGTGATTTTTCGTCTGTGCGGATAACGGGATAATCGCCAAATGTTGCATCAATGGAAACTACAGGAACTTTGCATTTTTCCTTAAACTGTTTAAGCAGGTTTTCTACTATATAACTGGTTCCTTCTTCCTGCATTGGAACGGGCGTAATAATAACGGCATCAAGAAGATCAAAGTTGATGAGATTGAAAATATTCAATTCACCTTTTACATAAGCCTTTGATTTTGTTGACACATGTGCCAGGGGAGAAAATACGAAAACATCATAATTGTACTGAACTGCCTGGGCGAAAATACCAGATAGAACTCGTTTTTGAAAATCACTTTCAGGGCAGACAGTAACTACACCTATTCGTTTACGCGTTGGCTAGCTCCGATAATTCCTTAAGCATTTTTGGAAGATCTGTATCCATGTTCTCATTTGTGAACTGACAGGTTCCAACTTTTTCGTGACCACCACCACCGTATTTGAGCATGAGGCTTCCAACATTAACCTTACTTGTTTTATTAAGGATGCTGTAACCACAAGCGGCAGAACAACCTTGTCCACCACGACCGCTTACAATCCATGCAGAAATATTCTGTTCTGGGTACATACTGTAAATCATAAAGCGGTTACCAGTATAGATTGGATCAACTCCGCGAAGATCTGAAATTATGAGATTGCCTTCTGTGCGTGTATGAGCCTTTACCATTTCCTTGAACTTTTCGGTCTGTTCGTTATAAACGGCAATACGCTCCTGAACATCAGGCATTGCAAGGATTTCTTCTGTTGATTTATCGCGGCATGCAACCATGAGCTTTTCCATAAGTGCATAGTTTGGAACTGTAAATTCACGCCAGCGACCAAGACCGGTACGTGGGTCCATAAGGAAGCCTACGAGGATCCAGCCCTGTGGATTTTGAATTTCATCAATTGTAAGATTACCAGAATCGACTTTATCTACAGCAGTCATGATATCATCAAAGTTAGGGAACTTTTCTTTTCCGCCGTAGTATTCATAAATAATTCTAGCGCAGGAAGGAGTGATTCGGCTTTCTCCCTTATATTTTCCTTCAAGCTCCTGACGTTCGAATTCCGAAGAGTGATGGTCAAACCAAAGGCCACAACCCGGAACAAAAGGAACATTTGCAAGACAGTCATTTTCTGTTATTTCTACAAGTCCATCCTGAAGGTCTTTTGGATGTGCAAATTTCCAGGTATCGATAATACCTGCCTCCAAAAGTAAAGCGCCACAAACCAGGCCATCAAAATCTGAACGTGTAACAAGTCTCATTGCCATAAAAAACTCCTTTAGCAATAATTATACACCCAATTTTGCGAAAAAAAAAGAAAATAGTGCGGTTTTTGTGTACTTTGTGATGGAATTTTATTATATTTAATAAGAAGAAAGAGGTACTTATAATGGCTAAAAAAATTCCTATTACATTACTTTGCGGATATCTGGGGGCTGGTAAGACTACCCTTTTGAACCGTGTTCTTACAAATCAAAAAGGCTACAAAGTTGCAGTTATTGTAAATGATATTGGTGAAGTAAACGTTGATGAACGTCTTATTTCTAAAGAGGCAAAGATTGAAGATTCAAGCAGTCTTGTTCCTCTTACTAACGGATGTATCTGCTGTACACTCAAAACCGATATGGTAAATCAGATTGAAAATTTGATGAAGAGCGGCAGGTTTGATTACATTTTGATTGAGGCTTCAGGTGTTTGTGAGCCTATGCCAATTGCCCAGGCTATTGAAACTATTGAAATTGGTAAGCTTGATAACGTTGTTGGAGTTGTTGATGCAAGCCGCCTTGTAGAAGAGTTTGATGAAGGAAAAGCTCTTTTGAAAGAAGGCATTGATGAAGAAGATATTGAATCGCTTTTGATTCAGCAGATTGAATTCTGTTCTACTTTGATTGTTAATAAGCGCGACCTTGTTACTGATGAACAGATGAAAATGGTTCGTGCCGTAATCAACAAGATTCAGCCAAGCGTTAAGGTTTTTGAAACAACAAAATGTGAAGTTCCTGTAGAAGAAATTATTGGAACAGACCGCTTTGATTTTGAAACAGTTTATGCAAGTGCAGGTTGGGTAAAAGCCCTTGAAGAGCACGATGCAGAAGAAGATGATGACGATGATGATGACGACCACGATGAGCATGAACATCATCACCACCATCACCATGAGCACAAGCACGAAGGCGAAAGCGAAGATGAATATGGAATAGGTTCATTTGTATATTACCGCCGCCGTCCATTCAACCGCGAAAAGCTTGACCGCTATGCAAGTAACTGGCCAAGAAACATCATCCGCTCGAAGGGTGTTGTATGGTTCAGTGATGAAGACGACATGGCATACGTTCTTGAAACAAGCGGTCGTCAGATTCAGGCCGGATACTCTGGAAACTGGCTTGCTTCCTGCCCTCCTGCAGAACAAAAGCGCGTACTCGCCGAAGAACCAGAAATGAAAAAAGACTGGGACGAAAAAGTTGGCGACCGCATGATTAAGATGGTAATTATCGGAAGACATCTTGATAAGGAACAGATCTGCAAGGATCTTGATGCTTGTCTTGACGACTAATAATTCCAATAAAATAACTTATCTAAAATACTTTGGGAGGTACCATCTAAGGATGGTACCCACCATTGGCTTTCCTTTATAAACATACACTGATCTGTGTTGTTAAAATCCTTTTTATAATCTATTGAATGAGACGAAGCATAAACACTTGAATCTATTAGTGAAATCAAATGGATTCCTATTTGTGCGTGTTCTGAGTCTGTAGTAGCAGCGGCTCTGTCTATAGACGCAGCAAGATTTTTTGATGCCTGCTGAAGTTCTGCATTTGAAGAAGCTGAATACTGCTGTGCCATTGCATGTATATCAATAAATAAATCACAAGGATACTGGCGGTAGCTGTAAGATTTTATTTGCAAAAAATCATCCAGAATTGAATTACGGGTTTGAGCAGATGTTATTGTGCCCGAAAGTTTTTCTGCAAAAGTTTCAAACTTTTCCATTACATCATAGAGCTTTGCATTATCAAAGATTGTTGTATTAACTAAAGAGCATTGCGCCATAATTCTGGCAATTTCTTTTGGAGTAAAACTGCATTCCGAAAGATCTTCCAACAGATATCTATAATTCCACCCCGCCGAAGGAGAAACGCCGGGACTTGCAACAGTGTACGCTGCGTGATTTTTAATTTCATATACGTTTTCAAAAACACCCGCAAAACAGGTATCAAAACCTATAACACACAAGCCCTGATTTTTTAAAGCACGTCCCATTTGAGAAACGCTCATATACGAACCTGATTTATCATCGATTGCAACTGCGCGGGAAGAATCAGGATGCTCTGGAAGCGCTGAATATCTCCAGCCGGTTCCGTGTCCCCAGATTATAAGACAATATTTTTCTGCTTCGTATTCATTCTTTGCAAAGGTAATAAAGTTTCGAAGGATGTTGAAGTTTCCCATATCAAGTTCTGTCTGGGCTGTGGAAGATATGCCAAGGATTGGACAGTCAAGGCGTTTTGAAATTATGAAGTTGCTGTCTGTCTGATCGTGAACTAATTCAAACAGACGCGTGTCTGTCCAGGCATCGTTTGTTTCATCATAATCCTGGGCACGGTCGAGAAGAATAAGGACGTTCATATTGTCAAAGTCGGCATGCTCCATTTCTTTGAGATTCTGAATTGCATAGCATTCCAGGTCATTATCGGCAGCCATGTAGATAAGGAGGGTCATTTTCTTTGGTTCTGGAGCAACAATGGTTTCGGGGTCTTCGATTGGCTCCTCGGTTGGGGCGGGATCTTCTTGTGGTCCTTCGACAGGCTCAGGATCCATGGCGGGGTCGGTTGGAGCGGGATCTTCTGATGGGTTTTCAGCTGGATCTTCTGATGGCCCTTCGACAGGCCCAGGGTCCGCGGTGGAGTCAACGTCTGCGGCGGGTTCTGAGGCAGTGTTGGTCTCTGTTTCGGTAGCTGGTTCTTCATGAGAAACTTCTTTTATAGAAGTTGATCCACCCGTTGTGTTCACCGCATCAAAAAGGCCGAACGTGTCTTTCCATACGGTGCCGTCAGAATAAACAATGCGATTAACAACAAGAGAAATAAGTTCAAGAACGGGCGTATCTTCTTCTGCCGTATCAAGATAATCTTCAAACAAAATCATCATTTCCTTTTTTTCATGACTTTGTATTTCCTGCTTAAAATCACATGAAAGCATTCCGGTAGAAGGACCAACAACTTCACCAGTTTTTTTATTCCGGACACTAACAAAAATCTGCATACTGGAAATTATTTTTGAAGAATCATTATAAAAATCAAAATACACAGCGGCGTTTTTGCACTTGAGATTTGTTATTTCAAAGCTTGGACTTAGTTTTTCAAAAAGGGAACAGGATGTGGCAGTCAAAAAGATTAAAATTACTGCGACATAAGAAAAACATTTTTTGTTAATATCAATCATTTTTTCCTCCATTAAAAATATTCAAAACCAAACGGATCGGACCATTCGGAACCATCTGCATATTCAATGCGGCTTACATATAAATATTCGCATTCATATTCAACTTCATCTTCATAAAAAGAAGATTCGTCTGACATATATAAATAATCATCAAGATTTCTTGAAAAAGAAGAATTTGAATCTGGCGAAACAACTTCAGAGATTTTCAACACTACATTGTTTCTTCCACGCAGAGGACTGTTTCCATCCTGGTCAAGAACAAAGAATACAATTGTAAAAGATTCAACCTCTTTTGAAGATTTATTTGTAAACACACCTTCAAACTTTATTTTTTGAACAGCGGATGAAGGTTCATTTGAAATATCACCTCTGATTGAATAGGGACTTTTATTCTGCGCAAAAACAGATGACATAAAGCACATCATCATAAGCGCGGCGACAACTAAAGTTTTCTTAATTTTCATAAAGTTTCTCCTTCTCCTTCCTGGCTTTCATTTTCAATTTCATTTATTTCAATTTTTTGAATAATCTTTTCGTAGATTTCTTCAAAAGCCTTATCTGCTTTTTTCATTTTTTTAAGTTCCGAGAGTGTTTGTTTTTTGTTTTCCTGTAAGAAAAATCCATAAGATTTATACAGGCAGATTGCTGCATACAAAGAAGATTTTTTGTCGCAGACAACCTGGTCCAAAAGCTCAGAGGCATTTTTATAATCGCGTTGCTCATATAACTGTTCAACTTTTGTAAGAATCTGCCCACTGCTAAAAATCTCAAAACAAAAAATATCACCCTTGTTTATAAAATTAAAAGGTTCAGATTCAAGTTTTGAATAACCGTTCTTCTGCCCCGTAAGTCTGAACTCTCCGGAAGGAACATTACTAAACACACACATCCCATTTTCGTTTGTTATTCCATTTTCCGATTTATTAAAATTGCTCAGTATTACAGAACAATTCCCTACTCCACTGCCGTTTTCATCAACAACAAGGATTGTAAGATTGGCATCTCCCGTAAACTCCCCCGTAGTTTTACACGCCGCCAAAAAGAGACTTGCAGATATAATCAAAATCACTTTTAGTTTTTTATAATTCATCACATTCCTCTTATCTTTGTTTTATTCTGCCATTTTCATCTTTATAAAATTCAACAGTTGTTCCGTCTGTGCGGATTATTTTTCCAACTGAAGTTTCTTTTATATTTCCAGTTTGTGATTTTTGGGAAGGCTTGGTTCGTGCGCTTTTTTGGATATCCTCCGTATTTGCATCAGGCTCCTTTTTTGCAAAAAACACATCCGCATTTTCTATAATACTTTCATAAATCACGTTTTGATTTTTAATCTGCACAAAAGAAAATCCTATTGAAACAAAGATGCTATCTTTGCCAGGATTGATTGAAAACTCTGAAACAGAAATCTGTTCGTCTAACAAATATTCAAAAAATGATTTAACCATTTCGATTTCACCAGACAGACGAAGTTTTATTCCACACGGTTTTACAGTTTCTTCAATGACAGTGATTTTATTTTGAATCAGATAATTCCGAAAAGCCGAAGCTATCTCGTGTGCGGGTACATCAATATCATTTTTAAAATTCGCACTGTTCAGACTCATATTGATTTTTGCAGTCATCAAAGGAATATTTTTTTCGTACGTCACAGAAGAAACAGTTATCTGTGGCAGAACTTCAAGAAGCTGTTCCGGATAAATATTTTGTAACGACAGCTCACAACTATATGTAAAGCCGTTCAACTTCCAGGAAAAACCTGTTATTTTTCCCGCACTAGAATTAATTGTTTCAAGAAGATTTTTAATCTGCAAAAAAGAATCAGGCTTCGCAACTTCAATATTAATTTGCGAAGAAGCAGGAACCGCAGAAGCTTGATTGTTTATAGACGAAACCCCATTTCTGAACCTCACCGAAAAAAATATCAGTATTGAAACAATCAACCCAATCGCTGCAAAAATCACATTCCTTTTTTTAGTTTTGTAATCTTTGAAAAAAGGGATTTTCTTAAGTTCTTCTATATATATAGGTTTATGATGATTCTGACTTTTGTATTCTGCAAGGCGGAACTTTTGCATAACGACAACATCAGCCTGCAAACCGCGATTTGAGATTCTGAGTTTTGAATCAAAACAACAGTCATCAGAGAAGCAGGGATGAAGCTTTTCCAGCTGAGCACAGATATATTTATTTTTTTGAATTCTCCCAACCGCTTTTACAGGAAACGGAATTGAGTAAAAATCATAATAATCAGGCGAACACCTCAAAGCATTACTTTTTCTGTTTTTCAAAAATCACTCCTGCTTTTTACGGCAATAAACTTCATCGCTGCACTCTTTCAGATTTTCAGAGCCAATCCATTTACCGTACATCAACTCTCCCTTTTCCGGGATTTCATCAATCATAAAATCCTGAGCCTGACACCAGCCTATATATTCAAGTTTAAAAAGTGCCCTGCAACTCAACTGCCATTCTTCAAGATCCTTAAAACCTTTCCCATTGCAAGTATTTCTGAAACTTTCGGCGATGAACCTTTTTGCAACAAAAACCTGCCGGCTGTCGATAGCCTTTGACTCAAGCTTTTGAACAGAAAAGGTATAATCATTCAACGTTACAGAAACGAGTCCAAGAAAAGTCAGCAAAAGAAGAACTGTATGAAATCTCACCTAACGCTCCCGTTTTTTATAGCGGCCTGATTTTCCTGTTCCAGCTGGGCAGAATAAACAATCAGCGATTTTTCCCAAAGTTTGATTTCTGCTGATTTTTTTAATCTGTAAGTTCCCACCGCAGTACAAAAAGAAAGTGCAAGGATTACTATTGAAGCAAGACCGATTTTATTCCCATGAAACAATGTCGAGTCCATTTTCTTTTCCTCCTTTTTCTTTATCTGCCCCATAGCTAATGAGTACATAGGGCAGATTCGCAGGAACCTCTGACGGCATAACGGAGCTTTCAGCGCTGAGATACTCAAAATCGGTTCCCCAAGGATCTTTGCCTGGCCTACGCTCAACGTATGGTCCGCTCCATTCTTCTGGTATCGGATAGAGAACTGGTTTTTCCCATAAAGCAGCAAGTCCCTGTTCTGTAGTTGGGAAGCGTCCGCAATCGAGGAAGTAGGATTGTAATGCCGCGCTGTATTGGTCAATCTGGTTTTTTGCCGATGTGCGTTTGGCGATAGAAACGATTTTCGAGATAGAAACCGTGCAACCAGCCGTGAGTGCTGCCGTGATGGCAAGGACCGCGAGTGTTTCCACAAAAGTAAAGGCAGGTTCACTCTTCCAACGTTTTTTCTGGTTTTGTACATGCTTTGTTTTTTTGACATAGTTTTTCTCCTTCATATACTTCTTTTCCTCCCAAATATAAAATTAAATAAACAGAGTACTATCGGTAATTAGCGGAAGTACTGAGTTCATAAGAAATACAAGTAAAAAGATTCCCGTTCCCGTAAGAAAAAAAGGTTCAATCAGCTTAAAACAGATTGTCCTTCTTTTTTCATCCCGGGCATTAAGACATAATGCAATTTTCTCAAACAGCTCATTTTCGCCACCGGAGTTTTCGGCATAAAAAAATGCCTCCTCGATTTCACCTCCCTGCCCCATTTTTTTAGCATTCAGTGAAAACGCATTTTTTACACTTATGCCATAAGACAGTTTTTCTCCCGCATTCGCAAATAGCTGCCCTTCTTTAGTATCATACCCAAGGATATTCACAGCATTGCTGACTGCATTTGCAAGACTTTCCCCCGCTTTTACAAGAAATCCGGTTGCAAGAAAAGCTTCATATAATTTGTTTGTGCCCAAAGTTTTTTTAATAACCGCAAAAGCAATCAGGCAGAACAAAAGCAAAAAACTAAAAGATAAAATCAAGCTTGAATATAACTGCTGCATCATCTGTGGATTTTCATTGTCCCACGAAAGCAAAGATGCAGAATAGAAATAAAGAGTGATTCCCGCTGCAACCGCAAGAATTATTACAAACAAAGGATAAATTGAAGCCTCTTTGATTTTTTCAAGATTCTGTTCATTCCGTTCCAGTTTTTCTTTAAGAAATCCTAGAGTTTTTTCAAGCTTTCCGGAACGTTCAGCAAAGCTAATAAATGAAATATAATCTTTTCCGAATTCAACAAACGGACAAACTTTAAGAGCGTTTGAAAAAGAGCTTCCGTTATACAACGCTGTATAAAGATTTGCAGCAGCAAGAGTAATTATTTTGTTTTTTTGACTGCGATTTTTTGCCATTATATAAAGTGCATTCTTGAGGCCGCATTTTTTCATTTCTATAAGGTCCCACAGAACCTGCGTAAACTTCAATCTGTTTTTTCTGTTTGAAAAACTGTTCATCATACTGCCACCTCCACTTTTTTCTCTGATTTTTTGACCGGAACAAATACTGATTTTTTGTGCTCGGCAGGAGCTTCTTCTTTTACGGAATGTTTTTCTTTAAGAATCGAAAGCGTTTTTGCAAGCATCTGGCTGTAATTTGTTGTATGTTCAAAACAATCTTCCAGTTCCTGTTCCGAAAGCGCTTTTTCTGCTTTTTTCAAAAGTTGATTTGTTGGTTCACAAACATCAGCCAAAAGATTTACGTTACTTTCAAAATTATTCAGTTCCTGCGCAACAACACCTTTTAATACAGAGACAATCATATTTCGGGGGATTCCCAGATTTTCAAGCCGAAGGACAACGCCCGCTGCAGTTGCTGTGTGAAGTGTTGCAATAACAAGATGCCCTGTAAGCGCTGCCCTTATTGCAACTGTTGCACTGTTTTCATCACGGATTTCGCCAATCATAAGAACATCAGGATCCTGACGGAACACATGCATAAGCGCTTCCAGATAAGGATTTTTTTCATCAATCTGTATTTGAGTAACTCCCGGCATTAAGTATTCAGGAGGATCTTCAAGGCTGATTATTTTTGTAGAGTTACAGCAACTGTTTGAAAGTTCCACAAGCATTGCTGCGGCTGTTGTAGATTTTCCCGCACCTGTAGGTCCGCAGATTACAACAAGTCCATTCGGCACTCTGCTCATTTTTCTTATTTTCACAAGCTGCTGTTCATTAAAACCAAGCTTTTCCAGTGCAAGCGGAAGCCGCGTTGTATCAAGCAATCTTATGACTACAGATTCCTCCAGGTCGTTGTTTTTTCCACACACAACACCTACAGTTGAGACTCGCACAAAAATAGGCTCCGTTCCGCCATACACAAAATGACCGTCCTGGCTTCTCTTTTTTTCCAACACGTTCATTCCTGCCAGAAATTTTATACGCTGTATAAGTTCTATGCATTTGTCCTCCGTTAATCTTGAAATAGTTATAAGCTTGCCCGAGATTCGAAAGCGGACACAATTATTTTCAATATGAATATCTGTTGCTTTTCTTACACGTGCATCTACCATGATTGTATCAAACAAAAGTACAGCTGCTGCTTCGGAAGTCTTACGATTTTCTGATTTCGATTGCGTTTCAGTTTCATCAGCAGCGTCTAACATCGGAATACTTTCATTTTGAGAATAAAGTTGCGAAACCTGTTTCCGTAATTCTGCATGATTTCCTGCAACAAACTGAATAGACGGCTGATTCTTATAAATCTCAGGGCAGTCTTCCTGGCGATTAACATATTCAAGATAATTCTTAAACGCTTTTGTCACTCTAGAACGAAGCTGTTTATCGTCCGGATCTTCCGACAAAAAACAAATTCTTGAACCCTGCTGTCTCTTAATGGCAATACCATTGTAAAGGCAGTAGGCCGGCGTTAATTTGAACTCATAATTGCGCATTCGTTTCCTCCATAAACATTTTTTTGTAAAAAGCATTACAACGCTCTAATAATTCTGATTGATTATTTTTCCTGGTGTTTTGATCCGCGACGAATGATGAATTGTATTCTTCAATATGCGGAACAAGATAAATTACCATCTGGGTTTTCTCAACGATTTTTTCTTTTCGTTTGAATAACCCGCCTAAAAAAGGAACTTTAGAAATCAAGGGAACTCCGCTAGAGCTTTGAGAACTTGTATTTTGTACAAGCCCGCTTATAACAATAGGTTCCCCACTTTTACCACAAATTTCCGTTGTTACAATCTTTTCACTCGTAGCAGGAGGATTCCCAGTACTAGAAGAAGTATCAATTCCCTGACGCGTAACGGAAGCAGTTACAGTACTTGTAATCATTCCATCTCCGCTCACAAAACCAATAACATCTAACTTCAGACCAGACACAATCTCTTTTGTCACACCAGAGTAGACAGGCTTACCTGTATCAGGATCAAGATTATTATCCCTATACCTGTAAGTATTCGTGTTCTGAAAATTTATCTGTTTTCCTGCAACACCATGAAGTGTCGTATCAGCAAAAACCGTAGCTTTATTCTCTTCAATCGAAGCCTGCAGCTGAGCCGCAAAATTCAACCCAAAAGCACTGACAACATTTAAATTCAAGTTCAACACGTTTCCGAGTTTTACACCAAAATCACTTCTGTCTCCAATTTGCATTTTCCCAACAGAATAATTCGGATTCCAAGAATTCTCACTTCCTTCGTCATACTGCAAAATCAACAAATCATAGCTCACCCGAACGACCGGTCTATCGCAAATTTTCACCTGTTCCAACAAATTCAAATACGCGTTTTCTGTACCTTTGAAATACACACACGAATTATCATCCGCAAAAAACAAACACCCCTTATCCACACCAGGCGGCAAATACTTAAGTAACTCTTCAGGACGAATATACTTCAACTCCACAAGATACGTATCAACCTTTAAATCAATCTCATCCTTCAAGGACTCAATCTCTTTAAAACCCTGTTCATCTACACAAACAAGAAACGACATCTCATCAGTCAGAACAATACATTCAACATTCCCAAAACGCCTATTCAAAATCGAAACAAACTTATCTGCTTTCGTATAAGCAAGCTTCACCTTGTACCAGTTCTTATTCCCAGTAACAAGCTTATCTCTTGCACCCGCATTCGAAACTACATAAAAAACACCATCCGACCGAATAACATCAAGTCCGCTCTGAGCACATACCTTCTGCAATGCATCCTCGAAATTTTTTCCAACAAAAAAACTTCTCGTAATCTTTACATCGCTACCGGCAAGCAGGCAAAAACCTGTACCATCATCAGTCATGCCATCAGCAGTCATACCACCAGCATCAGTGATCCCATTCAAACCGAACAACGCTTCTAACACATCACCTGCCCTCGAATCCCGTACATCAACCCAAACAGTTCCGTCTTCATTAAAATGCACATCTACATTTCCAAAACCAGAACCACCTGCATTCACCGCAACAGACTTCTTAGCAAAATGAAATCCCGAATCCTTTTTTTCAAGCGAATAACCGTTCAATCTCAAACACAAACTCTGAAGCAACTCAAATTCATTCAACCCTTTAAAATGCACATTCATCGTACCTGCAGGCAGCACTTCATAAGTAAGCGCATGTCCCAACAGCAACGAAAGCTTTTCAACAATCTGTTCCATCGACAAATCACAGACATCAAGACTAAATAAGCCGTTCTGCTCAACAAGTCTGAATCTGCTGACCGTCCACAAATCATCCTCTTTCAAAACATACAATCTTGCACCCTTCAAAAAAGAATCAAACGCTGTTTCAAAATCCTTACCCGTAAAACGAAAATCAGCTTTGCCATTTACAGTATCATCACAGACAATCGAAATACCAGTATCAAGAGAAACAACATACAGAATGTCACGAATTGAACAATCCGAAAAATCCCAACTGTACACACTTCCCGCAGCAACATCCCTAACATCCGCAAAAACAGACGATAAAGATACAGCACCCCAGACAAGCATACATGCCAGGAACCGCCAGAGCGTCTTCAACTTAAGCCCCCTGATTTCTAAAAGTTTTTACGCCATAGTATTAGAAATAAAAGTGGACTTGTTACAAAAAATTGAGAAAAAAAATGAGATTTTTTGAAAAAAAGTTGAAATTTTCTATCTTCTTTTTGAGTTTTTTGAAATTTTACGTCTGATACGTTCTTTCAGCATCTCAAGTTCATCCTTATAACTCAGGCTCTTGAGTGTTGGGAAACGATGCATAAAGCTTTCGATGTTGCGCATTTTTGGCTGGAACTGATCAATTTTTCTGAGGATAGATGCACTAACTTCATCCTTGCGTTCAGCGGCATACTCTTTGACAGAGGCTATAATCTGAGAAAGAGATTCTCCTTTGAACCATTGTTCGTGACCATATCGTTCGCGCAGGTTTTCTCCAAAGGCTTTGATTCGTGCCATAGAAACAGAGAAATCAACAAGACGACGTACGGTAATAAGAAGGTCTACAGTCAGGGCAACCAAAATTATATCTGCACTAAGTGTGAGTACAAAATCAGAAAACAGTGAAAGAAATTTCATTACAAATGGCTGAACAAAATGGATGATTACAACACCAAGAGCCCCAAACAAAAGCGAATTAAGCAGACAGACACGTCCTCGGATATTGAACTTATAATGCGAATAATCCCACCATCGAGTATGAAAAAGCTTTTCCAAAATCCAGCTTGAAATATATTCTACAACTGTTCCAAAAAGCATGCTGGCACAAAATAATAAAAACCAGGTTGAATAAAGAGATTGTGGTAAAAGAAGTATAGAAAGACCTCCAAAGCCATAAATAGGACATAAAGGTCCATGTAAAAATCCACGGTTTACGAATTTATGTTCGAAGAATATTCCAACATAAAGTACTTCGCTCATCCAACCTACAAAACTGAAGATTATGAAAATGAGAAAAACAATATGAAATGGTAGCTCATAAATTGGCAAAACGTTCATATATGTAAATATAATAAAAAAAGAATGGAATGGTAAAGAAAAAAAAGGCTACCGGTCGTGTCCGCAGATTTGCAAAATCGCGGGCTCGCCCGCTACGCGCTGAAGTGCCTTGTAATTATATACATGGCCGCCTTGCGGCCGCACTTCAGAGCGTTTTTGAAATCTGTGGCCACTCCCTCCCGCCTTTTTTTCAATGTCTTTTCTTTATTTTTTTAGTATATTCACAATTTGATAATCATTATCATATTGACATTTTTTCGCGTTTTAGTTAATTTGATAATCGTTATCATATTTGCACAAAGGATACACATATGCAAAAATCAGTTTATAAAACCAGGCAGTTAGATTTCTTATTGTCATATTTAAAAGAAATGAAAGGCAGGCATTTTACTGCGGAAGAAGTTCGGGAGCATTTTGAAAGTAAACAGATTTCAATTGGAATCGCGACAATCTACAGGCAGTTGGAAAAGCTTGTGGCAGACGGGACGCTTCAGAAATATTTTATTGATGAACATTCGGCTGCATGTTTTGAGTATTCTGGAGACGACTGTAATGCTGAAACACCGCACTTTCATTTGAAATGTGAAGAATGTGGAAATCTTTTTCACCTTGAGTGTGATGATCTGGAAGGATTAACAAATCATCTTAAGAATGAACACGGATTTTCACTTAATCCGTACCGCACAGTTTTATACGGAACTTGCATAAATTGCAGAAACAAAAAACAGAAGGAAGCAAAATGAAAAATATTTCAAAAATCGTAAAATCAACATTTGGTGTAGCAGCAGTTGTATTCATGTTAGTTGCAATTAACTCAACCCTTTTTGCCAAAGCTAAAAAATCAGACAAAAAATCTAAAGCATCAAAGTTGAGCATTGTTACAACAATCTTCCCGCAATATGACTGGGTTCGCCAGCTTCTTGGAGATAAGGCCGAAAACACAGAAGTGACTCTTCTTGTAGGAAACGGCGTTGATCTTCACAGCTATCAGCCCTCAATCCAGGATGTTGCCAAAATTTCCACTGCCGACATTTTTATTTTCACAGGTGGAGAAAGCGACGCTTGGGTAAAAGACGCCTTAAAAAATAAAAAGAACAAAGACATGATTATTTTAAATCTAATGGAAATCCTAGGCGACCAGATAAAAGAAGAAGAAATAGTTGAAGGCATGGAAGCCGAAGAAGAGGATGAGGAAGAAGACGAAGAAGAATTAGAATACGACGAACACGTATGGCTCTCCCTTAAAAATGCAAAAGTGATTTGCGAAGAAATCACAGAAGCACTCTGTAAAAAAGACAGCGCAAATGCCATTGCATACCGCAACATTCTTTCTGAATACAAATCTCAACTTGACGACTTAGATCAGGCCTACTCTACCGCAATCAAATCCGCATCAAAAGACACTCTTATTTTCGGCGACCGCTTCCCATTCCGATATTTAGTAGACGACTACAATCTCAACTACTACGCCGCCTTCGTAGGCTGTTCTGCCGAAACAGAGGCAAGTTTTAAAACTGTAATCTTTTTGGCAAATAAAATGGACGAATTAGATTCCAATTACATATTCAAAATTGAATCCGGCGACGACAAACTAGCCAAAACAATTATCCAAAATAGTAATAGAAAGAATGCACAAGTACTCATACTTGATTCAATGCAATCTGTAACCACAAAACAGGCCCAAGAAACCTCATATTTAAAAATAATGAATGAAAACCTTCAAACCCTAAAGAAGGGATTAGAATAAAAAAACAAAACGGGACAAACAGAGTAACTGGATCCAACTATAAAAAAATGGCGGAGGCAGACTTGGGGAGTGAAAAACATTCTGAAGTGCGGCCGCAAGGCGGCCAACGTATATCGTTCCAAGGCACTTCAGCATGTAGCGCAATACTATTGCGCGGTTTTCACTCCCCAAGTCAGCCGGGAGCCATTTTTTTATACCTGAATGCATATTTTCTTTTGTATTGCCCCATTTTATTATTTTATGTTATAATTCCTTATTCAGTTTGAAGTTTACATTTTATTCAGGAGGCGTTATATGGACGGCGGGTCGAGTAGTTATCCCATACGTATTTTAATCACAAATAGAAGCCTCTTGAATTTCAATATCTAGTCTTATCAAATCTTGTACATTTTTGAAATTCTTTTGGCTATGAGAGGAGAATTTTAAAAATGATTACATACTGGCAGCAGGAAGACGGACAGTTCTTCAAAACAAAAAAAGATGAAATCAACACAAAAAAGCCTCTTTGGATAGATGCGCGAAATGTTACTCGTGATGAAACAAATCAGCTCCAGGAAGATTATGATATTGAACAGGATCACATCCTTGATATTCTGGACCCTGATGAGCTTTCTCGTATGGAAGATGGTGAAGGATATATCCTTACAATCGTGCGGGTTCCTGTTTATGACCCTGCCGCAGAAACTCCATATTTTGCAGTTCCTGTAGGCATCATCATCAAGGGAAAAACAATCATCACAATCTGCTGGACAGACTGCGAAATCTTAAAGGACTTTGGCAACAACAGAATCAAAAATATCAAGCTTACTGATTTTCCTTCATTCATCGTTCAGATTATGAACCGCGCTAACTTGAACTTCCTTCGTTACCTTAAGGAAATCAACCGCCGTTCTACAAGCATTCAAAACGAAATGCGCATGGAAATTGAAAATCAGGAAATCATGCTCATGCTTGGTTTGGAAAAATCGCTTGTTTATTTTTCTACTTCCCTCAAAAGTAATGCCCTGCTCCTGCAAAAAATGAAAAGCACAAAACTCATCAAGTTTGACGATGAAGATATTGATTTTGTAGAAGGCGTTGCAATTGATAACCGTCAGGCTATTGAAATGGCCGACACCTATACAGACATTCTCTTTGGAGTCATGGACGCGTTCAGCTCTGTAACATCAAACAACCTGAACATTGTAATGAAAAAGCTTGCAATCATTAACCTTGTTATGATGGCACCAACCTTTGTTACAAGCTTCTTTGGTATGAACTTTAAGCTGCCGTTCGAAACTATGCCTGGTTACTGGGCTGTTATTATGGCAACAATTCTTTGTGTAATTTCTGTATTCTTAAGTGTATGGCTTTTGAACATCAACAAAGAAAAGGTTGAAGCCCGCAAACGAGCACGTAAACTTTCGCGTAAACAGAGACAGAAAATCAGACACGAGACAAGAAAGTTAAAGAAACAGGAAAGAAAACTTAAATAAGTGGATTGCTTCGCTGCGCTCGCAATGACGTTATTGCACAGTATATGCGAGCCGGAAGCCTAAATAATTGTAGCAGGCATTCGGGTCGTAGCTGTAGCGGTCGCCGGCGTAGTAGAACATGTTGTAATCGGAAATGCTTCCACCACGACTAACACGCTCGTAGCCTACAGAAGGTCCGTAAATGCCGTCTGCAGTATAATCGCCAAACCAGTCCCAGCAGTATTCAAGAATATTACCGCTCATATCATAAAGGCCTGCGCCGTTTGCGTTACCGGTTGCAGGCTCTGTAATTGTATCAGGATCGAATGGAACACCTGCAGTTCCAACATTGTGAGTCGCACCAGAATTGTCGCAGGTCCAGGCATACAAAAATGCTTCTTCATCGTTAGTAGCTGATGTCTGACCGCTTACAAGATTTCCTTTTTGAAATCCATTTTTAGTTCGTCGTGCAGCATATTCCCATTCACTTTCTGAAGGAAGCCGATATCCGTCTGCATCCCAGTTACAGGTACACAAATCGCAAGAAGCAGTATCAGATGAATCTTTTAAAACAATCCCATTGTAAGTATAGCATGGAGTTTTTCCTTTGAGTTCGCTCAGGGCATTGCACCATACAATTGCTTCGTACCATGAAATATTTGTTACAGGCTGATATTTATTCTGGGCAGTTGGAGCAGCACCACGTTTTCCGTTTGTTCCGCCCTGTCCCGGATTTTCAAAATAATATCCTATTTTTTCTGCCTTGATTCTTGTCTGATACCACAGGTTATAGCAGGTTTCGTATTTATTGATTGCAAAAGGCTTTAATGTTCTTGCAGCGGGATATGCGGCGGTGTCCTGTCCAATATTATAAGTAAGATGTGTTTTGAAAGAAACAAAAGTTACGCCACTGAATTTTTTTGCAGAATCTTCATCCTGTGCAAAAGCAAATGAAGGAATGAGCAAAACGAGTATACAACTTATAATTTTTGCAAGAACTGATTTTTTCATATTAAAGACTGCACTCCTCTACTCTTGAAACCTTCCAGTTTCCGCTGGAATCCTTTTCAACCTCGAGCCAGAAATAAGTTCCTTTTTCACCAAGGCTACCCGGATTGATTACAACTGTATCACCGATTTTGTCTGTTCCAGTTCCTTCGTGAATATGTCCGCAGATAACTGCAAGCGGCTGATTTTCCTGAATAAAATCTGTAAACTGCTGACTTCCAGCATGATGAACTCCATCAAAAGAATCGAGCTTACCGCAGATTGGTGGATTGTGGCTGATAAGAATAAGATTTTTCCAGAGAGACTTGTCACCATTCTGATCTATAGAATTTTTTACAATATCAAAATCAGAAAGACATTCTTCTTCTGTGCGTTCAAACTCAGTTTTTCCTGTGAACTTTGTACCGCCACCAGAACCTGCAAAAGCAAGCCCTTCATGGAACACAAGCGCTTTTTCTACACAAATATCACGCTCTTCAAGATCTTCAAGGAAAGTTTCGTTATCGCAGTTTCCAAGAACAGCAAAAATTGTTTCATGCTTGCTGCAAAGTTTTTCAAGAGCTTCATCACCAGTTTCCGGCTTAAAGCATTCTGCAAAGTCTCCGCCAAAAAGAACAGCATCAGCCTTCGCAAAAATATCGTCCATTTTATCGAGCACGTCGTTATGTGCATGCAAATCGCTTATTACTAAAAGTTTCATATAATATTCTCCATAGCTTTTGCTAATAATTCCATCTGTTCAGGTGTGCCTATAGTTATGCGAACAAAGTCTTCGATTCCTGGTGTAGAAAAGTGACGGATTAAAAGACCCTGTTCCTTAACTTTTTTATATAAATCGGCACCTGGTATATTTGGATGCTTTGCAAACAAAAAGTTTGTCTGACTCTTCAGAACATAAAACCCTTTAGATTGCAAAAAGTTATAGAATTTTTCGCGTTCTTCTGCAACCTTGCGCGAAGTGTCTGCATAATATGCAACATCCTCACAGGCTGCTTTTCCACTCACCTGTGCAACTGCATCAATCGGGAAGTGATTTACGCAGTTTTTTACAGTTGTTACTGTATTTACAAGCTCAGGATTTGAAACAATATAACCAAGTCGCTGACCTGCCCCGCAAAGACTCTTTGAGAAAGTTCGTACAATCACAAGGTTGTTAAACTCTGCAAGAAGCGGAATACATGATTCGCCGCCAAAATCAACATAAGCTTCATCAACAATAAATATTTCATCGCTTGAAGCTTTTTTGAGCATCTGACGAACCTGATCTCTTGTAAGGCCAAGACCTGTTGGCGCATTTGGATTTGCAAAAATTATTCCACTGTTGTTTTTTGCAGCACGTGAAAGCATTTCATCAGTATCAAGTGACCAGTCTTCTTTAAGAGGCACACAGTCTGTCGGGATATCGTAGTAGCCTGCATAAACCGGATAAAAACTGTAGGTGAACTGTGGCATTACAAAACGCTTTGACGAATCAAAAAAGGCATAGAATACCATTGAAAGAACTTCGTCACTTCCGTTACCAGTGTAAATCATCTGAGGAGTTACTGTAAAAGGAATTTTATCCTCTGGCGAAGGCTCTACAGCTCCATCGGCATTAGTTTTTGCACGACACAAAACTCCACCACATTTGTTCAACATATCTGCAATTGCTGCATGAAGTTCATTTGAATCAGGGTCAGGATAAAGACCAAGCTTTTCAGGATGATTTTTTACAAAATCAAGCACAGCATTCTGCACATAAGGACTAGGCGGATACGGATTTTCATTAGCATTAAGCTTAATATAAATTCTATCCTTAGGCTGTTCCCCCGGAACATAAGGACTCAACTTTTTAACACGACTAGATAAAATCATAATGGTAATTTTACTAATTCTACACCAAAAAAACAAGAAAGATTATAAACCAAATAAAATAATATGAGATTATAAGAAAAAATAGCTTCCGCCGAAGTCCATCTTCCAAAACCGGCGGCTAGCCGCCTACGCGCTAAACTGCCTTGGAACTATATACGTTGCCGCTCTCGCGGCAGCAGTTTAGAGCGTTTTTGTAAGCTGTACTTCGGCTCGCGCTATTTTTTAAATACAATCTTATAAAATGATTTATTCATTTGATTTATAATCTTTTTTCCTATCATTTTTTATTTTTTTGGTGTACAATTAGTATATGGCTACGACGGCAAATTTAAGTTCCATTATCAGATTCTATGCAGATAAACAGAAGTCTCCTTTTATTGATTTGCGGGAATTTTGCACCTGGATCAAAAAATATGCTGAGCATCATGTTGAAGAACAGGCAGAGCTTGTAAAGTATCTGGGAGATCCAACTGGAACTGTAACAGCAGAACTTGCGGGTCTTGAACAGAAACGACTTGCTACTGTGCTTCAGAATGGAAACAAAAAAATGATTGTTTCTATTGCGTATTTTTCGCTCAAATATGCCGAACGCTATAATGAACTTTTAAAGAATGAAAGCATTCCTTATCCTATTGAAACAGACTTGCCTAAAAAGTTCCCGACAACAACTCTTGAACGAAAAGCAGCGCAGGATTATTTTATTCAGAACATGGATGAGCCGCCATCAAAATCGCAGAATCTTTATATTGTGGTTTTTCCACGAGAGCTTCCTTCGTTGTTGCTGCCGGCTTGTGTGCCTATTAAACTTTTGATTGAATCTTCGCAGATGAAAATCAGAAAGATTCTTAAGAAAGAAGAATATCACGATTACTTTTTGAAAAAGCTTCGTTCTGCAAATCCGTCAAAAGAAATTTCTGTAAAGAATTTTTATACTGCATTTGTTGATAAAGATTATACAGGTTACGTAGATGTAACTGACGGAGACCAGTATTATCTTTGGAATCAGCTGTGTTATTTTGTTCGTCAGGATTTTGAAAAGATTCAGGACAGAACTTCGGACGACACAAGTATTCTTCAGGCAATTTCAATTTCAGAAATCCACAGTACATACTTAAAAGAGAAATTCCAGACAGACAGAAAACGCGAAGAAGCCTTAAAGGAACTTCAATCTCAGCTTGGTAGTGCTCCTTACTTTTTCTCAACTCCTCAGATTATTAAATTTCAAGATAAAAACGGTAAGCAGCTTTTAGGCCAGTATTCAGAAGAAGATTTGAAACAGACACTTTTAAAGCTTTCTACTGAAAGTGAAGATAACACTTTACCAAAGCTTGTTGTATTCAAAGTTGCATCGGGCACTCGATATTACATTTACAAAAACAAAGTCATTTCGCTTATTGTAAGAATGTGTAACGAGGCTCATGACACTATCAAGGATATGCTTGTAACAAGCTGGTATGACACGATGATTGAATATTCAAAGCTGCCGGAAATGCATGATAAAGCAAAGTTTGAACTCAAGCTTGAAAGTCTTGTAGAGGAACATTCACCTGTTTTATATGCACTTTTGAATGCAAACTTCATCACTCTGCTTGCGGCTGAAAAAAATCTTGATGATTCTTTGCAGGCATTCCAGCTTTTTGTAGACGGACATCTTTTACCATATAGTCAGCTTTTGATGATTAGAAGTGAAGACGTTATGTCTGAAGCAAAAGCAAGACTGCCGTTTATTTATACAATTCCTTTGATTTCATGGCTGATTGGACTTTTCCGTGCTCATAAAGTTGAAAAGAAAAAGAAAGAAGCCCAGACTAAAAAAGAAGTTCCAGATCCAATGGAGATTCTTGAAAACGAAGAGGCTCCTAAGAAATCTAAAAACAAACATGAAGCACTTGCAGAAAAAGCAAAGGAACTTTTCAGTGAATTTGTTCCGGAAGGATCAACTGTTGACCGCGAGCTGAACTTCCTTACAAAGCAGTGGAACAGAATGATTTCTAAGGATGCTTACAATAATCTTACAGAGGACGTAAACTCACTTATCCGCGATTATACAAGACGTGTATGTAATACTCTTACTGCACAAACCTTTACAAAAGAGCGAATAGAAAATCTTGCCGATGCACTTGTTCGCACTCCAAATATGCAGAAAATTACAGAGCAGAAGGCACTTACAGAATATGTAAAACTGTATATGCTCAGGCTTGTAAGCAACGGCGCCAAGAAGAGTTAAGCCCTTCGACAAGCTCAGGGCCCGCAATTTTCCACCAAAAATCAATAAATTTCTCATTTTTTTTCACTTTTTTTTATTTTTTTTCTGAAATTTTTGTAACAAGTCGAATTTTATTTCTAATATATGCATGTGAGAAAATTATTTCTTGCGTGTGCTCCGGCCGGGCGCGGTATTCTATTTAAACGAGAGGTTATTATGAACCAGCTCAATTCTATTATTCTTGAAGGAAACGTCGTTAAAAAGGCGGAGTTTTCTGAACCAAAAACAGGCTTTCAGGTCTGCAAATTTCCACTGGCTGTTAACAGAAGAACAAAAACACCAGATGGAGAAACAAAAGAGGAAGTTTCTTACTTTGATGTAGAAACTTATGGCGAAATGGCAGAAAGCTGCTATAAATGGTGTGACCGCGGTCAGGGAGTACGCGTAGTTGGAAGACTTAAGCAGAGTCGTTGGGAAGAAAACAACGTTACAAGATCAAAAGTGTATGTAATTGCAGAACACGTTGAATACAAGTTTTCGAAACACAAAGATGATGCTTCAAAAAATCAGAAAACTGAAAAAGCTCCGGAAGCTGCACCTGAATCTGCTCCTGTTCAGGCAGCAACCGAAGCATCTGCAGAGAAGACTGCGGAAGCGGTTTTCTAACGGCGTTTCTTTCCTGTTTTTGGCCTACCCTTGCCTTGCATTTGCTGCATTGCTTTACGCTCGTTAGCGGCCTTATATTCTTCGATCTGTTGCGGAGAATAAAATCCGTCTTTCCAGTTAAAGCGAGAGATGCCAGGCAACGGCTGACCTTTTGTCATTGAAGTGGTGATTGCTTTTATCTGACCACGGGTTACTTTGGTCTTTGAAAAATCTATGAGGATTTTCTTAAAGCCAGACTGTTTGATATAGGCAACCTTATCTACAATGCTGAAAGGATCTTCAGGCATTACAAACGATCCGTCTGGGGTTGAATTTACTTTGAAAACTTTCTCCTCCTTATCTTCAAAGTAAGTAAAATCATAATCGGACGGAAGCTTGAAACGCATGCGGAATAAAGCCGGATATGCAAAAACAGGAACAAGCACACGGGAACGGACATTCTGTTCCCATGTTGCTTCAAGGTTGCGGCGGGAATTTTCATAAGGCATTATGAAGGCGCCGAGACCCTGATTTTCGAGCCATGAAACTGCCCAGCGGTTGAAAGTATACAAATATGGTCCCGCTATTACGTTTACTTTATTGCCTTTTAAAAGCTGGATGTGTGCAAGGTTGTTTGCAACAAAGTTTGTATAACCATCTGCTATAAGAGAATCGAGTTCTGACTTCAGTTTATCTTCATACGAAGAAGCGCAGAATGGATCAAGCGAAATGTAAATCTGTTTTTTAGAAAACGGAAGTACTGTTTTGTGATTAAGCAAATCGTAAGAAGTTTCGCTGTTGTATTCAAGAATAACTCGTACAGGATTCATTCCCTGAACTGCAAATAAATCTGGAACTGATGAAACCTGAACATAAAGTCCGTCTGGGAAATAATCAAGCTCCTTTTGAGCAACAGGTGTTACATCAAGGATTGGAAGTCTTTCATCTTTAGGCTGCTTGCGGTAACGGCCAATATCGTTTGGAAGAACATGAGAATAGCGTTTTGTATTTGCTTTGTACTGCAAAAGATATACTTCATCACCAGAAGAAAATCCTGCGGGAATATCAATCCAGCGGCGGTCATTCTTTTCATCAAATTCTACTGTGCGGATTTTATGGCTCATACGGCCTGTATCATCTTTTTTATGAATACGGATTGAGTCACCCGGATCCGGTTCGTAAGTTCCGCCTTTAAGATAACACATCTGAATGCGAAGCTGCTCTGGAGGGGTGTCTGGATTTGCAGCTGCACGAATAGCTTCTACAAGACCTTTTTCTGCAGGCTTTGTTCCGGCAATTTTTCCAAGATACAAACCTGTACCACCAGCCTGATCAGGATTCAAAATCTGAGCACCGGCATTTTCTACGCCTTCAAGTTCATTCTTAAAGCCATACCAGTAAGTTGTTTTTGAACGTGCAAAGTCAGAAGAAAGAATGCGTTTGCCAGTTGCAATTGCACCTTTTTTATCTTCTTTATAATGATCTATTACATAGCGGTAGGCTGCAACTACACTTCCTACATATTCGGCACTCTTCATACGGCCTTCGATTTTGAAGGAATCTACACCAGCTTCTATTAAAGCAGGAATATAATCTATAAGTTCAAAATCACATGGAGAAAAATAATAGCCCTGTTTAATTCCACCAGGAACTTCTGCTGTATAAAAACGGCGACAAGCCTGAGCGCACATTCCACGGTTTGCAGATTTTCCACCTAAAAATGATGAGAACAAACACAAGCCTGATTCACTTACACAAAGAGCACCATGAACAAAAACTTCAAGTTCTGCACCTGTTTCCTGTTTGATTTTTCTGATTTCTTCAAGGCCAAGTTCACGTGCAAGAACAACACGTTTTACTCCATTTTTCTGAAGCAGGCGTACAGCGGCTGAGCTTTCTACATTCATCTGGGTAGAAGCATGAAGTTCAATATCTGGGAAGAACTCCTGGGCAAGACGCATAACGGCATAGTCCTGAACGATGAGGCCGTCTGGTCCAACTTCCTTTAAATATGAAAGGAATCTGTAAAGACGTTCTGTTTCGCGTTCTTCGCAAACTGTGTTTACAGTAACATAAACCTTCTTGTGTTGACGGTGCAGACTTTCTACTGCTGCTTCAAACTGATTCCATGCGAAATTTGTTGTTCGCATGCGGGCATTAAAGCTTTTGAGTCCTAAATAAACTGCGTCGGCGCCTTCACCAATTGCGGCGTCTAAAGATTCTACATTACCTGCAGGTGCTAATAATTCTACCATAGGGGTAATGTAACATATATTGTTGTTATTTTAAAGTAGAGACAATGGTAAAAGAAAAAGCTCTGGCGCTCCCGTGTAAAATGACAGGCGTCTGCTCGCTGAGCCTTTTTTTGGAAGAAAGTTTGCGGTTTGCTTCGCAAATCCTCAACTTTCTTTTGTGGCTAAGCGCCAAAAAGTTCAGATGCAGCCACCTGTCATTTTCCACTCCGCGCCAGAGCTTTTTCAATGCCTATGTATACTTAAAATCCAATCATCTATAATACATCACCCCTAGCTAGAGAGTGCCCGGGGACGGATCGGAGATGGTCCAGAGGTCGGGGGAGGATGGGATGGGGAAATCTAGAGGCAACGACGGGGACTCTAAAAGGGACGTCTGGT
>CAMKDH010000007.1 GCA_946411215.1 uncultured Treponema sp. | reverse complement strand
ACTATTCTAGAGAAAGATCCCCATCCTTAATCCAGCCAATCTTACGGAACAAAAGCCCAAAAGCCCATGTAAGAACTGCTGGAAGAACGATACATACGAGGACGAGGCCAAGCCAGTCGAAGAAGGTTGGAGAAATGGCTACTGCACCGTGACCAATGGCTACTTCGCTAGGTTCGTACCAGCCGGTGATAACGCCTATCTGACCAACAAGACCGCATGTTCCCATACCTGAGCTAACGGCAGCACCGTTCATTTCCATTTTGAAAAGGCAGGTAGCAATTGGACCTGTAATTACGCTTGTGAGAATTGGAGGAATCCAAACCTTAGGATTTTTAATGATGTTAGGCATCTGGAGCATACTTGTTCCAAGTCCCTGAGAAAGAATTCCACCCCAGCGGTTTTCGCGGAATGAAAGAACTGCAAATCCTACCATCTGAGCACAACAACCTGCAACTGCGGCACCACCTGCAAGTCCTGTAAGTCCAAAAGCGGCACAAATAGCGGCAGAACTGATTGGCAAGGTGAGGGCAATACCAACAATTACAGAAACAATAATTCCCATCCAGAACGGATGAAGCTTTGTTGCCCAAACAATCAGTTTTCCAACTGAGCTTGCTGCGGCTCCAATATATTTTGCTGTAAGTACTGTAAGAAGGGCCCCTACAAGAATTGTAACTGCTGGTGTAACAATAATATCAACCTTAGTTTTCTTGCTTACAAGACATCCAAGTTCGGCTGCAATAATTGCAATGACTAAAACTGCAAGAGGGCCGCCTGCTCCACCAGTAACATTTGCGGCTGCACCAACAGCAACAAGGCTAAAAAGTACAAGGGCAGGTACTCCCATTGCAAAACCAATTCCAACAGCCATTGCGGCTCCAACAACATGACCTTCTGTAGCAAAGTTTCCAGCGTTTACAAAAAACTGAAAAACCGGATTAACAGAAAGACGCAAAAGCTGCTGACCCAATGTTTTAATGATAGTTCCAATTAAAAGTGACGCAAATAATCCCTGAGCCATACCGCTCATTGCGTCAATAAGATAACGCTTAACGTACTTGTTCATAGTAAGTCCTTAAAAGTGAAAATAATTTGTGATTGTTCAGTAAATTACGGGAAAATGTTGATACGCGGTGCGTCGTAACGTCGCCGGTAATGCAGGACACCGTGGGCTCTGCGCTGGTTCATTCATTCGTAAAGTCTAGAGAGAATGTACTATAAAGGAAAAGATTTGTCAAATCACGTTAAATCACGCTTGAAACTAAAGTTTCTGCAAGGCGTGCAGCTTTATTAATTATGTTGTTGTCAGATGGCAATTCAAAAAGACTTCCGTTTCCAGTTTCGGGATTCTGGCGGATTGTTTCTTTGCGAACGGCAATATATGCATCGAGCTGCTGAAGAATCAGGCTTGTAATACTTGCTGCTATTTCTTTCTGCTCTTTGTCTGATTTTTGAGAAGCCTTATTGTCTGTAGTGCAAAGCAACTGTTTTATATCTTCTGTGATTGTTTCTATCTGCTGCTGAACAATTTTAAGGGCAGACACATTGAAATATTGCTCTGTATGTACAAAAACGTACATTTTAAACAAGGGTTCAGAATCGAATAATGCAAAATATCGTGCAATAAGTTTTTTGATAGCGGCAGGTACAGTAGTTTTTCCAGTAGCAATTGAATCAATTATTTTTTGTGTTGTGAATTTAACCTGTCCAATTTCTTTTTCGCAGTAGGCAATTGAAGCATCGTACATAGCATCGCGGCTTTCAAAATGGTTATAAAGCGATGCTTTTTTAATTTCGAGACTTGCGGCAACATCCTGTAATGAAGTGGCTCCTGCACTGTGGTCAAAAGCTGAACTTAAAAATGCCTGTATAATTTTTTCCTGCGAAATATTCTTTTTACTCATATCTAAATTATCGGAAACTAATGTTCGTTAGTTTAATGAAATTTCCCTTCCGTTTTTTTTTGTTGCGGTCTTGAAAATGTGGTGTTATCCTATAATTGAAGAAATTTATAATGGAGGGAATTATGGAACAAGAAGTTGTTCAGACAAAATTCACAGAACCCAAGAACGCTGCAGAAAATTTGTGCCTTCAACTTAAACGTCAGCCTGAGTCTTACAATTGTGTTATCTTCTTTGCAGCAACGTCAATTAATTTCCCGGAATTACAAGCCGAACTTAAACAGCGTTTTCCAAATGCTCAGATAGTTGGTGCTACAACCTCTGGAGAAATCACCCCTCAAGGCTTTGCAAATGATTCCGTTGTACTAAATGCAATTGCCGATCCAAAATCATCTTATAGCGCAGTCCTTGTAGACGATGCAAACAAATTTCCAATCATTTCAAAAAATCAGATTATTTCTGCTGCAAGATCTGCGGGAATAGAGCTTTCTTCTTCTACTTGTCATACTAATGCTTTTGCTATTTCTCTTATATGCGGTTTGAAAAACATCGAAGAAGGATTTCTTTCTATGTTCTATTCAATAGTAGAAGATAAAGAATTCCTTGTTTGCGGTGGAACAGCGGGTGATGATCTTAAATTTAAAGCAACATATGTAAGTGCTAACGGAGTTTGTTCAGATTCCGGGGCAGTTCTTCTTTTTGTAAAGACAACAAGAAAATTTCTTATATATAAGGAAAACATTTTCCAAAAATCGGGAAAAAGCGTGCGCCTTACAGATGTTCAGCATGAGACTCATACTGTAAGAACAATTGACGGTGAAAATCCTCGCAAACGATATGCAAATGTAATTGGAATTCCTGAGTCTGGTGCAAATGATGCGCTTCTTGATCATCCGTTTGGTCGTGCTTTTGGAGACAACATCTTTATTGCAAGTCTTGTAGGCTTTGACAACAACGGTATCCTTACAACTTATGCACGAGTTATTCAGGATTCGGTACAGGAAATTCTTGACCCTATGGATCCTTTGCAGATAACAGAAGAAACCTGCAAAAAAGTTAAAGATAAAATTCCTGAGCCTTCATGTGTTATTCTTTTTAACTGTATCTTAAGAACAATTGGTTTTAACAACAAGAAACTCCAAAGTCCAATCAACACAATCTGGAAAGAATATTTTCCAAATTACAGTGGTTTTTCTACTTATGGTGAACAGTATGGACATATTAATTCAAACCAGACACTTGTTCTGCTTGTAATGGGGGAATAATATGGCACAGCAATACACAGAAAAACAATTACTTCAAGCGGGAAAAGATCTTGTTGATGTACTTTTGAATGTTGCAAAATCAAATAACAATCTTACCGGATTCATTAAGGAATATCTGAATCATCTTACTTCGAGCAATGGTATTTACCAGAAGCAGCAGGATGAACTTTTTGCGTTTGCAGCTTCCAGTGATGAAGTTCATCGTTCTGTTGCCGACAATACAAAATTGACTGCCGAAAAGCTTGCCGAAATTTGTGCTGAGTTTGCGAACATGAATACGGCTATTGATAAAGTTCACGCTGGTGGTAAAGAGACTACAGAAGAAGCGTTGAAGCTTGCCGAAAACATTACCGAAATCCGAAAGTTCATTAAGGACATTCAGGACATCAGTTCGCGAACAAATCTTCTTTCATTTAATGCTTCTATTGAGGCGGCTCGTGCAGGTGAAGCAGGTAAGGGCTTTAGAATTATTGCAAATGAAGTAAAGTCGCTTTCGGCAAAGACTCAGGAAGTTTCAAAGCATATTGATGATACTATTCTTGAAATGCATTCGAACCTTGAAAAATTTGTTGAAAAGAATACCGAGCATTCAAGAATCCTTGGTGAACTTCACACAATGGCTGATGATTCAAAAGGAAAACTTGGAAAGCTTACCGATGAAACAAATCGAAATGCCGAAAATGCAAACGATATTCTTAACTCAATGAACAAGAGTATTATCACTATTCAGGAAGCGACAAGAGTTGCCGAAGAACACAACCTTGAGCAGGTAGAGCATCTTGCACAGAAAGCTATGGCTCATACTATCCAGGTAGACGACGAGCTTTCTTTCCTGTTTGAGCTCCAGGCTTTGTTTGATTATCTTGAAAAACACCCTTCAACACAGGCTCCCGCTGCCTCTGATGAATAGATTTCAGCGATAATTAAGTTTATTCTGACAAATTTGCATGAATTTGTCAAAATACCTTGTCGCTTTTCAAAAACAGTTATATACTTTTACGTATGGAATTTAAAGAAACGTATACTATCCCAAAAATGATTAAGGATTCTGCAGATAAATTTGCAGAAATCAATGCGCAGTACAAAAGACAGAAGAACGGAGAGTTCATTCCTGTATTGTATCGCGAAATGTTCCAGCTTGGTCTGGATTTTGGTGCTGCTCTTTTGCAGCTTGGGCTCAAACGCGAAGAACCAATAGGTCTTATTTCCGATAACCGTGCAGAATGGATGCAGGCTGATATTGGAATTATGAGTATTGGTGCTATTGACGTTCCCCGCGGCTGTGATGCTACTCCTCTTGATCTTGAAAAAATCCTTTCTATTACAGAATGCCGCTTTGTAATTGCCGAAAATAATTCACAGATTAATAAGATTCTTAATCTTCACGATAAGCTTCCAAAAATTGAAAAAATCATCACCTTTGATTCAGAGGATGATGTAAAGCAGGAAGTTAAAGAGGCTGCTAAAGAAAAGAATGTAACACTTTATTATTTTGACTCTCTTCTTAAAGAAGGTCAGAAGTGGAGAATTGAACATCAGGGTGAAGTTGAAGCCGAACTTGAAAAAGGAAAAATTGATGATATTGCAACAATCATCTTTACTTCGGGAACAACAGGAACTCCAAAGGGTGTAATGCTTACACACAAAAACTTCCTTACCCAGCTTGATGAAATTGTAGAGCGAATCTTCCTGAACCCAGGAGAATGTGCTTTGAACGTTCTTCCTGTATGGCACGTATTTGAACGCGAAGTTGAATACGTTATTCTTATTCAGGGTTGTGCAATCACTTATTCAAAACCTGTTGGTTCAATTCTTCTTGCAGACCTTAAGAAAATGAATCCTTCTGTACTTCCAGCTGTTCCTCGTGTATTCGAAGCAGTTTATGATGGAATTACAAAAAAGATGCGCAAAGCTGGTGGCATTGTAAACGGAATGTTCAACTTCTTTGTAAAGGTTGCAATTATTCACAAGCGCATGCAGCGTAAAATGTTCGAGCAGAATCCTTGTTTTACAACTTATATAACTCCAGTCTGGTGGATTTTATTCTTCATTCCATGGATTTTGATGTTCCCTCTTTACTGGCTGGGTGACCTCATTGTATTCCGAAAAATCAAGACAATGCTTGGTAAAAACTTCCGCTGCGGTGTAAGTGGTGGTGGTGCCTTCCCTCCTCAGATTGATGAATTCTTCTGGGCAATTGGAATTAAAGTTCTTGAAGGTTATGGTCTTACAGAAACTGCTCCCATTGTTTCTGTTCGTCCTTTTGCCGGTCCTGTATTCAGAACAATTGGTTCTCCAATACGCGGTGTAAAAGCAAGAATTGTAGACCCACAGGATGGATTTATTCTTAGCCGTGGTCACGAAGGTGTTCTTCAGATTAAAGGTCCTACTGTAATGAAGGGCTACTACAAAAATCCTGAGCTTACAGACAAAGCCTTTACTCCAGACGGATGGCTCGACACAGGTGACCTTGCAATTCAGACAATTCATGATGAGCTTATTATTAAGGGACGTATTAAAGATACAATCGTTCTTCGTGGCGGTGAAAATCTTGAACCTCTTCCAATAGAAATGAAGCTTGCAGAATCTAAGTTCATTAAGGCTGCAGTTGTTGTTGGACAGGATAAGCGTTATCTTAGCGCCCTCATCCTTGTTGATGAAGAAGAAGTCCGCAACTTTGCCGATGAAAACGGTATGCAGTACGATACTTATGAAAACCTTCTTAAGTCAGAAGAAATTCATAAGCTGTACGAAACAGAAATCAGCAATCTTATAAATGCAAAAACTGGCTTTAAGATGTTTGAAAGAATTAACAAATTCACACTCATTACAAAGCCGTTTGAAGTTGGCGTTGAGCTTTCTGCAAAACAGGAAATCATGCGCTTCCGTATTAATGATATTTATAAGAAAGAAATTGATGCCATGTTCAAAGAGGACGATGATTAATGAACATTCATCTTTTGGAGATGCCACTTGATTTTGGTGCAAGCAGACATGGCTCTGATATGGGGCCATCTGCAATCCGACTGGCTGGAATAAAAGAACGACTTGAGTCTCTTGGTCATACAATCTCAAATCATTCTGATATTTTTTCTGTTTCACCACAGGAATATGAACAGGTAGGCAATCCAAAAGCAAAATATCTTGAGCCAATTACAAAGGCTTGTACAAAACTTGCTGAACGTGTAGAAAAAATCTGCACCGACGGCGAGTTCCCTCTTATCTTAGGCGGCGACCATTCTATAGCACTCGGTTCCATTGCGGGTGTTTCTTCCTTTGCAAAAAAGAATAATAAAAAAATCGGCGTTTTGTATGTAGATGCACACGGTGATTTTAACACTGCCGAAACTTCTCCTACAGGTAATATCCATGGCGAATGTCTTGCAGCTTGTGCAGGCCTTGGCTTAAAAGAACTCACAAATCTTTATTACGAAGGCCGTAAAATTGATCCAAAGGATATTTGTTTTGTAGGTTGCCGCGATCTTGATCCTGGTGAAAAGAAGCTCATGAAAGAAGCGGGTGTGACTGTTTTTACAATGAGTGATATTGAGCGCCAGGGATTTCCTGCAATTGTAAAGCAGGTTACTGTTTTTTGTAAAACTCATGCAGATTATATACACGTAAGCTTTGACATGGATGTTCTTGATCCTATGTTTGCTCCTGGAACCGGTATTCCTCTTCCTGGCGGATTAACAAACAGAGAAGCGCTTTTGCTTATGGAAGAAATGGCTGCAACTAAAAAGGTTATTTCTGCCGAAATTGTCGAAGTAAATCCTATTCTTGATGTTAGAAATCAAACAGCGGCTCTGGCTGTAAGTCTTGCTTCCCGTTTATTGGGCGAAACTCTCTATTAGTATTCTGATTTGACAATAATTATTTATCTATGATATACTATAATATACGGTATAAAAAAATATAGTGGGGAAAATGTTTTGCCGAGAACACAACGAAAGGTAAAAAAGTTCGAAAAACGCTTCGCAAATAATGTTACGCATAAAACCGGAAACTTCTTTAAGTCATTTGGTATGCTTTTTGTGCGTATATTTAAAGTGTTTGACAGCAAACTCACCGTTATGATTGTTCCCCATTCCCACGGTAAAGTAATCAATTTCCAGACAAACGTTTTTGCTATTATCCTTGGCTTCCTGATTTCTATTGGAGTCATTGCTTCGTTTGTTTATTTTAACCGCAACTCAATAAGCACAAAATCAGAAATTGCAAACCTTATGAGTCAGAACCGTGAAACTCTGGCAAGTCTTGATCAGCTTCGTGATGAAAATGCAAACCTCTTTAAGGCTGCAAAACGATTCCAGTCTTCACTTTCACAGAGTCTTTCTTTGCTTGGTATTCAGCAGGTTGAATCTGCTTCTGA
The DNA here is from genome assembly GCA_946411215.1 of uncultured Treponema sp. Taxonomy (GTDB): domain Bacteria; phylum Spirochaetota; class Spirochaetia; order Treponematales; family Treponemataceae; genus Treponema_D. Next base: position 24,109 of record CAMKDH010000007.1, on the reverse strand, counting down.
TACTTCTCTTAATAACGGAGACCTTTCTTCTCTCTTTAGTTCAAAAGAAATTACAACAGGTTCGGCTCGCGAGCTTGCAGATATAAAGGAACTTACTTCTTATCTTGAAAGTGCAGTAGACCCTATTGAACAGATTGGAAAGATGATTAAAACACAGCAGGCGCTGTTTACAGAAATTCCAAGTATATGTCCTATTAAGAGTCCTAATCTTCACGTTTCAATGGCTTTTGGTCCAAACCAGCACCCGTTAAATAATCAGTGGTATATTCATAAAGGAATTGACTTTTCTACATACCGTTCTGGTGATGCTGTAATGGCAACTGCTTCTGGTCAGGTAGTAAACGTTGGTTATGATTCTAACTATGGTAACTTTGTAATTATCAAGCACAACCATGGTATTTATACACGCTATGCACACCTGAGCAATTATCGTGTAAAGAAGGGACGGCTTGTAGAACAGGGTGAAGTTATTGGTTATGTTGGAAACACTGGTATTTCAACAGGTCCACACCTTCATTATGAAGTTCACATTGGTTCCGACGTAGTTGACCCTGCAAAATATGTAAACGTTAAATTTTCAAAATAGGTTTTTATGGCTTTAAAAATTGATGACATTTCTATAAATACAATAATCGGTAAAGGTTCTTCAATTACAGGTAATCTTCGCATTAATGGTTTTGTTCGTCTTGATGGTGATATTAACGGAAATCTTGAAACAGATGGAAATATCATTATTGGCGACGGTGCCCGCATTAAAGGTGATGTAAAAGCAAAGGCTGTAATTGTTGGCGGAATTGTTGTAGGAAACATTCTTGCACAGGAAAGCATAAAGCTGCTTTCTGATTCTGCAGTTCTTGGAGATGTCATTTCGCGCAAGGTTCAGATTGAAGATAAGGCAACCTTCCATGGTCATTGCATTTCTATAAAGGACGAAGAACAGTTCCAGAAAACTTCTGATGCTTATCTGGAGTCAAAAGCAATCAAGGAGAAAGTTGTCCTTTCATGAGTGATATAAATCCGCTTGGTGCGTCAACATATTACTCGGGCCTTCAGAATGCCACAAGTCAGGCTGCAAAAGATGCCAAGAAAAATGAAAAATCCTCAAATGCTTCAAAGATCAGTTTTTCTGAATTAAGAAAATCCTTCAGTAAAACAGAAGCAGAACGAGAGGCAGAAGCTGCCGGATACCCTCCCCAGATTGCGAACCTTTCGATAGAAGAAGCTGCGGTTTTTCTTAAGGATGAAGTAGATAAAGCAGGCAACAAACTTTCGGAAAATCAGAGTGCGCAGAATATTGCAGAGTTTCGAAATACAGTACGGCTTTTTATAAAATACATTGTAGAGAATAATTATATAGAACATAAAAAAGAATTTCGAAATAAGTTTTCAAAACCGCTGCAAAACTTTTCTACATTCAATGATAAAAGACGTCCAAAAGATCCGCGCGTTATAATAGAGACAATCAATCTTAAACTCGACAGTATGGTTCGGGATACATTAAACATGCAGGCAAACAATCTTAAGATTCTGGAACAGGCTAACGAAATCAAAGGTCTGATTGTAGACTTAATGCAAGCCTAGGGGTATAATCAAAAAGTATGAGTGATATTTTTGAAACAGATATAGATGACGAAGCAGAAAACCTGTCGAGTCTTGAAGATAACGAAGGTGAAGTTGTTGAGACCGAAAACCTTGTAATTGACTATCCTCTTTATCATATAAAACTTGAGTATTCTAATGAAACTCTTTATGCACGAACTCCCGGAAACATTGCGCTTTATGCCGGTGAATATGTAATTACTCCAACCCGCTACGGAAAAGACATGGCGCTTGTTCTTGGTGAATCTAAAAAGCCAATCGGAATTAAAAAAGACGATATTGTAATGATAGACCGCAAGGCAAATGCTGATGATATGGAAAAACGAAAGCAGCTTGCCCAGAAAGAAAAAGAAGCATTCCCAATCTTTAAAGAAAAGGTTGCAAATCATAATCTTGATATGAAGCTTGTAGATACACACTTTTTGTTTGATGAACCAAAGGCCTTGTTCTTCTTTAGTTCAGACAATCGTGTAGACTTCCGCGAGCTTGTAAAAGATCTGGTAAGTGTTTTTAAAATGCGTATTGAGCTCCGCCAGATTGGTGTTCGTGATGAAAGCCGTATTACTGGAGGCCTTGGTATTTGCGGACGCCCATTCTGCTGTAATGCTGTTTCAGATAAGCTTCGCCCGGTTTCAATCCGCATGGCAAAGGACCAGAATCTTTCTTTAAATTCAATGAAAATCTCAGGACAGTGTGGACGCCTTTTATGCTGTCTTTCTTATGAGTTTGACTGGTACAATGAAGCCCGCCGAAATCTTCCTAACGAAGGAATTCACATTTTCTACGACGGCACAAATTTCCGTATTACAGAAGTAAATCCTCTTACTAATATGGTAAAGATGTCTGGTGAAGATGGACGCCTTCTGGAAGTAAACGCAAAACGCTTTGTTCAGGAAAACAATCGCTGGAAGATTTATTAATCCTCAAAAAAACTTCATATATATATAATTTTCACGGAGTAAAAAATGAAACAATGCTTTAACCCTTATATGCCTTCATGGGAATATGTCCCGGACGGAGAACCTCATGTTTTTGGCGACAGAGTATACGTATACGGTTCTCACGACGAATTCAATGGAGCTGTTTTTTGTCTTGGAGATTACATCTGCTATTCTGCTCCTGTTACCGATTTGACAGACTGGCGTTACGAAGGAGTTATATATAGAAAAGATCAGGATCCTGCCCAGGATGGAAGAATGGTTTTGTATGCTCCTGATGTTGTTGTGGGCCCGGACGGACGCTACTATCTTTTTTATGTAATGGATAAGGTTGGCTTTGTTTCTGTTGCAGTTTGCGACACTCCTGCCGGCAAGTATGAATTTTATGGACACGTTCACTATGCCGATGGAACAAGACTTGGAGACCGCAAGGGTGATATGCCTCAGTTTGATCCTGGTGTAATTCGTGAAGGAGATAAAACTTATCTTTATACAGGCTTTTGCGGCCGCTTTATGAAAGACCGAATTGGTGCAATGGCAACAACTCTTGGCCCGGATATGCTTACTATAATAGAAGAACCTGTTGTAGTTGCTCCTGGCGACATGTATGTAAATCTTAAGGATGCTTCTGAAGTTACTACGGGTTGTCCGTATCCTCTTAAGTCAATTCAGAACTGGAAGGGCTTTGAAGGCCACGCTTTTTTTGAAGCACCAAGTATCCGAAAAATTGGCGACACTTATTACCTTGTATATTCATCAGAAGTTATGCACGAGCTTTGCTATGCAACAAGTAAATCTCCACGCGATAACTTTGTATACGGCGGCGTAATTGTAAGTAATGTCGATATGCACATTGATACTTACAAACCTGCAGATATGCCTGTTGCATACGGCGCAAACAATCATGGAAGCTTTGAAATAATCAACGGCGAATATTATATGTTCTATCACCGCCACACAAACGGAAACTGGTATAGCCGTCAGGGTTGTGCAGAAAAAATAAAGGTATTGCCGGATGGTTCAATTCCTCAGGTTGAAATAACTTCCTGCGGTTTGAATGGAGGCCCTCTTAAAGCAGAAGGGGAGTACGGTGCATACATTGCATGCCACATTTTTAATCCGGATAAGCCGGGGCCATATGTAGGAGCAGGTCAGCCAAAAATCACACAGGACGGTCGCGATGGCGATGAAGAACCTGGCTACATTGTAGACATCACAGACAAAACATCAATCGGTTTTAAATACTTTGATTTTAAGAATGTTCACAAACTTACGCTTACAGTGCGCGGTTATATGTACGGTGCTTTTGAAATTCGTAATACATGGGATGGTCCTGTTCTTGGTACTCTTAAATGTGAATCAGCAAATTTCTGGGAGCCAGACAGCATAGACATCGACTTCCCAGACGGAACTCATGCCCTTTACTTAAAATGGGTAGGCGGCGGCAATGCACAGTTAAAGTCAATCAAGTTTAATTAGTAGCTGTAGTATTCGATGGAATGATAATATTTTTACCATTCCGCTGATACTGCTTTGGCGTACATTTCATATAGGTTTTGAATGTCTTTGAAAAATACTGAACTGTGTTAAAGCCGTTTTCGGTTGCAATTTCGGTGACGTTTTTTGAAGTATAAATTAATTCGAGACATGACTTTTCGATTCTATATTTATTTATATAATCGGTGAGGTTCATGCCCATATTTTTTTTAAAAAGACGGATAAAATGGCTTTTGCTGTATGAAGTGATTTTTAGAACGTCATCAAGTGATATGTTTTCACGGTAATGATCTCTTATATAATTAAGAGTAACATCAATTGCGTTTACAGTGTGGCCTTTTTCGGTTCTGAGGTTATCAGAAATTTCTACGTATTGATTTGTAAGAAGGACGCACGAAATAATATCATACAAAACTGATTTTACAAAAAGCTCATGTCCAAAGGTTTCTTCTTTTACAAATATTGTTGCGTCGCGGAGCTTCATCAAAACTGCATCAGGAAGTTTTATAAATCGGGAAACTCTGATGCTGTCTAATGTATTGCGCACAGGTTCTCCCTGGTTCCCAAGCACAGAACTGTCAAAAATCATGGTATAATAATGATAGTCCGTGTTTTCAATTTTCTTTACATAATGATTTGTTCCGGGGTGCATAAAAATAACATCGCCTTCGTGAACAACAGTAACCGATTCTTCAAGTCCGAATTCCACAGAACCTTTGTCTATATAAAAGATTTCATATTCTATATGATGGTGCGCCTGCTCCAGATAGGTGCTCTGAGAATAAAGCCTAATAGGAAATTCGTTGTTATATGCCATATTTTCATTATACACCAAAATGAGAATAAAGTATAAAAAATATGAGAATTTTCTTGTATTTTTCCGCTGAAGGGCGTTCCATAATTTATCTAATTGATTGTTATAAGAAAAAGAAAGTGGTTATAAAAAATGCGGAGTCAAAAAGCGATTTTGTGGAGCGTCCTTTTCGTTCAGCGGAGCAAAATCGCTTTTTGACGGGAGCATTTTTTATAATCAGGAGGAATTTTAATGTTAAGAATCGTAGAAACAAAATTTGGTAAAATAGAGGGACTCCCCGCTGCAGATCCTCGAATAACTTCTTTTAAGGGAATTCCCTTTGCAAAGCAGCCTGTTGGTAATTTAAGATGGCATGCACCAGTTCCTTGGGATGAAAAATGGGACGGACTTATGCAGGCCTATAAGTTTTCCCCAATTCCTGTTCAGCCAACACCTTATTATGATCCAAATGATATTTATTGCCGCGAATGGTCAGTAGATAAAGATATTCCTATGGGCGAAGATTGTCTTACTGTGAATGTATGGACACCTGCTAATGCTGCCGATGAAAAGCTTCCGGTTTATTTCTGGATTTATGGTGGCGGCTGGCAGACTGGTTTTACAGCAGAAATGGAATTTGACGGAGAACGTATTGCACGCCGTGGAATTGTTGTTGTAACAGTAAACTATCGTCTTAATATGCTTGGCTTCCTTTGCCATCCGGAAATCACTGCAGAAAATCCGGGAGAACCAGCAAACTTCGGATTGCTTGATCAAAGATGTGCCATGCAGTGGGTAAAAGACAACATTAGTGCATTCGGAGGGGATCCAGAAAACATTACAATAGGAGGACAGTCTGCCGGTGGTGGAAGCGTATTGAACCAGATTGCATTTGGAACAAAAGGTCTGTTTAAGCGCGCAGTTGTTCACAGCGGTATGTTTTATTCTCCAGATAACAGCTTCTTCCGTCAGAAAAATCTTCAGGAAGCAGAGCAGTGTGGTGTAGATTTCTTCAATTTTATGGGTGCAAAGAATCTTGCCGAAGCCCGTGCAATAGATATTCAGACTTTACGCAGAAAGTGGGATGAATATGGCGGACATGCAAAATCAATTGCAACCTGGACTCCTGTTCGTGATGAGATTTTTGTAAAGGGCGATTTCTTTGATCAGCTCATAAAGAATGAGATTGAAACAGTGCCGCTTATTCTGGGACATACTACAGATGAGTTCCTTTTCCCTGCAGATCCTTCAAAGCCGGACGGACCAAAAATCAAACCGCTTGAAATTGCAGTAAAGAAATATCAGGAGCTTGTTGAAAAGAATGGAAAAACTACTCCAAACTTCTATTATGAGTTTGATGTTCCTATTCCTGGCTGGGATAATCCTGGAACCTTCCATTCTGTAGACCTTTGGTTCTGGTTTGAAACTCTTGCAAAGTGCTGGAGACCTTTTGTTGGAATGCAGTATGACGTTTCAAGAAAGATGTGTAACTACCTTTGCAACTTTGTAAAAACAGGTAATCCAAACGGAAAAGATGCTGATGGAAGCGATCTTCCTGAGTGGAAACCATATAAAACAAGCGATACAAACAAAATGGTCTTTAACTCGGGGATTTCCCCTATAAAAATATAAAAAATGCTCAAAAATGAGACTATAATGTAAAAAATACGATAGTATAGATGTATTTTTTATAAAATTCACGTCTACACTATATTTATATAGGAAAAGGTGTATCGTTTTACAAAAACACCAGGGTTAAAAAAGTGGAGATAGTAGATGCAATTCCTGTCCAGTACAGGGTAAAAGCTGAAGGCGGCGGGATCATCGAAAAAATATCATATAATACAAAGGATTATTTTGGCGATGGAGGTGCCATTACAAAACAAGCCTTTGTTTATCTGCCTGACGGTTATGATGGTACAAAACAATATGGAGTTTTGTATCTCATGCACGGAATAGGCGGAGACGAATCCGAGTGGGGGATGACAGGGGATAATTCCATGATAAAAAAAATCATGGACAATCTTACTGCCAGGGGTGAAATCGAATCGTTTATAATTGTTACTCCTAACGGGCGTTCAAGCCGTGTTTATGGTAAAGAGGGTTCTGATTACAATTCCTTCTATAAGTTTGGACAGGAATTACGGAACGACTTGATACCATATGTTGACAGTCACTATGCAACCTTTGCAGACAGGGAGTACCGAGCTATGGCCGGGCTTTCCATGGGCGGTATGCAGACTATCAATATCGGAATCTGTGAATGTCTGGATTTGATAAGCTGGTTCGGTGCTTTTTCGGCTGCCCCGACATCTTACCAGAGTACAAGGATTGCTTCCTATTTAGAGAGCAACCCGGAGCTCAGAATCAACTTTTTCTACAATATCTGTGGAAAAGAAGATTCTGTAGCTTTTTCTTCTGCCAGTGGTGCTGCTAAGTATCTTTCAAAGCTTGCGCCAACCCTAAAGGATGGTAAAAACTTTGCCTGGCAGGAAATATCAGGCGGACATGATTTTAATGTCTGGAACTTGGGATTTTATAATTTTGCAAGAATTATATTCAAGCAGAATTAAAAAATAAAAATTTTTTAACAAAAAGTCAAAAGGAGGACTTTTATGAAAAAAACAGTTGCAGTGTTGTTGATGGCATGTGCTTTAACAACATCTATGTTTGCTGCTAAAAAGAAGGTAGAAAAACTTAAGATTTCTGTTTTCACAATTCAGCAGCGCAAACAGCCACCTAAAAACAACAAGACTTACAAGTGGATTAAAGACAACTTCGGTGTTGAATTTGCTTGGGATATCTTGGTAGGTGATAAGGATCAGAAGATTGGTTTGCTTATCGCTTCTGGTGATCTTCCAGATCTCGTTGAAGTAGATTCAGAAAAATTCCAGGGTGCTGGATGTCTCCGTGACCTCAAGCCTCTCGTAGAAAAATACTGTCCTAACTTGCTCAAGCACTATTCTTCAGCTTGGAAAAAGATGGTAGACCAGGATTCAGAGAAAGATGCTAACGGAAAAATCGTAAAAGAACACATCTATTCTCTTCCTAACTATGGTGTTTATGATGGAACTCCATCTGATACATATTACAACCAGAATGGTTGGTGGATTCAGAAAGCTGTTCTTAAAGAATTTGGATATCCAAAAGTAAAGTATATCGATGAATATTTCGACCTCATCGAAAAATACTACAAGAAGTATCCAACAATCGATGGAATGCCAACAATTCCATTCTCAATCATCACAGCTGACTGGGAAGCATTTGACCTCTGGAACCCACCACAGTTCCTCGGTGGTAACCCTAACGATGGTAACGGACACGTTGTAAAAGAAGGTAACAAGTATGTTTACTATGATATCTTTACAGATGCCAATGCTAAGAGATGGTTCAAGCTCGCTAACGGATACTTCCAGCGTGGTTTGATCGATCCAGCTTCATTCACAGACAACCGTGACCAGTACTATGCAAAGATTGCACAGGGTCGTGTACTCGGTATGTTCATTCAGGGATGGCAGTTCATGGGCGAACCAGAACAGACACTCTGGACAGCTGGAAAAGATGAAAGAACATATGCTCCACTTCCAATCGTATTTGACGAAACATTCAAGCCTCACTATCGTGACCGCTCTCTTCCAAACCTCCAGAGAGGTTATGGTATCACTGTAAAGTGTCCAGAAGACAAAGCTATCAAGATCTTGAAGTTCATGGATCAGATGCTCGAAGAAGAAAACCAGAAAGTTCTCTACTGGGGATTTGAAGGATCTGACTACCTCATCGATACAGACGGAAAGGTTACAGGTACAAAGGGTGCTGCTTACAGAACAGACAAGATGCGTGCAGATCAGAAAGATCCAAACTATCTCGAAAAGAACTGTGCTATGCTCTGGCGTGAAGAAGCTCCAAAACTTGAAGGAACTATGAAGTCTGGATATTCTCGCTCAATGGATGATCTTCCTTGGGAATATGCTTTGGCTCAGAAGAAGGTTGACCTTGAATTGTGGGATGCTTACGGTGTAAGCTCTTATGCTGAATTCGTAGATCCAAACCCACCACAGAATGCTGGTTGGTACCCAATGTGGCAGTGTAACCCATCTGCTGAAAAGGGCGGATTCGAAGAAGAAGCTGCAGTTGCTATGACTGGATTCGAAACAGTTCAGAGAAAGTATCTCCCACAGATGATCATGGGTAAACCAGCTGACTTCGACAAGACATGGGATGAATACTGTGCATTGCTCAAGCCTCTTACTGCTACATACAACAAGTTCATGCAGCAGCAGCTTGACAATCGTGTAGAATTGTTTGGTGGTCTTCCAGAGTAATTAAGACTTGACACTCTGTGTCGGCTTAACCAATGACAGAGGAAGGCAGGTGCTTTCTTCTGTCGAAAAAAAGTCCACAGATAACTGTGGACTTTTTTTATCTCATTAAATAAACGGGCGTTTTTTATGAAAAATAAAAAAACTAAAGAGGCTGTGGCTGTTTCAACCACAGAACTAACAAACAAAAAGAATAAGTGGAAGCTTTTGGGTAAGCAGAAAATGCTTATTGCAATGTCTGTTCCTTTTGTTCTCTATGTCATTTTGTTCAGATATATCCCTCTTTGGGGTTGGACAATGGGTTTCCAAAGATACAAACCTCAATTGTCTTTTGGTGAACAGGAATGGGTAGGATTCCATTGGTTTGTAGAACTTTTTAAGAGCAAGGAATTCCTTCTTGCTTTAAGAAATACAATCTGTATGAGCCTTATAAGTACGGCTCTTGGTTATATTACTGCAATTTTGCTTGCAGTATTCTTGAACGAAGTACGCGTTATTGGAATTAAACGCTTTGTTCAGACTGTATCTTATCTCCCGCACTTCCTTTCTTGGGTAATTGTAACGGGTTTGGTTGCGAATGTTCTTTCCGTTGAAGACGGAACTTTAAATAACATATTGATGGGTCTCCATCTTACAAAACAACCTGTACAGTGGCTGGCTACTCCAAAATACTTCTGGCATATCATTGGATGGACTTATGTATGGAAGGAAGTTGGTTGGAATACAATCGTATATCTTGGTGCAATGACTGCCATTGACCCATGCTTGTACGAAGCTGCTCAGATTGACGGTTGTGGTCGTTTACGAAAAATCTGGCACATTACTTTGCCGGGAATTAAACCAACAATCATCATCATGATGATTATGTCGGCCGGTCATATTCTTGATGCTAACTTTGAAATGCCGTTCTTCTTACAGAATGGACTTATCATTGACTATGCAAATACAATTGACCTGTACGTATTGAAGTTTGGTTTCAAACTGTTTAACTTCTCTCTTGCAACTGCTGCCGGTATCTTTAAGAATGGTGTTAATATCATTCTTTTGCTTTTAGCAAACTGGCTCGCTAAGAGAGCAGGTGAGGAGCGATTAATATGACAGAAGAAAAGAAACTTAATCAATATTATGCTGCTAAAAGGCAGACTCAGATTAGTAATATTATTTTTGATACTATAATCTTTTTGACCCTGGCTTTTGTAGTAGTTGCTACTGTATATCCTTTCTGGAATACTGTTGCAATTTCTTTCAACGAAGGTCTTGATGCTTTGAAGGGTGGTATTAAGTTATGGCCTCGTAGGTTTACCTGGCAGAACTATGCTAACCTTTTTACTACTGATGAAATTTTCCATGCGGGAATTATTTCTGTAACAAGAACAATTGTTCAGACAGTTTTGTGCGTATTCTGTACAAGTATGATGGCTTATGCACTCAGCCGTAAGGAATTTGTAATCCGTAGACCTCTTACATCTATAATTGTTATTTCTATGTATGTAAACGCAGGTTTGATTCCTGGATACATGCTCATTAAAAATCTTCATCTTATTGGTAAGTATTCAGTTTATATCATTCCTTGTCTTGTAGATGTATTCAACTTTATTCTTGTAAGAACATACATAAACGGACTTCCAGATAGCTTTGTTGAATCTGCCCGTATTGACGGTGCTAACGAGTTTAAGATTTTCATGAGCATTATTATGCCTCTTATTGTTCCTTCTATTGCCATGATTTCTTTGTTCGTAGCTGTAAATGCATGGAACAGCTGGTTTGATACCTACTTGTATTGTTCTAACAAACCAAGTCTGCATTCTTTGCAATATGTACTTATGTCTTACTTACAGGCAAGTCAAAACCAGAGTGCTTCCGCTGCAGATGCCGGTTCTATGGCAGTTGCAGCTTCTTCTGGTGCTATGACTTCAATGTCTACACCAATCAGTATTCGTTCTTCTATTACAGTAGTAGCAACCTTGCCAATTCTGGTTGTTTACCCATTTGTACAGAAGTACTTTGTTGTTGGTATGACAATTGGTGGTGTAAAAGAGTAACATTTAATGTTGGCGGCCCTTCGACAAGTTCAGGGACCGCGACAAAGGAAAGGCTGTCCACTCGGGCAGTCTTTTTTTTGGAAAAAATTTTTATATACAAATTACAAAAACCGTTTATAATTAATATAAGTGTTAAGAGTTTTATATTTACTGGCATTTTTTATTTCTCTTCTAGAGCTGATTGTTTTTTATGAAAGTCGGCTTGGAAAAAATAATCAGAACAGAATGATTTTATTTATTGTTTCATTTGTTGCAAATTATGGTTGTGCATTTGAATCATTTTCCAGTACTGTAGGAGAAGCTCTCTGTGGTACTCAAATCTATTTTATTGGTAATACCCTAACTTTTGTATTTTTGTTTTTTGTAATTTCAGATATCTGTACATTTAAGCTTAACAAACATATTGAACGAACATTCTTTCTTGTAGCCTTTGTAATAATGGTGCTTGTTGCTGTTTGTAATCATACAGATATATTCTTTAAGAATCTTGATATTCAGATGTATTACGGATCTACCTTCCTTTTGAAGGATTTTGGTATTCTGTATTTTCTTTATCCAACGTTTATTGTTATTACATTCCTTGCGTGTATTGGTGTTAGTGTTATATCGATTAAGCAGGAACGTAAGATTTCGGTAAGGACTGTTAAGTATCTTCTGGTAATCCTTATTATTACTATTCTTGCTGCGGGTATTACCCGTATGCTCAGGGTTAAATTTGAAATATATCCTTTTATAAATATCATTTTGCTGGCCGCTCTTCTTGCAGTATTTAAACGTGCAAGTATGTACGATATGAGCGAGAATCTTATCAATGTATATAATCAGCGTCAGGAATATGGTTATATTACATTTGATAACAGGCGTCACTTTTTGGGTTGTAATGAATTTGCACAAAAATTAATCCCAGAATTGCATAAGGCTGTAATTGATGAAAAACTTAATACTAAAGATTCGCTTTATTATTCAATAATCTTAAAATGGATTGACGAGTGGGAAACTGGTGATAAGAATGAGCTTAAGATTATAAATGGCGAAATCACTGCAATGGCTACAATCAGGTATATTCGAAACGGCGACAGGATTGTAGGTTATCTTGTAGAAATGAGGGATGTTTCTTTACATCAGAAGCGCCTTGATAATCTTGAAGGAAATCAGCATTCTCTTGAACTTCAGGTAGAAGAAAAAACTCAGAAAATTGTTCATATTCAGGATTCAATTATTACCGGAATTGCGAGCATGGTTGAAAGCCGTGATAACAGTACGGGAGACCACATCCGCAGAACAAGTGAAGGTGTTCGCATTTTTGTTGATCAGATTAAAAAGCACAAGGAATATGATTATCTTGATAACACATTTTATTTAAACGTTATCAAAGCAGCTCCTATGCACGACCTTGGAAAGATTGCTGTTCATGATGCGGTTCTTCAAAAGCCCGGTCGCTTTATTCCGGAAGAATATGATGAAATGAAAGAACACACAACAGAAGGTGCAAAAATCGTTCTTGGTGTTCTTCGTGAAGTTGATGATGAAAATTTTAAGAGGATTGCTGTGAATGTTGCTCATTATCATCATGAAAGATGGAATGGAGAAGGTTATCCTTGTGGTCTAAAAGGTGAAGAGATTCCTATTGAAGCCCGTATAATGGCTTTTGCCGATGTATTTGATGCGCTTGTTACAAAACGCTGTTATAAAGATGCTTACGATTACGATACTGCTTTTGAGATTATGGAAAAAGAATTTGGATCTCATTTTGATCCTAATCTTGGAAAGATATTCCTGGAGTGCAAGACAGCTCTTGGTGCAATGTATTCGCTGGATGCACTCCTGAATAGAAGATAGTCTAACGGCTGAGCTTTCTGTAAACAGTTCTTTTTGGAACGCCTGCTTCTTCGCCGAATTCCTTCATCTTCCATTCTGCATATTCAGACCAGTTGCCTTCAAAGAAACGAACTTCCGAATTATTTTCGAATGCAAGAATATGTGTACAGATTCTGTCTAAGAACCAGCGGTCGTGGCTTACTACAAGGGCACAACCTGCAAAGTCTTCAAGGGCTTCTTCAAGAGCACGGACAGTCTGAACATCAAGGTCGTTTGTAGGTTCGTCGAATAACAGGACGTTTCCGCTTTCTTTGAGCATAAGTCCAAGATTAAGACGATTTCGTTCACCACCAGAAAGTACGCTTACTTTTTTATTCTGATCTGGGCCTGCAAAGTTGAACCATCCGCAGTAGGCATGAGCATTTACTTCGCGTACACCACCTTCAAGAGCACGGCCTTTTTCGTCAACGGCACCAAGCTTTACAAGGTCTCCACCGCCACCCAAAGTTTCATAAACTGTTTTATCCATATCGAGGGTAGAGCGCATCTGGTCTACGTATACAAGCTTTACAGTTGAACCAATTTTAATAGTTCCGCTGTCTGGCTTTTCTCCGCCTTCCATGCCTGCTGCATCTACAATCATCTTGAAGAGTGTAGTTTTACCGGCACCGTTTGGTCCAACAATACCAATAATGGCACCTGCTGGAATATGAACGTTAAGGTTTTCAAAAAGAAGCTTGTCGTCAAAAGATTTTGTAAGATTTTCAATATCAATTACCTGACCGCCTAGTCTTGGTCCTGCTGGAATAGAAATCTGGGCATCTTTAAGCTGTTTCTTGCTTTCCTGAGCCATGAGTTCGTTATAGCGTGTAATATGTTCCTTGTGTTTTGCCTGACGTCCTTTTGCGCCCATGTGAATCCATTCCAATTCGCGCTGGATTTCTTTCTGGCGTTCAGATTCATGTTTGCTTTCAAGGGCAAGGCGCTGGTTTTTCTGTTCGAGCCAGCTTGAGTAGTTACCTTTGAATGGATATCCTTCTCCGCGGTCAAGTTCCAGAATCCAGCCTGCAACATCATCAAGGAAGTAGCGGTCGTGGGTAATTGCAATAACAGTTCCAGGATAGTCGTGGAGATGTTTTTCAAGCCATGCTACAGTTTCGGCATCAAGATGGTTTGTAGGTTCGTCGAGGAGCAGAATGTCAGGCTGCTGCAAAAGCAATCGGCACAAAGCAACACGACGGCGTTCACCACCCGAAAGTACATCTACAACCTGATCTGGTGGAGGACAGCGCAAAGCTTCCATAGCAAGTTCAAGATTGTTATCAAGATTCCATGCATCGCACGCATCAAGCTTTTCCTGAACTTCGGCCTGACGTGCACACAGCTTGTCAAAATCGGCATCTGGGTCGCCAAAGGCTTCGTTGATTTTATCAAATTCAGCAAGAAGGTCTGTAATAGGTTTTACGCCTTCTTTTACAATATCCATTACAGTTTTTCCAGGCTCAAGATATGGCTCCTGTTCAAGGTACCCGATTGAGTAACCAGGGGCCAGAGAAGTTTCTCCTGTGTAGTCTTTATCTATACCTGCAAGAATCTTAAAAAGAGAAGATTTACCAGAACCGTTTGGTCCGATTACACCAATTTTAGCACCATAAAAATATGAAATGCTGATATCCTTGAGTACAACTTTTGTTCCGTAGGCGCGACCTACACGATCCATTGTGTAAATGATTTTTTTGTCATCAAATGTTTTTGCCATAATTTTTCCTTATTCTGTTGTTGTATTTGTGGGTTCAGCATCCGATGTAGTCCCTGTGCCAGAAGTGCTTTCTGAGCTTGTCGAAGGACTTGCAGATGAAGTATTTTCTGAAGAATTATCAGTGCTTTCTGTTTCTGTAGTTTCAGTAACAGTTTCTGTCTTTTCCGTCTCCTTTGGTTTTGGTGTTGGAGCAGGAGCTGGTTTTGCAATTGGTTTATAAGACATTCTAACCTTTTCAAGCTGGCTCTTATGTCGAGACTTGAGAAGCAAGGTCTGTGTGTCAGATTTATATACATAACCCGAAGAATTGTATGTTTCAAAGCGTGGGTCTGTACGGAATGCCATGTCGTAGATGAAAATCTGTTCAAAGGCTGGGATACCCTTGAAGATTACGTAATGAGTATATTCAAGAGGGAAGTCTATAGAAAGAACAAGAGCTCCTTCATCATCTGTTGCATACTTAATGCTGTTTGCACATGTCCATGCCCACATAACATCCTTACCCGAACCATGAATAATCTGAATATGTGGATAGAAGGTATTATCATAAGCAAGGAGCGGATAAATTGTTGAAAGTGTACGCAAGTCGAATGATGAACTTTCGCCAAGGTATGAATTAACAATTACGCGTCCGGCTTTTGTGTAAGTATCATTTCGTATAGCCATACCATAGCGCATTAATGAAATACCGGTTTCGGCAGCCTGAACTACAGAAAGGAAGGTGTCATTTTCGGAGATTGTAAGGACGTCATTTTCAAATGTACAGGCTTCGGTAATTCTCTGAATACATTTTTCAAGAACCGGTTCGAGTATAGCTGCATAGTCCGCATTAAGATCGAGCAATTCAACATAAGTACGTAAAATTCCAGAAATCTGTGCAAGCGAAAGTGTAGAAACATCGGCAACAGCTGTATTTCTAAGAACTGTAGCAACATCAGCTTTGTCGCTGTAAATGCAAAGTCGGGCCGCAAGATTTGGAATTGTAAAGATGTCGAGCAATCCGGAAGCAGCAGCAACCTTAATTTTGTTGTTTGAATCTTTGACAATAGAATCAAGCTTTGTATTCATGCTTGCAAGACTGTTCAGGAAAGGAGCCGAAAGATATGTTCTAGTGTCGCTCTTTCTGTAATCCTGAGGAATATCATCAATTGCGGCTTTATACTTACCGTTTTTAGCCATTGCAGAAATATATGCAACAACAGCCTGTTCTGTGAAATTGTTTTCGTTCAAAGAAGACTTAAATGTATTGATGAGGTTTGTATTAATTGTATTTACAGTCTGGTCGTAAACACTCTTTTCGGCGCTTGCAAGATTAACAAGGTCATCAAGTGTAAATTTCTTTGATTCGTCGTAGATTGCGTAGTGTGCAAGGTTGTCGGCATAAGTCAGGTGAAGGTAATTTTCTACGATTTCCGAAGCATTTACGCTCCAATTCTGCTTTTTGCCTTCTATAAGAATCCTGTTGTTTTCCTGATTCAAAATCTTTGTGTTATAAGAGAAATTGAATGGAATATATAAATCGGTAATGTCTTTTGGAATGTCTGCATAAACTGTAAGAGGAGAATCTCCTTCTTTCTGGGCAAGCATTACTACAAGGCTGATATCATCTGTAAAATTAAAGGTATACTGCAGTTCATCTTCTGTGTAAGAAATTAAGCGGATGTTCTTGGCAACAGGCTCATCTTTCTGTATTATCTTAATACTATTTTGGTCGTCGCTATGGAGCGTGATTCCGTTATAAGAAATTTCCAGTTTATTCTGGAGGGCATAGGAATCGGTTTCAGAATCTGTCGTTGCCATTGAAATTTGAAGATTTCCGATTTTTTTGAGTATGGAAGAATCTGTTCTAAATTGAAGAATAAAAATGCCGATGATAATAACGATATCGACAATCAGAAGCCCTATTGCTTTCCTTATAACGCGCATGTTCATTGTAGTTATAGTTTAGCTAAAAAATGAGGGACTTTCAACTATACAGGACAAGGATTAAATTATGAATAAAAGTAAAATCTTGCTGATTTTTTTGACTGGTTTTGTTCTTTCTTTTGGTTTGTGGAGCTGTAAAACAACTGATGTTGTTGAACCAGAAGAGACTGTAGTAGAGCAGAAACAGGAACCACAGGAAGTTGTTAAGGAACCTGCCGAAACTAAGCCTGCAAAAGAGCAGAAGAAGCCTGATGAACCAAAAGATCCTCCAAATGTTGCATTTGCAAAAAAGCTTCAGGCCTTGCTTGATAAGGGTGATGTAAAGGGTGCAATTGCGCTTTTTGATAAAATTCCTTCGGAACTCAAGGGTGATTTAGAGCTTAAGCTTGTTCTTGCTTCTCTTTATGTTTCTGACGGCGATTATGATATGGCAATTAATGTTGCAGATGAGGTACTTGCGGTTGACTCTTCTAACCTTACTGCACTTGAAATCAAAACTCTTTGTGCAAAAGCAAAGGGCGACAGTACCGCATATAAAGCCGCTGCAAAAGCAATTCTTGCAGCAGATCCATATAATGTTCAGGTAAATATCATGCAGGGTGATGAGCAGGCACTTAACCACAAATGGAAGCTTGCACGTGATGCTTATGGAAAAGCCCTTAAATCAGATCCAAATAACTCTGATGCGCTTTATGGTTATGCAAAAATGACATATTACATGGACGACCTTAAGCTTGCAAAAAATGTATGTCAGACAATATTGGACCACGACCCTACAAACTCTCAGGCTCTTGCCCTTATGGGAAAGCTTGCCGCCGAAGATTACAATTATGTGCGCGCAATTAAGCTTACACAGGATGCTTTAGTTTATGATCCTGAGAATTATGATTTTTATCTTGATATGGGAACATATTACCGCTATCAGGGTAAATACAGTGAATCTATTAAATGCTGGAATAAAGCTGTAGAAATCCTTCCTGATTACTTCCTTGCTTATGCTTATCTTGCGGGCATTTATGATGAACAGGAAAAGTTTGATCAGGCTTTGTATAATTACAGAGAAGTTATCCGCACAAATCCTGATTATTATTATGCTTATGAATCTACTGCAATTCTTGAATATCATTTTGGAAATTATAAGAATGCACGTGAGCTGTTTAACAAGGCATATTCTTACAGCGATAACTGGTCTTATCAGCTTATGAACATTGCAATGTATCTTAAAGAGGGCGACAGAAATACTCCAAAAAAGATTGCCCAGGATTTAATGAAAAAGCTTGAGCGGGATTCTGCAGAATATAACCTTGTTCGCCTTTATGTTGATAATTACAGCAAGAACGCAGAAACAACACTTTTAAATAAAATAAATAAAGAAGACAATAGCAATAAACGGGGTAAAATGTTATTTTATATGGGGCTCTTCTATGAAGTAAATGGTTCAATAGAAGCAGCTCAGGAATATTATGCCAAGGTAGCATCTATGCAGGCACCAATGTTCTTTGAATATAGAATAGCAGAGTGGGGACTTGGTTTATGAGTCAGTTGCAGAGGGTTCTTTCTTTTGGAGAAAGAACAATTACTTTAATTGGTACAGCGCATGTTTCGGCAGAAAGTGTAGCAGAAGTAGAAACAACAATCAGAGAACTTAAGCCAGACAGTGTTGCAATAGAACTTGATGAAAAACGTGCGGATTCAATCCGTAATAAAGATAAATATAGAGAGCTTGATATTGTAAAGGTTCTTCGTCGTGGCGAAGGATTCCTTCTTCTTGCAAATCTTGTACTTGCTTCGTTCCAGCGCAGAATGGGCCAGAATGTTGGCGTAAATCCTGGTGACGAAATGCTTGCGGCAATGAGGGTTGCCGATGAACTTAACATTCCGACTGTTATGGCAGACCGCGCAATTCAAATTACATTAAAGCGGGCCTGGGCAAAAAATTCCTTCTGGGGAAAATGCAAGCTGCTCGCAACTTTGTTATCAAGTGCCTTCAGCAAAGAAGATATGAGCGCTCAGGACATTGAAAACATCAAAGAAAAAAATGAGATGGATTCGATGATGAACGAGCTTGCAGATTACATGCCTGTTGTAAAAGAAGTTCTCATTGATGAACGAAATGTTTATCTTGCTCAGAAAATCTGGGACAGCAAAGGAAACAATGTTGTTGCTGTTTTGGGTGCTGGTCATCTTGATGGTGTTGTTGAAAATCTTGCAAAAATTGCCGGCGGGCAAAATGCAGATCTTGAACAGATTGATGTAGTGCCTCCAAAAACAGCGGGCGGTAAAATTGCAGCCTGGATTATTCCTATTGCAATTGTTGGTCTTATTGTTGCAGGCTTTATTTATGGCGGGACCCAGCTTGGAACTCAGATGATAAAATCCTGGATATTGTGGAATGGAACTTGTGCAGCAGCTCTTACTTTGCTTGCAGCGGGGCATCCAATTACAATTCTTGTTGCATTTGTGAGTGCTCCAATTACATCGCTTTGTCCGTTTATTGGCTGCGGATTTGTTACAGCAATTGTGCAGGCCTTTGTTTGTAAGCCAAAGGTTCGCGACATGGAAACACTCCAGGATGATGTAACATTTATAGGCTTTTATAAAAACCGTATTCTTCGCATCTTGTTGATTTTTATTTTGTCATCACTTGGAAGCTCAGTTGCTACGTTTATTAGTGGTGCAGATATTATAGGAAGCTTTGCGGGTGCTGGAGCATAAGCCTATTAAAATCATGTTATATAACAATCCTTATATGGATTTTTCCTGCGTTTAGTAAGATTATTAATATAAGGATTTTTATGAAGCGAATATCACTTGCGGTCCTTGCAGCCATTTTTACAATTAATATCCTTAACGCTGTAGAGCTTATTCCAACACAGGAACTTCTGGCTGCATATCTTGAGCGCGATTCAGAATTAAAAAATCTTGCACTCGAATTGCAAAAATCAAAACTTAATAACGAACTTACTCAGATAGATAAAGGCTTTTACTTAAAGCTTTCGAGCGGCGATATGACCTTTACCTTTGGAGATAACAGTTCCTTTAAGGTATATCCTGGTGTAAACGCAACCTTGCCGCAATACAACAATCTTGGTTTGAACGTAAATGGTCAGATGAGTGTTCAGGATGGGCAGGCTAGTTTTGACAGTGCGAGTGCTGCAATATCTGTGGATATTCTTTCTTCAAATAAAACAGAACGCGAAATTTCACTTTTGAAAGCTCAGAGGTCAGTGCTCGAAGCAGAAAGAAATCTTACTTCAAAGGCTGTAGAAAAGGAAAAGACATTTTACAAAAACATAAGTTCCATACTTTCGAGCATCCTGAATATTGTTTCAAAAAAGAATTCGCTTAATGATGAATATATTGAGTTTGAAAAAATCAAGCTTCAGGGATATTCAAAAACTTCTTCGTCATACATTAAAGAAGAAATGAAAGTGCTTAATCTTGAGCATGAACTTGAGGTTGCAATTCATTCGCTTATTATTGATTACAAATTCTTTTATTTTGACTGCGGTTATGAAATTGAAATTCCTGAAGATACAGATTTTACACAATTAATTCCGGATGATATTCCGGTTGTTGAAGCCGTAGATATAAATAATTATACAGCAGAAAATTACAAACAGATAGAAAGCAATTTGTGGAATCAGAAATTAAATCAGATGTCGCGTGATGCTGCAAGAGATTTTACACTTTCGGCAAACGGCGGGTACACATACAAGAATTCTACAACTGGAAATTCAAATACAGTGGATGCGGGAGTCGCTGCTGCTTATCAAGGAATTGGCCTTAACGCGGGAGTTCATGTTCCTGTTTCTTCCGGCGACAGTGGTGCGTCTTCTCCTTCTGTTTCGTTAGGCATAACTTACACGCCTAACACTTTTAAGAAAAATACGATAAATGATCAGCTTACAGAAATCGAAATTGAGCAGGAACAGATGAAGGTAGATTCTGCGTATACTGATTATGAAGAAGTTGTTCGCGAAATGAAAATCCAGCTTGAAGATATTAAATGGTCTGAAGAAACAAACAATAAGAATTATAAGATGTATGCAGACGTAGAAAAAGAAATGCTTGATTATTATAAGCGTGGATTTATTTCTGAAAGAGATTATGTTTCTGCTACAATAAATACAATTCAGTCAAAAGTTAAAGGGCTGATAAATCGTATAGACTTGATTGTTTATAACGATGAGGTAAAGGCAAAATTCGTGGAGTAGCATCATGGCAAAGAAGAAAATGAAAAAGGGCTTAAAGATTTTTATCATCATTCTGGTTGTGGCATTTGTTGTTGCCGGAGTTTTAATTTCTCTTCGATTTTTCTTGAACAGAGATAAGAGCGTTCAGAATACTTATACAGTAAATAAAGAAATATATGAAAACGTGATTGAAATTTCTGGAACAGTTTCGGCCGCTGAACAGCAGACTTTAAATGCGCTTGGAGATGGAACTGTAATGGGTGTTTTTGTAAAGAAAGGCGACTCTGTAAAAAAAGGCGACATTCTTGTTCAGCTTGATGATTCTGATCAGGTTTATAATCTTGAAAAGCATGATTACGAAATGGCAAAAACAAAGCTTACGGGTTCTCCGCGAGATCTTAAACTTATGGAAACACAGCGTCTTGCTCTTGTCCAGAAAATTGCAGATAGAAAAATTGTTGCTTCATTTGACGGAATTGTTGTAGAGATGGATGCGGTTGAAGGAAACTCTGTAGAGCGTGGTGAAAAAATTGGAACTCTTGTAAATATTGATTACCTTACTGCCGAGGTTGAAGTTCCAGAAACTGATGTTGCAAAGCTTGTAGTTGGTCAGACTGTTATTCTTAATTTTAATGCTTCGTCTACAGAAGGAAGAGGCTATGTTACAGGCTGGCCTGCAATTGGTGAGCTTACAAGCCGTGGTGCTTCTGTTGTAAAAGCACAGATTCGTGTAGATGATTATCCTCCTGAGATTTTACCAAACTATTCGTTCACAGGAAAAATTCAGATTGAAGAGCCTGTAGAAAATATTACAGTTGAGCGTTATGCAATTGGTTATGAAGACAGAAAGCCTTATGTAATTCTTGCAAAAACTGGCGAGAAAAAATATGTAGAAGTTGAGCCATACGGACGCAATTATGTAAAAATCTTGAGCGGTCTTAA
Organism: uncultured Treponema sp.; assembly: GCA_946411215.1. GTDB lineage: Bacteria > Spirochaetota > Spirochaetia > Treponematales > Treponemataceae > Treponema_D. The sequence continues at coordinate 2,280 of CAMKDH010000007.1, read as the reverse complement.
TGGCGGCGAAGTTCTTTTGCAGGCTGGAGAAATTCCAAAATCGGGAAGTGCAGCGGGAAGAAACAGACAGGGCAACAGACCTTCTGGTGGCGGCATGCCTCCTGCAGGCGGCGGATTCCCAGGCGGAGGAATGCCATTCTAATGGAGCTTTATGTCTAATATCGTTGTGCGACTTGATAATGTAGTAAAAACATACTCTATGGGCGAAAGCGAAGTTCATGCTTTGCGGGGCATTTCGTTTGAAATTGCGCAGGGAGAATTTCTTTCTATCATGGGTCCTTCCGGTTCCGGCAAATCTACCTGTATGAATATGATTGGCTGTTTGGACAGACCAACCTCCGGTATTGTAGAAATCAACGGAAAAGAAACTGCAAAGATGACAGAAAAGGAGCTAGCCGTTTTACGAAATCAGACAGTTGGATTTGTTTTTCAGCAGTATCATCTTATACCTTCGATGAATGTTCTGGAAAATGTAATGCTCCCTTTAAAATATCAGAAGGTTGAAAAAAGTGAACGTGTAGAACGGGCAAAGAAAGCGCTTGAAGCGGTAGGCCTTGGCGACAGATTAAAACATCGTCCTCATGAACTTAGCGGTGGACAAAAGCAGCGTGTTGCAATTGCAAGAGCGATGATAACAGAACCAAAAATCCTTCTTGCAGACGAGCCAACCGGCGCTCTTGATTCTTCAACCGGAAAACAGGTGATGGAACTTTTTAAGACAATCAACCGCGAAAAGGGAACTACAGTTATTATTGTAACTCACGACCCTGGAATTGGCGCTTCGACAGAGCGATGTATTAAAATACTGGACGGTCAGGTAACGGAGTAATTATGTGGGAAGACTTTATAAATGCACTAAATAATTTTGTCCGCAATAAAACACGAACCTTTCTTTCGCTGCTTGGAGTTATTATTGGAGTTGCGTCTGTCATTGTAATTACAAGCATTGGTTCAAGCTCCACAAAAAAAGTTGCCGATACCTTTGGTTCTGCTGGCCTTGATATGGTAAGCGTTTCTGCAGGCGGCATGTGGCGAAGACGAAGTGCTGTTACCCTTAAATTTAATGAAACCTTCCGCGACAATCTTTTTGATAATGTAGAAGACATAAAGCAGATCTGGTACAAGAATTCTGTAAATGCAACAATTACTTATGGAGAGACTTCTAACTCAGTAAACTGCTCTGCCGTAGAAAAAGGATATCTTGAAGCACTTAGCATGGAACTCGAAGAGGGCAGCCGGTTCTTTACTGTAACAGACGATCAGGAAGGAACACAAAAAATCATTTTGAATCATGATACTGCTTTGAGCTTTTTTCCGGCGGGTGACGCTGTAGGTAAAAAAATCCTTGTTGTAATAAGCAAGGTTTCGTTCAGCTTTGAAGTAATTGGTGTTCTTAAGGAACAGACAACCGGAATGGAAAATGGAGCCGCTTTTATTCCACGCGGTTTTTATGATAAAAAAATCCAGCCTAATGCAGATGCTGCAATTGTTATGGTTCAGGCTGTTTCAAACGAAAAGGCTACTGCAATTGTCGATAAAATCAAAGATTATTGTACGTCGCTCAGCGGAACAGACACTTCTATAAATGTAACTACAATGCAGACAATGATAGATCAGATAAGCAGTATTACTTCGACCCTGGCTAAAATGCTTAGTGCCATAGCTGCAATTTCACTTTTGGTTGGTGGTATTGGAATTATGAATATCATGATTGTTACTGTAACTGAGCGCAAACAGGAAATAGGAATCCGTAAAGCACTTGGAGCAAGCCCTAATGATATTCGTCAGCAGTTTCTGGTTGAGTCTGCAAGCATAACTTTAATCGGCGGATTTTTTGGAGTGATACTTGGCATACTCATAAGTCTTGCAGTTGAGTATGTACAAAAACAGGCCTATGTAATTAATACACAGGCCTGCATAATTGCGTTTATATTTTCCGTTTTTGTAGGAATCTTTTTTGGTTTGAACCCAGCAAGCCGAGCCGCAAAGTTGGACCCGGTAATAGCGCTCAGTGGGGAGTGATACGGATTAATATCCATCACTCATTTCTCGGTTAGCATCCTTCTTGCAAAGTTCATCATATACAAGAGAACGTCTGCGCAAATCTTCCTTGAGTTCTTTTGGGAACGGCATATTGCGCCAGAAAATACCGCGTACATCTTTTTCAAGACGCTGAACCCCGGTAGATTCCTTTGTCATCCAAAGAATGTAATCTTCAATAAAGAATTCCTTTACGTCGCCCTTGAGCTTCATCTGGTCAAAGTGCTGGTAGTACTGACC
>CAMKDH010000006.1 GCA_946411215.1 uncultured Treponema sp. | reverse complement strand
TGATTGATTATGTACAACCCGCCTTTCCCGTAATCCCCTACGACATCCACGCCGCAACAATAAATGGCGACATAACAAGCCGCCTCCTGCCTCAGGGAAAACCTACCCCAATTCTAGACACCCAAATCGCTTCAATTGCAATTGCCAACAACCTGATTTTAGTTACCAACAACACAAAAGATTTTAAGATTTTTTCAGATGAGTTTAATTTGATGCTTGAGGATTGGACAGAATAAAAAATTATTTCACGAAATTATAAATATTTTCATACTTTTCAAGTTGCTCTGAATATTCTGACCATTTAAGATACTTTTCTTTTTGCAAGCGGCCTATAAGAATAGCAGGTAAAATTTTCTGACTCTTGGCAAACGTATTTATTGAATTCAATGAAAAATTATTTGACTTGATGAAATCTTCATATGAATTTTTATCAATTAAAGCATTTTGAGCAAAATAATCAGCTTTTATTTCTTTATTATTTTCAACTGATTCAAAATCTAGAAACTTTTGTTTTGAATCTCCGTTAATGAAATGAGCAATTTCGTGGAATATTGTAAACCAAAAAACATCAGCTCTTTTTTGACGAAATGTAAGACTTATTATAGTTTTTCCATCAGGATTCGTTTTTATAAATCCCTGCACAGGAGCCCCTTTAAATGAAGGTGCAAGCACAAATGAGATTCCACATAATGAAAAATATTCACGAAGCTTTGGAATGAATTTTTCTTGTGATAACAATGATAACTCTTTTATTTTTGGACAGATTGAGATAAGATTTTTACATTGCTCTTCATAGGAAAGAATAGGAGTGGTAATATTTTCAGCCAATGATTCGCATATTCTTTGCCATGCAAAAAGAATATAAGGATTACACTCTGATTTTGTTTGTGCTCTAAAAGCCCCCGAAGAAATTAATGAAGGAATACAGGCCAAATTACATACATTTAAGTATTTTCGTAATTCTAAAATATTCTGTTCTGTCTGTTTGATAACAGGAATAAAAGCATTATCTACAATGAAACAAAAAGCTTCTTTCATTGATTTAAAAATATTTATTTCTTCTTGTGATATGGAATGTAGCTCATTGAAATCCAACAGTTCTCTATCGTATAAAGCTTGCAATCCAATCCAAAATTCCGCATCAATTGATAATGCATATTCAAGTTTTTTTGCAAAACTTACAGAAATATTTTTTTCACCATTAAGAACTGTACTTATGTGTTTTGGAGTCATCCCTGTTCGAAGTGCAAGCTCTTGCTGAGACATATCTCTTTCGACCAAAACTTCTCTTAACGTTTCGCCAGGATGTATAATCATTTCACGCGATAAGCCACTCATTTTTATCTCCATGATAATCTACAATTCCAATAATCATTACCTTTTCACAGATTTTTAATGCTTCGGAAGACAAATCCGGAGGAATTGGTTGAATTATTAATCTTGTGTGAGAATCTAAATCCACACCATAAAATCCTGACAGGGAACCTGTAAGACTATGTGGATTACCAATATGAAAGTCCAGATACTTTTGAAACGTCTGTGTAATTTTAAGATGATCTATTCTTCTTTTGGAATTTTTCGCAAGTATTTGACCAATCTTTTTTTGAAGTAAATTTTTAGAATTGGCAACATCGCATAAATCTGAGAAATATTCTTGAATTGATTTATTTATGTATTGCAATTCCATTAAATTACCTTTTAGGTAATTATAATACAAGACAATTTTAATGTCAAATATTATATTACCTATCAGGTAATTCAATTTCTATGCAGAAACCTTACGTCTCTTAATAAATCTCAATCCACAAACAGAAGCCAACACAGCAATGAGCACAACCCAAATTGCGGCAGAAGAATGCTTTTCTGAAGAAGTATCTTCGGCAGGCATTACAGTTTCTGGCGGAGCAGTCTGGAGTGTTGCTTCAACTTCTACAACTTCTTCAGTATTTGCAGTCTTAGGAAGAATCATTGCAAGCTGATCGTCGGCAACAGGTTCTTCAAGAAGTTCTGATGGAAGCTCTGTAACTGCAATAGCGGCAGCTGTTTCTGTTACAGTTTCGACTGCTTTCTTAGCAGCTTTCTTGGTAGACTTCTTTGAAGATTTCTTTTCTGCTTTCTTAGCTTCTTTAGTTACAGTTGATGCAACTTCGTCTGCAGCAGTTTCATCGTTCTGCCAGAACTTCTGGATGAACTTTGGAACTTCAACAACATGAGTCTGCAAAGCACCTGCTGTCTTTGGTGAATCACCGAAGGTGTAAACATCCTGATCACCTTTGCCAGAAATTAAGCGACCGAAGAAGCGGTTTGGATTGCTTGATATCTCTTTATAAACCCCTTTGTTTGCAGAAGCGCTACTTTTTGTTATAACTTTGATGACAATACCAGCTTCTGTTGGAGTTACAGCATTATCACCTGTAGCTTTTGCAAGATTTACAGAAGCAGTCTTATCGTCATTCCACTTATTGTTTACTGTAACAGTAAACATATCAGCATTTGTTGTCTCTATATTATCAATTGGAAGTTCTGAAGTTACTTCTATTGTAGCCTGACTCCAGTTACCATCTGCAGGCCAAGTATTTGATTTAAGATCTATCGTAATACAATTAGAATCATAAGTCTTAGCAGGAACTGTATAAACTACATGAGAGGCAAGACTGCTACCAATAGTGAGTGTAATATCCTGTGCAGTCCATGTAGCAGCTGGGAAATTACTCAAAGTAACTGTGGTACCTGAAAGGCTGGTTGATACATTGTGGTCTGCACTTACACCTGCTCTAGAAAGAGCTGATTCTGGAACTCCTTCTTTCAAATTGATTGTTACAGTTGTTGTATTGTTTTCAGTTACAGCATCACCTATGCTTGCAATATCTGTAGCGGCAAGATTCTTAGGAGCAATTGTCAAAACATCCTTAGACATAAGATCAGAACCAACAGTGAGTTTAATCTTCTGCTCATCCCATCCAGCATCTGGAATATCAGTTAAGGTAACTACATGACCTGCCAAATTTGCATGAACTGAACTTGGAGTTACGGTTACACCTGCAGTTTCAAGAGCAGAATCTGGAACTCCTTCTTTCAAATTGATTGTTACAGTTGTTGTATTGTTTTCAGTTACAGCATCACCTATGCTTACAATATCTGTAGCAGCAAGAGCCTTTACAGGAACAGTCAAAACAATTCCAAGATCAATTGTATCGTTTGCTGTGAGCTTAATTTTCTTTTCAGTCCATCCCTTTGCAGGAATATTTGAAAGAGTAACTTTTGTCTTATCATTACTTAACTGTGCAGAAACTTCGTTATCTGCAGTAATCTTTGTTAATGCACTGGCAGGAGCATTATTATTCAAAGTTATTGCCAAATCATAACTTGTTTTAGTTCCGTCATAATCTGCAGTAGCAACAGTAATATCACCACTTCCAAGAGCCTTTGCAGGAATTGTAAGTGCTTTCTTTTCGATGCTTCCATTAATAGTTATGTTAATAACCGTATCGCTCCAGCCCTGTGAAGGGAGACTTGTTAATTTAAATCTTGGATTATCAGCTTCTGATGTATCCAAAGTAACAGTTACGTCATTATTTGCCGTATAACTTGTAATCTTTCCAACACCTGCGCCAGTTGGGAATGAAATTGGAACGTATACAGTATCGCCAGAAGTCCAGGTTTGATCTGTTAATGTGATATCATCTGAAGTAAATGATCTTACCGGAATTTCGAATACATCTTTTGAAACACCATTAATCTTAAGTGTAACAGGCTGTGGAGTCCATATTTTTTCAAATGGAGTAAGAGTTACCTTAATGCTTGAAACATTTACCCAGGCCTGGTTTGCAATAGATTCAGGCTGTGTATTGTAATCATTAAATGTTACATTTGAAATTGTTGCATTTTCTGCAGTAACAGAATGAATAACTACACCTGGTCCGTTATCACCAAAGCTTACTGTAAACTCTTGTGCAGAGGCACTATATTCAGGGTCTGACCATACAGGAGCAGATTCTGTTCCTGTATTCTTCTTGATTGAAATATCGGCTGCAGCAGGACTTCTGTCTATAAGCCAATACTGAACACTTGTATCATCGACATTGGACTTTCCTATATAATGAGGTTCTGTGATATTACCAAGGTTATCCATAAGGAAGAGTGCAATACGCTGATGAGGTGATTTTACTTCTGGTAATTCATAAACGTAATTAGCATTAGCTGGAGTCATATCTATCCAATCAGTATCATCTGCAGAAGCAGTTGCATTATAACCTTCTGTAATAACCCACTTATATTTCATCTGCTGCCAGTTTGTATAATTATCTTTAATACAGGTTGTTTTAGTGCCACTAAGTGTTACATTAATATAACAATAAAGCTTTGAACCAGCAGAATACAAGTTGGTAGGATTTGAACCACCATTATTATCGTATGCTATTTGCTGTGAACCTGTATAATCTGTTCCTTCAGAATCTTTAATTGCATAATTATATAATACTTTATGACCTTCTACAGTTGCAGCATAATGACTATGAATAAACGGAGCTTCATTATCCATCTTCCATCCATACTTTTCTACATCGGATGTATTCAATGCCTGGAGAGTTGACTCTGCATCGGAACCTTTAATCATTGCATGGATTACACTTCCACCATAATCAGTACTGCTATCATTGTTATCGAAATCAGGATCCTTTATTGCAATATAACAATAGAAACGCTCACCATCTTTTAATGAAGAAGGGAATACTTTAAAGTTAGTTGCAGATGTTTTATCAGCTTCACCTCGTTTTGTTTTACCAGTAGAATAAATATCCCACAATTCAACTAAAGAAGGTGTTTCGGCATAATAATTATCATCATTTACATCTGTAATATCTGGAGCGGCTTTTGCCTGTAAAGTACAACGTAAAACAATATAATCTCCGTTGAAATATCTTAATCCTGTTTTTTCATAATCCTTATATTTTTTGGCAGTATCAGGGACATCAAGATATTTCGCAAATACAATACCAGCTGTATTCATAGCAGATACTACATCCGAATCAACAACACCGTCCTTTGTCTTAACGTCATCTATTGTTTTAATTAAGGTGATATCCTTTGCCTTATGAGGGTTTTCATTGGTATATGTTAATGTAAGCGCAGGGCTTATATTACCAACTACGTCAACCTTATAATACTTAACAGTTGTTGGATAGGTTTCAAATGGTAAACCTTCATCAAATGTAACATCGCTGGTAGGTTTAGTCATAAAGTTATAAGTTTCCTTTGTCTGACTAGGTTCCTCATTTCCATAACATCTGATATAACCCATTATCATATCGTTACTTGAAGGTTTTTTGAAAGTTATTCTTAATAACTTTCGACTTGAATTTGATATAAGAACCTGGTTATTTGCCAACAGCTGAGTATATTTTTGCTGCCAGTCGGAAGGAGTTCCGTTGTTGTCAACTTTAGCAGTTTTGATTTGCTTTATAGTATCATTAACACCACCACTTTTTTCAGTTGTAATAGTCAATGCAGCAGGGGCACTGCCAGCATATTTTGTAAGACTTGAAAGAGTTCTGTCCGCATAAGCATAACCACCTGTATATGTGGTCGGATTTTCAAAGATATCTTTCAAATAAATTTCTTGGATAGTGCCTGTTGCATCAGAATCAAACAGTAATTCTACTTGTCCATTTGCCGGAACATCAGCCCAAGTAGTTCCATCAAGACTATACTTGAGTGTTTGTCCAGGAAGACCACCATCTTGTACTGCAAAATTAATTTTCAAAGCTTCTGCATCAGTTGATCCAGCAGTATAGTAAGTAACACCGCTAACTGTATTTATAGAACCTTTTCCAACTGTAACCTGAGGTTTTATTGTAGCCCCATGTTCATCTTTGGTTAATTCAGGTCCCTGGTTATCGAGATACAACTTAAAGTACTGACAGTTTGCGTTACCGGAAATATCAGTTGCGAGAATCTGGTAGTAGGTACCGGTGGCTGTATATGTAAGTGTGTTGTAGCCGGTAGAATCTGAGGTACCCATTGCACGGATACCTGTATCAGCAGCTCCTACCCACCAATCAGAATTGTTTGATTTCCATGAAGTTACTGTTTCCCATTTACTTGTTGTAGTATTCCATCTGTTAATCTTAATATCATCAAGATAATCAGTTTCGGTTAGGATTTCTGAAGCAAAATTAACCTGGAATTTTACAGCACCCGCTTTACTGATATAAATTTCCTGAACTTCGCCATCTTTGAAATGACTTATACCATCTATATCATCATAATACAAATTGATGTCTTCATTATCATCATTCTTATCTTTATGGTCATAGAATCTTACAGAACCAAATGCATCATAGCCATCTTGTTCTGCAACTCCGTCGGCATCGCAGAATTTACCCTGGTCTGAAGAATCAAGCTTAGTTACAAAGGCAACCGTTGTAATCTTTGGAGGCTTATCATCAAAGACAAGATTGATTTTTCGTTCAGACATATTTCCTACATTATCATATACATAGAATGTCTTCTCATGTGAATCTGTATCAGTGTAATGATAATCGCTGTATGTAAGATTTAAATATGGATCACCATTTTCATCATAGGTTGCATTTGCTATACCTGTATTAGAGAAAGAATAACCTTTGATACCTGATCCTGCTTCTTCAATCCAAGTTCTTGGAATATATAGTTTAATGTCAGAACCCGCTTTTGCAGTAGGACCATTACCGGCAATTCTGACTACAGGATTAGAACTTGATGCTTTTGAAATATAATATTGATCTGGTTCTGTTATACCATCGAATGCATTTGAAGAATAAGTTGGAGCTGTTGAGTCATTAATAAACTTAACACCTTCCGCACCCATTCTGTAGTGAGAAATATTACCTGTCCAGTCCATTACGTGGAGCCAGAGTTCGGTTGCAGTAGAAGTAGAAAGTTTACCATAAGGAATTGTCGTACAAATCTTTACACCGGCATAAACTCCAGTATATGCAGTATTTGTATTTCCATAATAATATGCACTCTGAGGACAATTATCATAATTATACGAACCATCACCTATATCTTTATCAACAGGGGAAATTCCTCCATAACCAACATACCAATATGGAGTCGATGAAGATAACCAATAATCGCGCCATCCATAATTAGATGAACTCGTTGGATAATCAAAAGTACTATTTGCCGAAGTAGTCCATGCATACATACGAACACCAGTACGCTCAGAAACCTCTAAGTCAACAAAAGAATTATATTTTGAATAAGCATTATTATCTGCTGTTTGTGTTATTCCAGGTGTTGAAGGATTATTAAGTGATGCTCCACTTTGTAATGAAGTATGAGTATTCGATGCATGCACATAAATGTTATTACCATTTACATAAGGAACAAATCCATTGTTTGTCGGAACTAACTGACTGATATTTGCTGCTGTAATAGTATCAGGACTTGTACCAGTAGGATTTTCTGTTGTCTTAGAACCACGGATAGTAAGTTTTGGAGCTTCAGCATCATAGAGCCATTTATCAAAATGAGAACTATTTATTGTCTTTAAATAGTTTCCACTTGTGGCGTCATTTACAACCTTTGCCAATTCGTAGTTACCAACGGCATCTTCAAAGATGTACCACATATAGAATGGCTTTGGTTCGCCATTATTTTCATTAACATCCCAATTAAGCTTAGTATAATTTGGCTTTGGATAGTCTACAAAAAGGATTGCTTCGATTGCAGCAGAAGAAACCTGTACATAAGACCAGTCTGTAACCTGACCTGTTTTATTAGCTGCTGTAGCCGCCATTTCTTCATCGTGGCAAGCTTTTATCTGGGCATAAGTTGGTACATCGGTAGTATTAGTACAATACAGCAAAGCACGGCAGGTGTAGTTACCGGCTAAAATATCCTCTGCACTTGCCTTTCTGACACCCTTTGCTTTTTCTGTGTCTGTCCAATCCGCATCACTAAAGGTAATAGATTCTTTTCCTGTAATATTTAATGCTTCATTTCTATCAACACCATTTGGGAAGAAATGCAAAGCAAAACAATGTTTAATTTGTCTTGCTTCAACTGTATCTGTTAAAGCAGGGTTATAATAAGTTGCATGTTTTACAAAGTCTTTTATAAATCCGCGCTTTGCTCCAGTACCATACTGACTTGAAGGAGCTTCTGAGTTTCCAGCCTGAGTTCCAACATGGAAGTTATAATCGCCCCACTGAACGTCACTTGTAGAATCGTAATAAGAATATGGGAACTGAATAATGAAAGGAGTTGTTACAATACCATCTGATGTTGGGGCCGAACCAAGCTTGTCATCAATAACAAAGCTTATGGCAACATCATAACCGTTTTCCTTATAGAGACCACATACAACATACTCCATATTACCACAACCGTCTTTTAAGAATACGGAAATTGGTACTGTACTTTTAGTATTTGGAATTTCGATTATAAGGTTATTATTTGAATCTACATAACTAGTAATTGAAACTGAAAGGCTTGAGTATGAGTAAGAATCAGTATTACTACTTGTACTTGTTTTATAAGGATGCCAGTTAGCACTAGAACTATTGTATATATACCAATAGTCGCTAAAACCATTAGTATATCCAAAGTAATCTTTACATATAGAACTAGAATTTGAATAAGTTTGTCCACTAGGGAATGATGTTCCACTAGGAACAACTGGACAATATTTGTATGAAGGATGATCAGCATCAGGCCATGAACCATATAATGTACTAACAGCATACATTTCAATAGGAGAAGAAGTATCTGTTGGTGTAAGATCAGAGTATGGAGTTACATCACTTGCTGCACCGCCATTAATTTTTGAACTTAATGTTGAATTACTTACTGTTCCACCAAGATTTAATTGAATCTTATACTTATTACTAGATTTCTTTGTTACATATTTTTTTGTTTTCATGCTGCTATTAGCACTCATGGTGTCCTGATCACTACCGCATCCCCAGAATCTAGGGAAACCGTCAGAGGTACTGATTGTAGAAACAGCAGAATTTGTAAATATGTTTGCAGATGCATCTGGTTTCTGTAAAAGTACACGGGCATTGAGGCTGTCTGCGTCGTTTCCACTGCCCCATTCTTTTGCAGGCTTTGTAATATCCTTCACAACTGCAAAATCGAACGGTTCACTAACGTTACCAGCTTCGTCAACGATTACAGCAGAATACTTTCCTTCAGAGAAGCCTAACCAGAGAGATGTACTCTGTGCAGTATTATTTCCGTTAGGTTTACATGCATTGTTAATATCTACGAGAGGATTATTATTATTTTCAATGATAGCAGTTTTTGATTTTGAGAAAGGTGTGTCTGTGTCTGAGTATTTATAATAGTAGATAAATGTCTTTGCTCTACTCCAGCCACACAACATAACATTATCTTTACCTCTAACTCCAAGAACGGCACCATAAGAATCTGTAACAACCTTTCCTGCTGAAATTGATTTTCCTGTTTCATATGTTGTTGCAGTATAGAATGTTGGAATACCCTTCTGTCTTTCTTGTGTACCATAATCAATAGATACACCTGTTGCCAACTCACTGTTTGCATGTGGGTAAACATTGATGCTTGGCTGGTAATATGTTGCATTTGAAGGAACATAATTTGCAGTAAAGAGTTTTTCTAATTCTGGTTTTGAAACATCATACCAGATTGAATCGCTGGCGGCTGTATTTGTTCTACCAACAAGATCGTATGCGGTGAGAGTTACAGTACTTTGTTGGCCATCAACTGCATTGTCTAACTGAACATTTGTAATCTTTACTTTTGCAGCCTGGCGGATTACATAGTTGTAAGAAATTGAACCGCTTGATTTAAGAGTAAGAACTTTATTGCTGCCTGACAATGTTCTTGTAAGAGCGGCCTGACCATTACAAACAATCGGAGTTCCATCAAGAGTTGTCATTGTTATAACAGAATCGTCTCGGAATGTTGCACCAGTAATTTCAAACTTATGATAACCTGAACCAAACTGTTCTGAATCATCAAGTTCGAATTCCATATCTACAATTGAATCGTTTGTATAATCTTCGGAAGCGGCAATTGTTGGTGTTGAAGCAGATGCATCAAAAGCACGGTCTAAGAGTTTAAAGTTTGCAGGAGTTGAAGGGAGCTGGCTATCGGAATAGATATGCTTTTCATCCTGATCCATAACATTAGATTCATGCAAAGCGACATCAGTTACTTTTGCAGTGATTGTATTTTGAGATACGGTTCCTGAATCAAGGTTTGCAAAGCCAACATTTTCAAGATAAATCTGGAAGTCGGAATCATCACTAAATGCATTCAAAGAATTTATAATTGTAATTGTTTTATTTACAACAGTGTAATCAGAATTTACAACAAGATCTGTAGTTGATCCATTTGAAGCGATTTTGTGAAGTTTTGTAGAATCAGAAATTGTTGCATCACCACCAAGGGTAATAAACTTAACTCCGGAACCTTTTTCTTCTACTTTGATATATACAGGGATAGCACCAGGAACCTGATTTGTTTCAGCACCTACATAATCTTTCTTAAGCCACCATGTACCGTTTCCGTCAGTATCATCGGCAATAACTTTCTGGCCACCGTTTGTCGTCAATTCAACGGCATGAAGCAAATTAGGAATATCAAGCTTATCTTTAATTACAGGAGCATCCTTATCAATTGCAATTGTAATTTTACAATCATCTACAGGACGGTTTTCAGCAGCATCAAGCAATACAACATCAATAACGTAATTACCCTGTGTATTTGTATTTGTAAGTTTTACATTTTTAAACATGAAAGAACCAGTCTTTCTTGGAGTTGTCAAAATGATATACTGTTTGTTTGAAGTATCAATAGTATAATCTGTGTCTTTTGTAAGCAAGGTGTCATTATAATAGAAATCAACAGCATCAAAAGGATTATCAAATACTACAGAAGGATTTGAAGAATGATAAATATTAAACTTAATTACCTTAACACCAGCTGTGTTTTCTGTGAAATCAATTTTGAGTGACTGATTATCAATTGTCATTTCACCAGCGGTACCAGTTGTTACTGTTGAGTCTGTTGTTACCCAGGCTCTATTTGAAACTACTGGAGAAACTTTATCCAAAATTATTGTATTTGTAGCAGTACTTGCAGTTGTTTCAAGTCCTACAAAGTCTGTCAAATCTGCTTTAATAATCTGATTACCGTCAACTTCAGAAATAATCTTAACATTTGTGAATTTGAGTGTTTCTTCACCTGTAAATACTTTTGTAAATTCAACCGACTTGTTATCTCCGGCAATTGTATAATCAACATTGTTTGAAAGTGGAGTTGTATTAATATCAACATAAATAGCAGTTGATGATGTAAATTCTGCGTTATCTGAAAGGTGAACAATCTTTACACCACTACCATTGCTTGAATTTTCCGGATAGAGTTTGAGTGTAAGAATTACAATCTGATCATCTGTAAAATCATCTTTATTATATGCTACGTGATCTGGGTTTGTAGCGTTTTTCTGAATTGTATCTTCTACATGCAAAGTACTAATCTGAGGAGGAGTGTTATCTGCATAAACAAGAGTTCCTGTTGTATTATCAGGATAAGTAATCTGATAATTTTCAGTATCACCAATCTGGTTAGAATCAGGAGTTGTTCCTACAAAGTCCTGAACTTCAACATTAATCTTATTACCAGCAGCATTGTTGATTGTGTTAAACTTAACATTTTCGAGTGTGAACTCAATTGGAGTTCCCTTAAGCAAAACATCATAATTGTTGAGCAATACGATTTTGTGAGTTGGATCACTTTCGTCAAACTTATAGTCTGTTCCCTTAACAAGTTCTGTATCACCCTTCTTAAGAATTGTGGCTGATGTAAACTCTACATCATTTCCAACTTTAATTGCTTCGAGTCCGGAACCTGCTTCTACAGCAGATACCTTCAATACAACTTTTGTAAGGTTTCCAGATTCATATTTATCTTTTGGCATCCACCAGGTTTTTGTTCCTGCGGTGTCACCATAAACTGTACGAACAAGAGCACCCTGAACATTTACAGAATTAATTACAGGAGATGTCTTATCGCGTGAAATCTTTGTTTTAGCAGAAGCGGTTGTTTTGTTCATAGCAGAGTCAAAAAGATCTACTGTTACTGTATAGTCACCGTCTTCATCGCCAAGGGTAAGACCATAAATAAAGAGAGTTCCAGTTGTGATTTTTGAAGAATCGTTTACATTGAATACTTTGAGTTTATCTGTTGTTGCTGTATCATCTGCAGCCATTGCAATTTCACTTGCAGTTTTTGGAGTTGCATCTGCGGCAGCAGACCACTTAACCTTGAACTTAGTTGAATCAAGAGGAACTGCTACTTCGGCATCACCTTTCTTTACGTGAATTTCTACGCGGCGAATACCACTACCAGCATTGTTTACGTTTGGTTCTGTAAATGAAACTTTAAGAATCTGATTAATTACGGCTTCTTTTGAACTGTGAAGTTCCTTTCCGCCATCTTCATTTACAAAGTCACCATAGTTGTCTAAGAGAGTTACCGTTGGCTTAGTATTATCATACATAAGCGAATTAAGAAGAACTGGATCAGAAACGTTGCCTAAATCGTCGCGGATGTAAAGGGTAATATCGATTGGACCGTCTTGAGCTGGAGCTTTGGCGCTGGCAAGAGTGTATTTAATACTTGCACCTGTTTCTGCGTTGTGAATATTTTTCCAGCCGGCATCGCTAGCAGCAGGAGCTTCTGTTGATTTTCCTACTACAAAATTCCACTGAAGATTTTTTGCAAGAGAGCGGAGTTTTGCGTGGCCGCGGTCTACAATCTGATTATTATCAAGGTCGAACAATTCCATTGTTGAAAGGGTTTCGCTGTTGTACCAGTAGTATGGAGCTGCAGCAGAATTAGACTTTAACTTTTTAGATTCTGTTGCACTGTCTGGAGCAGTTGTATCTTTTACTACAAAGATTGACTTATATCCGTTATCATGCTTTGTGTAATATGGAGAACCGGCATCGTTTGGACCACCACTGTTACCGGTCATATCAATACCCCAGATATCGAGCTTAATAAGACCGTCAGGAAGGTTACTTACATCGTATGTATAAATAGAACCACCTGTATATTTTACTCCATCCTTATCTTTTGGAACAACATCATTAAAGAGTGATGTCATCTGAGATGTAGAATCCATTTCACCAGAAATGTAAACGAAGTTTTCCTTAGCAATAGAATTTGTTTCATTAATTTCTACAGGTTTTCCATCCTTATCTACATAAAGGCTTGCGGCAATTGCAACAAAAGCAACGTTGTCTTCGTTCAAGTCCTTTGCAGGGTTGATATCTGCGTTACCAGAAGCAATAACGTCTGTTGCTTTTATATAAAGATTTAATTTATCGTAAATACGCTGTGCCACAAGAGCATCTGTATATTCTGTACTGTTAATATCCTGTGGAGCTTTCTTTGCGGCATCTGTTGCAACACCGTTGATTGTTGCTACTCCATCTTCATCAACGTTGTGATAAGAAACAAATACATCACACTTCTCGCCTGTACCACCAAAGATAACTTCAATCATTGGAGCAAGACTATCGGTGTTAGTACCTGTCTGGAAATTGAAGGAATAGTTCTTACTCATTGAGAACCCATCTCGGTCACACAAGCCTTCGAAAAGTGTTATTGTAATTCGAGCACGGTTATCAAGAAGATGTACAATTTCACCCTTAGCATCAACCTTAAGTTTGAGTGTAAGCATTTTACCAGATTCACTAAGATTTGCATCAAAGTAATCTGTGATATCTTTGGCTTCAATATCCTGACTGTCATCTACAAGAACGGCAGCACTTGAAGTAATGGAATAATTAAGATTGCCTTCTGAATCGTAGAGAGTAGATTTATCGATTGCCTTTGAGAAAAGGATTCGGATTGATGTATTTTTTACAACACCATAGTCACCACCAGCTGGAACTGACTGAACATAAGTTGGGCGGGCGGCGACAATTGGAATAATGAAAATATCATCTCTTTGTTTTAAGATTTTTACTTCGGTTACCGGGTCGGTTGGATTAGAGAAAACAATATCTTCGGAGGTAAGCTCTTTGTCTTTAATATTATTGTCATAGTCTTCCTGACTGATGAATGTAAGGTTTGAATGGTTTTTATTTGTGGCAAAGTCGCTTGTAGAAAAAGCTGCCCATTTTACAAAACCGTAGTCATCGCTTGTAACGGCAGTTACTTTTGAAACTACATCTACCTTCATAGTAGTATTACCGGAAGGTTCGGTTGTACCCATAGCAGGTGAGTTTGCATAGCGCACGTAAACCTTTACTTCAGGTGCATTGGCATCGTGAACTTCGTTTTCGATTTTGGACATAAAGTCATCACTTGACATCCAGTTTTGGCAGGAACCTGCAAGAAGTAAAATTGCTGTGATAATAACTGAAAATAAAAGTTTTGATACGTTCTTGTTTGATTTACTCATCTTTCTTATCCTTTTTACGTTTGGCTATAAATAAAGCAGTGAGTGCTGCCGCAAGCACTGCAAATCCGGCATATATTGGTGCAAAAGATTTTTTGTGTTCTTTTGCGAGGGATTCGTTGGTTGGGGTGGTTTCTACTGGCTCAACCACTTCGATTGTTTTTTCTTGAGCCCCTTTGACAAGCTCAGTTACCTCTGTTTTTGCTTCAGAGGTAACACTTGTTGAACTACTATTCTGAGTAGTTGAATTGTTAGTTGTAGTGGTTGTAGTGGTTGTATTTGTTGAAACAACCTCATCTATCTTATTATCTAAATCTTTAAGACCTTCTACCAATTCTGGGACCCAGTCTGTGAAAGATGGAATATCATCAATCTTTAATTCGCCCTTAATTGGATTTGATGTTGAAGGACTTGTAGTAGTAGTTGTTGTTGTAGTTGTAGTAGTCTTTGATGCAGGAACAGTTGAAGTAGTCTTAGAAGTTGTCTGTGTTGTTTTAGAAGAATTATGACCAGCTCTTCTTGCGGCTCTTGGATCTTCTTTTTCAAATGTAACTGTTTGTGGCTCATCACCAAAAAGATCAGGAAGAGCATCGCGTACATCTGGAATAAAATCTGCAATATCAAGAACTTGTGGTGTAGTTGAAAGTTCAGCAGGTTCAGAAGATTCTGGAGTTGTGTCGTAGAATGCAGTTGTGGCTTCTGTTGCTGTGACGGTTGCAACTGCAGCTTCAGTAACTCCGGTAAGAGTTCCAGCGGCTGTTTCGGCTGCACCTGTAGTAGCTGCACCAGTTACAGTGACTGCGGCAGCAACACTAGCAGCTGCATCAACTTCTGAAGAAGAAGGAGTTTCAGGTGCCGGAGGATTTTCCGGAGCTTTTGTTACGAGAGGAGGATCAAAAGTTGTATCAACAATTTTATCTTCTCGTACCGAAACCATCTCAATTGAAGTATCAAAATCATCAAGTGTTTCGCCGTTTTCAATAATTGCTTCTTCGGCTAATTCGGCAAGTTCCTGTACAGAAAGGAAATCAAAATCAAGCTGAGAAGAAATACCTTTGTATTCTTCTTCGGCATCATCTTCCTCTTGTTCTTCAACAAGTTCAGAGACCACCGTATTGCTGTCAAAGGCCAAAGTATCAGTATCAGAAACTACAGTTTCGTTCTCAGTAATCACTGTATCGATCTCTGTAAGCACAGAATCATTTTCAGTGGTTACAATATCATTTTCTGTGATCACTGCATCATTGTTATCACCGTCGCCAGAGCCTGAAGAAGTAGTCTGCTCTTCTTCGACTTTTTCTTCTTCCTCTGTTACTGTATCTGGAACAACAGCAACTGAAGCATTAGGATTTTCTATTTGAGTTTTTTCTTTTACAGGTTCACTTGTTTGAAGTACAACATTTGAAGCAACTGCTAATTCTACCTTTGGTTCAATTCTCTGGATTATTTGTTCTGGTAATGCCGGATCAAAATCCTGACTGCGTAACCAGACTGTGTTTTCCAATCTGTCTGCAAGACTAAAGCTTCGTCCAGAAGTTGATTCAAAAGCTCCAAGGTATGAATACTGACGTGCAAGCTTTCTGTCGTTTTTATAAACAATACCATACCATTTATCGCATTCGTTATAATCGCCTGTTTCATAAGCACAGCGCGCAAGACCAAGCATTGCAAAATTATTTTCAGAATCAACAGCAAGAACTTTTTTATACCAGCTTGTAGCCTGAGCATAATCCTTTTTAGAATAACAAAGGTTTGCTGTATTCAAAATAGATGGAAGATAATTTACAGTTCTAGCCTTCTGGAACTGTTCATCAGCAAGTTCAAAAAGTCCGTAGCGGGCATACAAAATACCAAAATCATTATAATTCTGTGCGGTAGGAGCTTTAGCAAGAAGGTTTTCATAGCTTGCAATTTGAGGAGTAATCTGATTAAGAACGAACTCATCAACAATATAAGAAAATCCTTCTGCAACTGCTGAATCACCAGGCATTGTAAACTTTGCAGCGGCACCAGGAACGCTTACAGGCTTATAAATTTTCCATGAAGCTTCCATTGGATAAATCATTGCATCGCCGGAACGGTTTGCTGTATTCCATTCCCATGCACCTTTATGCCATGCCTTATTAAAACCTTCATCACTAAGTGTAATTTCAAGAGGTACCCAGACTTTATTTTCGTTTACAATAAGATTATCAAGTGTATCAAAATATTCTTTAGCTTCGGCAACAGAAAGACCGGAATCAAAGGCCATAAAAATATGCCCCGGAATTGTAATGAATGCTGTTTTAATTCCAATTGATTCAAGCAAAGAACATGTTAGAATAGAAAGGTCGTCACAGTCACCACCACGATACATCAGGGTCTGGTAAGGGAACTGAAGGAAGTCTATAGATGCTGTACCAACGTTATCTTCGAATGCAGAGGTTGGGTCTTTTACATAGTTTATACCAAACTGATCCAGCGCTTCAAAAACAGCCATTGCATACTGAAAATTCTGAGGAACACCACTGCGGATATCTTCGCGAACTATAGAAGTTACATATTTTGCAAACCACATAGCCGCAGGGTCTTTTGAAGAAACGAAGGCAGAGGCACAACGGTCATCTTCCCAAGACATATTGTTCCGTCCGTAAACAGGAACAATCATTGGGAAGGTTTCGGTACGTTTCGCACCAAGGTATTTATATTCTACAATGATATTTGCAAGGGTATCGCTCTTTTCGTTCAAATTAAGCATGTTCTCGTTAAAGAATGCTTTAAGATCTACTGTAAACTTTTCGCCTTTCTTAAGGATTGCAGTTTTTCCGCAATCACGAGGCTGACCCATATACTGCTGCTGATAAAAATATACAGTTACATCGGTAATAGAAGCATCTTCTTCGTTGCAGATTTCTACGGAACCAAAAGAGTTGTCGTTATACCACGAATAGAATACCGGGAAAACAGGCTTGAGTTCCTGATCGCCAAGACTTACGTTATTTTTATTTGAGAAAGCCTTTGTAATATTAAATGTAACACCAGGATTTGCATCTACAGTGGTAAGAAATTTTGAATTTTTGTATGCATAATGCTGAGGACCACCGGCTGCATAAACCGAAATTGTTGGTCCGATTTTATACGAAACAGAAATTGAACCGCCTACATTAAAGCCTGTAAGTGTAACAGTGTTTTTCTGAGAACCAGAACCTGTTGAATAGTTTGATGAGTAGAATCCGACCCCACCATCAATATCAAGACCAAGTCGGTCAGTGAATGAAAGGTGATAACCGGCACCAACCATTCCATCAAAAACAGAAAGGCTTCCAATACTTTGTTTTGTATCAAATGAGAACTGCTTGTAGTCACCCTGAAGGAATATTCCAAAATAATCTGTAGGACGATAAGTTAACTTTAATCCGCCGCCAAAGCCTGTGCTAAGAGAATCATCAAACTTTATAACAGGAAAAGAAAAATGAGGATATAAACTTACAAGAAAATCTCCGCCTTCTGCAGCAAGTGGAGCCGCACAAAGAACTGCAGCAGCCGCCCCTGCAACTGCCTTCTTAGAGATTTTTCTTGTTTTTCTTATCTTTTTTGATTGCTTGCCTGACATAAACTTTTATAACTCACCCTTACTGCTGCTCTTCAAGCTCACTTTCGATTCGTCTTAAGTTAGCTTTTGCAGTAGCATTTTCCGAATCAAGATCCAGAACTTTTCTATACCATTTAACAGCTTCTTCCAGATTATTCTGAAGAGAAGCAATATTTCCAAGGTTATTCATAGCAGGGATAGAACCCATTTTTGCAGCCAACTGATATACAGGAATAGCATTTGAATACATACCGGCACGAACATAAAGCATACCAAGTTGATTATACAGAGTAATTGATGCGCCTTCTTTTTTAATCTTAGTAAGGATTGCAGTAATCTGTGGGCCAAATTCTGCAGTAATATAGCGCACAAGGTCGGTTTCTACAGTATCAGTAATTGTCTGCTCAGAGCTTTCAAGAGAAATATTTTCACCGCTCGCAAAACCTGCTGGAGGATAATATGTCCAGGCATCAGAAATTCCTACAAAGTAATAATCTTCTTCGGTTTCGTTTATATAATCA
This sequence comes from uncultured Treponema sp., assembly GCA_946411215.1. Lineage (GTDB taxonomy): Bacteria > Spirochaetota > Spirochaetia > Treponematales > Treponemataceae > Treponema_D. The sequence continues at coordinate 14,963 of CAMKDH010000006.1, read as the reverse complement.
ATTTCTTCAATAGCCTTGTACCAGCTGTTAATAAAGCCTTCACTCAAAGCTTTCATAGAAATTGGAATCCATACATTATCATCTTCAAGAATCATAATGCGGTCTGTTCCGTAGAATAATGTGTTTGCTCTTTCTGAAGTAACTTCTGTATTGAACAGAACAATAAAATCATCATTTGTAGCGATGAATGAAGTTTCAATACCTACAGACTGGAGTAATGACATAAACAGGATTCCCAAATCATCCTTGTCGCCAGACTTATAAAGCATTGTCTGATATGGATACTGAATATAATCAAGGATTGAAGGATCAAGGTGATAAGAATCATAAGGTGTAGAAGGATCTGAGTCGAGCTGAATTCCTGCAAGGCGCATTCCTTCAAATACATACATTGCAAACTGCATGTTGCGGTTAAGACCTGTACGAAGAGATCTTCTTGAAATTCCTACAAGATATTTAGAGAACTCAAGAACTTCCTGTGCAGATGTAGAAACATAACTTGCAAGAACTGCAGGGTCTGCCCAACGCATCTGGTTACGGTTATAAACAGGAATAATAATCTGAGAAACGGCAGTTCTCTTCTGACCTAAAAGTTCGTATTCCATTACGACTTCGGCAGGAATCTGTCCGTTTTCTGTAAAGTTCAAGATTGCTTCAGAGAAGTCTGCAGTAAGAGCAAGCTCCTGAGTTTTATGCTTTCCAAGACTTGAAATTACTCCACATTCCATTTGTGAAGCTGTATAACCTTTTGAACGGAGAGATACATGAATGTTTCTTATTTCAGCAGTTTCTTCGTTTGTAATATAAACTGTTCCAAAGCTGTTTTCTTTGTAAATTGTATAAAGCAATGGGAATACATAATCATCAAATTCTGCAGTAGCACTTACGCTTCCAGAAGTTCTGTTTGTATCAAAACGATAAGTTAATGAAACTCCAGCTGTAAGTCCCTGCATTAAAGAATTACCCCACCAGGAATCAAACTGATAATCTACCCAGGAACCTGTAAGTCCTACAGAAAAAGAAGGATTAATTCGGAAGGCAGCAGATACTTCGCCTTTATACCAAGGCTGATAGTGCATGCTGTCACCAGAAATTGCAATACTAAAACCACCAGAAACACCTGCTCCAAGCATCAGTCGTGAAAACGGATAAACAGATATTCCTGTTTTAAGTCCAACTGGAACAAGGAATAAATTTTTTGGCTGATTTTCTGCGAATTTTGAAGAAGACAGTTTTGGTACTGCATAAAATCCTGCAGTTGTTCCAACGTTCCAGTAATTAAATAGCGAAACACCTGTATCGAGCATTCCACCATAACCAAGAGTTTCATATTTTGTAGTTCCATCGGTTAAAAATGGAAAAACTAAATCTGGAGTTAATGAGAAAACAAGTTCTAACGCCGAAGCAGGTAGACACAATGATAGTAAAATGATTAAAGTAACAATTAATTTTCTAACTTTTTTCATGATAATTAACTAATCTCACCGTATATTGTAATTATCGGTAAATTCCCCTGTTTACCCGAAAATAATCACAACTTTTCTATTATAGTGTTTTTTTGAGGGTATTGCAAGATATAGAGAAATAAATATCTGCGCTATTGTTGTGCTTGACCCGACAATCTCGTAACAGGAATGACACTCTTTATAGAATTCGTTATAATCACACCATTATGTTTAAACCAGAACTCATTAATTCGCTCAAAACTTATAATTCAAAGACATTTGTGAGCGATCTTATCGCCGGTGTGATTGTTGGAATTGTTGCTCTTCCACTGGCTATTGCTTTTGCTATTGCTTCGGGCGTGAATCCTGCAGCAGGACTTTTTACCGCTATAATCGCCGGCTTTTGTATTTCGGCCCTTGGTGGCAGCCGCGTTCAGATTGGTGGCCCAACCGGTGCTTTTGCAGTAATTGTTTATGGTGTAGTTGCCCAGTACGGACTTGGCGGACTTGCTACCGCAACAATGATGGCTGGAATTATCCTCATCCTTCTTGGCGCATTTAAGATGGGTGGCCTTGTAAAGTTTATCCCATATACAATTGTAACAGGCTTTACCGCAGGTATTGCAGTAACTATTGCCGCAGGTCAGCTTGGAGACTTTTTTGGACTTCGCCCTGATTTTACAATTCCAATGACAATTCTTGGAGAAGAATATTCAAAAATGCCGGGAGATTTCCTTCCAAAAATCATCGTTTATATAAAATCGGCTGCAACAGTAAACTGGTATTCAACAATTATGGCTGCAGTTTGCCTTGCGTTTATCTTCATATGGTCTAAATTCATTAAAAAAATCCCGGGAAGCTTTGTAGTTATCATTGCGGCTACAGTTGTAAGCATCATTTTGGAAAAAACAACAGGTCTCCGCACCGACACAATCGGAACTTTTGCAGACGGAAGTCCTCATTTTGTAATTCCAAATACACTTCCAAAACCTCAGTTGCCGAGTCTCAGCATAAAAACAATCACAACTTTGTTCCCAACATCAATTTCTATTGCAGTTTTAGCCGCTATAGAGTCTTTGCTCAGTGCTGTTGTTGCCGACGGTATGATTGGTACAAAGCATGATTCAAATACAGAGCTTATTGCACAGGGTGTTGCTAACATTGCAAGCCCACTTTTTGGTGGAATTCCCGCTACAGGAGCCATTGCACGTACCGCCACAAACATCAAAAACGGTGGCCGCACACCAATTGCAGGTATAATTCACGCAATCACACTGCTTTTAATCCTTCTTTTTGCAGGAAAATATGCCGCATACATTCCAATGGCCGCTCTTGCCGCTGTTTTAATAAATGTTGCATGGAATATGGCAGGTTTCCCAGCTATCCGCTCGCTTTTGAAAGGTCAGAAATCAGATATTACAGTATTTGCGGTGACTTTCCTCATCACAGTATTCGTTGATCTTACTGTTGCAATTGAAGTTGGCCTTGGTTTTGCTGCATTCTTCTTCATTAAAAAGATGATTGACCTTTCTGAAGTACAGAATGAACGCGAAATTATCACTGGTGGTATTAAAAAAGACCAGCCAGCCGAAAATCTTGATATTCCACCACAGACTTTTGTATACGAAATTGAAGGTCCGCTCTTCTTTGGTACAGTCCGAAAGTTTGAACTTGCCACAGAACGAGCCGGAACAGACTGTAAATTTCTTGTTTTGCGCATGAGAAACACAATTTACCTTGATGCAGGTGGAATTCGTGCCCTTGAACAGTGTAAAGCTGCCTGTGACCGCAAAGGAATTACCATTGTAATAAGCGGAATTCACACTCAGCCATACCTTTTGCTCGAAAAAACAGGCATGGCAGACAAGCTCGGCCGCGAAAACATTTTTGAGAACATAAATCAGGCACTGGAAAGGTGTAAGAATTAAAATCGACTTGTCATTCTCGCAATGACGTTAAAGTTGTGTTATAATTTTTTATATGAATAACACTCTTTCTATTTCCCCGGAAAATTTAGCGGCGCTTTTTGCGGAATATCTCAAAGATGAAAACGTGCTTTTTGTTTTTTCTACGGATGTTGTGATGAACTCCTGGGTGGACTGGTGCGTTTGTCATGAAGAGGAATCGGGGGTTACTGCGGTGCCGCTGGAGAGGTTTGTTTCCTGGGATAAGTTTAAGGGGCAGTATGCTTCGGCGGAACAGAAAGATAAAAATGTTATTCCTTCACTTTTGCGAAAGATTTTTGTAAGCAATTTAATCAGACGGAATGCGGAAGAAAAGTTTTTTCAGAAAATCATAAATCCGGATTTTGCTGATACTGCAGATTCTTTTACAGACTGGATTTCGAAAATTCTTCCTTCACTAAAACTGTGGCACGACCTTAAGGAAAAGGCAGCGGCTTTGGGCTACGACGATGAGGACGAAGAAGATTCTGATTTTGAAACTCTTTACAAAGAATACAATTCATTCCTTGAAGCAAACAACTTTTTTGAACCGGCGTGGACTGTTCCAGATTTTTCGGCTACACAAAAAAAGGTTCTGATTATTTATCCCGAAACTCTTGAAGACTTTGCAGATTACATTGAAGTTTTTGATAAGTGTCCTGCAATCACACTTGTGACAATGCCTGCAGAAGAAGCGCCCCACCCTGCCTGTATAAAATATCGTGATTCGAGAACAGAACTTCGCATGACAATTCTTGCAATGAGAAAGCTTGTGGCAGAAGGAAAAGCACAATGGACAGACATCACTCTGAACGTGCCTGATCTTGAAACTTATCGTCCTTATCTTGAACGGGAACTTAAAACTTACTGCGTGCCTTTTGTAATTCGCGCGGGCTTTCCTCTAACATCAAACTGCGCTGGTAAAATTTTCAATGAGATTCTTGATTGTTACAATTCTAATTTTTCGTATGTAAGTGTAAGGGCGCTTCTGCTTGATAATTACATTCCGTGGAAAAAAGAATTTGATTCTGTAAAAGAACAGCTTATCCGCGAAGGCCAGCGAATGCATTGTATCTGCAGCTATGAAACTGTTGAAGGCAAACAAATTGATATCTGGAAGGAAGCGCTTTCTAAAATAAGTCGGGATGAACGCGAACTTAATTTTTATAAAAGCCTCAAAAAAGATATTAATGCCATTTGCAAGAGCAATACTTTTGCAGCAATTCATATTGCGTGGATGGCTTTTAAAACACGCTACCTTGAATCTTCTGAATTTTCTGAAACTGCAGATAAAATTATAAGCCGCTGTATTTCGGAATTAAACACCCTGATTTCAATTGAAAAAAATTATTGCGAGCCGATGGGGCTTAGCGTTGATGCTCCTTATGATTTTTTCTTAAACGAACTTAGCAAAAAAACATATACACCGCAAAACAGTGCAACTGGAATTTCTGTATTCCCATATAAGCTTTCAGCAGCAAGTGCGTATAAACATCAGTTTGTAATTGATGCGAGTCAGAAAAATCTTGAGCTTCCTTTTAAACGTCTTTCGTTCTTAAATGCGGGCAAGCGAAGTTTGTTGCAACTAACAGAAGAAGATAAAAGATTTAATGCATCAAAAACTTTTATACGGCTTTATGCAAAATCAGGTCAGGGCGAGCTTCCGTTATTCTCCTGTGCCGAAGACACCTTTGCGGGCTTTGCAATTGCGCACACTTATCTTGATACTCACGAGCCAAAAGATTACGCAGGTGTTTTGAATGAGCTTGAAAAAGAGGATTTTATTCAACAAGAAAAAAAGTGGTTTCTTTCTGGGGGCCCTGAGTCTGTCGAAGGGCTTCGTCATTTTTCCCAACAGCAAAAAGACCAGTTCCTGCATTGGAACTACTTTAACAAAAACCGCTATGAAGAACCGGTACCTTACACAACTCCATCTTCGCTCCAGAAAAAAATTGAACATCATCTTATAGAAAACAGAAACAGACACAACACAACAGAAAAAGATGGCAGCAAAAAAATCACGCTGTCGCAGTCAGATATGAAAAAGTTTTTTCCGTGTCCGCGCCAATGGATTTTTTCTACAGTACTCAAGCTTGAACCAGACAGTCTTTCTACTTCACTCATCGGCACTTACGACATTGGAAATATCCATCACAAAATCCTTGAGTTGTACGGAAGCTACCTTATGGAAAATAATCTTACGCTTCCAATGTTTGATATTCAAAATGGAATTATAGAAAATCAGGATGAGCTCGTTCCTTTAATTAAAGAGCTTGCACTACAGGCAATCCAGGATCCGGAGCAAGGCTTTGTCGACAGCCCTCTTACTGTTCAAATGCTTGAATCACAAACCTCAACAATCACCGAAACAATAATTGATTTCTTAAAGGATTTTTGCAACAAGTTTGGCGGCTACAAAGTAAAGGGCGTAGAAAAATGGTACAGCGGAAACGACACAGACCGCGAATGGAACTACACCGGAAAAATAGACTGCATTCTTAACGGAGGTAACGCAAACTCCGACGACTTAGGCTGGACTATTGTTGATTACAAAAATACAAGCGGTGCTATGCCAAAGCAATATCAGGCAAATGTACAGGAAGACGGAACGCTGGCCGATTTCCAGATTCCAATGTACATCACACTTATCCGCGAAAATGAAAACGTTCAGGACATCAGCCTTGCGGGATTTTTTGCAATAAAACCAAGCGGCACACAAAAAAACACAATTGTTGTTGATGCTACAAAAGACGCAAAAAAAATTGAAAACTACGAATCTACGCTTGAAGCTTTTAATGAATATGCAGAGCACTTTGCTGAATGTGTAAAGAATGCTGATTATCCGCTTGAAGCCGTAGATACCTTTGACGATTGCAACGGTTGTTCTTATAAATCAATCTGCCGAACAAATTATACAATTGCAGGGAGGGCAAAATGAGCGACTACAAATATCTTGACCTTCTTGAACAGATAAAGAAAAAGCTCGATGAAAAACAAAGAGCGGTTTGCTGCAGAACAGACAACACAATTGTAGCAGCGGGTGCGGGTTCTGGAAAAACCCAGGTTCTTGCAACGCGCTTTGCATGGCTTGTTATGTCTCAAAATATCAGGGCGCCGGAAATCCTCACTTTGACCTTTACAAAAAAAGCAGCGGGAGAAATGTACGAGCGCATTTATAAAACACTTTCTTTCTTTGCGCAAAATCCCGAAACTCCCGCTTTAGAAAAAAAACGGGCACAGCTTGCGCTTGAAGAATTTTCCGATACACATATTCAAACGCTGGACTCATACTGTAACTCCATTGTAAAACAGGCTGCCAACCGTTATGGAATAAGGCCAGATTTTACCTCAGGAGGCAGTGACTCCCTTGAAGATATAAAAAAGCTTGCACTTCCTTATGTGCTTAAAAACAAAGACAGACCTTGTGTTCAAAAATACACGCAGGCGGGTCAGCTTGAAGCGTTTGCTTATTCAATTCTTGCCCAGGCAGTAAATGATTATACAACGCTTGCAGACCCAGAGGATTTTTTTGTTTCCAAAATTGATGCGCAGAAAGAAAAACTTCTTGAAGACTGGAATGTGAAGATTGTAAATCTTGGTGAGCTTCTTGATGTCTTTGGTAACGATTGCAAACAGGCGCTGGCGGCAAAAGGACAAAATGAATACATAGCAATGTCTTTTGCAGTTTTTGATATGCTTTCAAAAGTCAGCACATTCCAAACCGAAAGTTTTGACATTGCAAAAATGTGCGCCGGCGAACTTTATGAGTGTCTTAAAAAAATCAGCAAAATGAAATTTCCTAAAGGCGGTTATACAAAAAATCTTCAGGGGTCAAAGAAAATTCTTCGTGAAGAATTTATTGAACCAATAATGCCTTTGTGTGCCTACATGGCCCAGATTGATGAAACGATTGATTTGTACAAGATGTTTGATGATTTCACTGCACTTGTAAATGACTCAAAACGTACAAGAGGAAATCTCACTTTTGCAGATATCTCTGAGCTTGCCTTGAAAATTTTGAAGGAGCAGGAAGACATTCTTCTTCAGGAACAAAATGCATATGAAAAAATAATGATTGATGAGTTTCAGGATAACAATGCAAAAAACAGAGACTTGTTATTCCTGCTTAACAAAACAGAGGGAGTTGATTCCGAAGACGGACAGAAGCTCTTTTTTGTAGGAGATGAAAAACAGTCAATTTATAAATTCCGCGGTGCAGATGTTTCTGTCTTTAATAAGTTAAAATCAGATTTAGGGCCTGAATGCTTTTTGCAGATGAACTACAACTACCGTTCTGACAACGAGCTGCTTGCCACCTTCAACCGCATCTTTGGAGAAAACGATGAGATTTTTGACAGCACGACAGATGCCTTGTACGAAGCACATTACACAGTACCTGCAATTAAATTTGATCCTGTTAGTCAAACAGAACTTCCTCAGCCTCTGGTAAGTCAGACAGAAAACAAACATTTTGATATAAGGCTTCTGGAATCAAAAGATCTTGATAAAAAAGTTTGCTTTGGAGAAAAGGATCAGCTGGCAATTCACATAGCACAAGAGATTCTTAAATTCAGACAGGCAGCAGCAGAAAGAGGAATTAATTATCCTTATTCGGAATTTGCAATTCTTGACAGGGGACGAACAGACCGCCGCTACCTTATAAAATGGCTTAACGCTTTTAATATTCCTTACACGCTGGACATGAATACTTCGATTTTCTCTGACGGGCCGATTAATGATATTTATAATTTCATCCAGTTGTGTGTTTATCCTCAGGATAGAATTTCGCTTGCGGGATATCTGGCTTCGCCTTTTGCAAATCTTAAGGAAGAAACTGTTGAAGCTGTGCTTGCAGGAGATAAGGCGGAAGATATTCCGGATGAAAATGAAAGGGCAAAATATATTGCTGCCATGGACTTTTACGAAGAACAGAAGCTTTTAACTTTGAGCAGGCCTTTAACAAAAACGCTCGAAGTTTTGTGGAACGACTGCGGCTACCGATACGAAACAATGTTCAGCTATAAAAAATCACTTTATGCAGAACAGTTTGATATGCTCTTTGAACTTGCCCGCCAGACAGACATGAAGGATAAAGGCATTGCCTGGTTTGCAGATCAGCTGAGTCAGATTAAAGATAAAGAAATTTCTTCTTTTGGAGAAGATGTTGAAATTAATGTTGACGAACTTACCTACCCTCTCGAAAAAGGCGATGCGGTAAACATTATGACAATTCACAAAAGCAAAGGCCTGCAGTTTGGATTTGTTTTTGTTTATGGCTGTACAAATGTTACAAGCCGTTCATCAAACTCTCAGTTTTTCTTTGACCCTAAATATGGATTAACAATTAAACCCTGCAATGGGACCAAAAATTATTTCTTTGCACGCCAGGAAAAAGAAGCCGCTTTGGAAGAGCTTGCAGAGTTCCGCAGGTTGCTTTATGTAGCAATTACCCGTGCCGAAAATTATGTAGAAATTGTGGGCAGCTGGAACCGCGAAGCAACAGAAGCTGCAACAAAAGAAGAGTCCCTGAGACTTATTGAAAATCTTGTACGTTATTATTCTACAGAAGAAAGAATTAACACTCGCCCCTTCAGACTTTTTGCACTTGAGCCTGTAAAACGTGAAGACATGCAGAAGGTACTTTTTAATGCCGATTCTTTTGAAGCAGAAAAGACCCACGTTCTGGCCGCAGAGAAATTGTTTGGTCAGGAGCCTGCTGTAAAATACGAATGGCCTGAGTCTAAGAGAAAAACTCCTTCATCACTTGAAAAAGATTATCTTGCTGCCAAAGCCCAGGACGGAGACAGCGGTAAAAATTTTGATTCACCAGAAGACAATCTTGAAGCACCAAATTTTACTGCTGCCGATTTTGGAACTCTCGTGCACGCATTTTTGGAAGCCCAGGCCAACGGTACCCCTTGCGATAAATATCAGCCGGACCCAAAGCTTCTAAAAAATCTCCCGGATAATGAAAATATTTTGACTCAGATTCTTGATTCCTGCAAAACTTTATGTGAATGGTTTGCCCAAAGCGATTTAGGAAAAGCACTCGAACAATGCAAAACTGCCAACCGTTTCTACCGCGCCGAATGGGCCTTCCGCATGATGCTCGACGGAAACATTTTCACCGGCTCCATAGATTTGATTTTTGAAAACCCCGACGCCACCTACACAATTGTAGATTACAAATCCGATAAAGAAATAGACACCGAAAAATACCGCGCCCAGCAGGAATGTTATCGCAAGGCTGCCAGTCGCATGCTAAAGATTTCTGAAGATAAGATTGAATGCTGGTTGTTCTTCTTAAAGCATAAGAAAGCGGTAAAATTATGACACGTCATTGCGAGGCCGCAGGCCGTGGCAATCCACTCCCTAGTATTGCATAACCTCACTCATGGCGGTGGTGCCGTCGGCAAAGTGGACTATGATGGCGTAGTAGTAGTCATCGGGAACCTGACTGGTGTTGTCCCAGGTATATGTGAATGATTTTTGTTTCATCACAAGGCCTGTTTCAATACCGCCATCAAGCCAAGTTTCTGGATTATTTCCAAGATTACGAGGACAATACATTGTATGCACAAAGCACGGCTGATCTACCAGGACATTTAATCCTGACTGCCCGACACAAATATCTTTTAAATCACAAACAAGAGGGGTTTCAGTGTTTTTTGCTATAAAATATGGTGGATAGAAATAGATTGGAGCAGAACAGCTATATTTATAACCATCAGCACCTACATCAATATGACTATAATTTTGTGCCGAAATAAATGAACTTTTCTCACTTTCAGTGAATGTCATATTTGAGTCTGCGCAATTTTTCCATTCATTATCACTAATGTATTTTATGATTTTTGTACCACCGCTGCCTGATAAATAAAAGGCAGAGTTTAGATAAGCAATCGAAAGTCTTGTATTTGATTTGGATATCAACAAATTACTCTGCTGTTCTGCATAATTTCCTGCAGCATCCTGAACATAAACATAACAATGATATGGACAAGATTTTTCATAATACAAAATATCAAAGAGCCACTCATTTTCATGTTCTTCACTTTTGGTAAGCTTGCTTATTTGTACTCTGTTGTCGTTTTTCCAATCGATATTTTTTAAACTATCATTGCTAATAATATATTTTATACTAAGGTTTTCGCTTCCAAGATTCTTATCTTCAATTTTAATGCGAAGTGTACTTTTATTGAACATAACCTGTTCATATTCAAGGTAGTTGCTTCTAAAAATTTTTGGAATAACCGGCGGAACATTATCATAACTCAAATCAAGAGTTTTAGGCTGAGATTCAACTGAATTATTCTGTTTATCAAACACAAGAATTTTAAAAGAATAACTTCCATATTCTGAAGGAACTGTAAAATCTTTATTTACAGAATATCCTTTTGAATTAATTCCCTCATAATAAATCAGATAATTGAATTCCGGATTAGGTTCAAAATTATTATATTTTATATGCACAATTCTATTAGAGGAATTAATTACAGGATTTTCTACAGTGACAGAAAAATCAGGAATATCGTTTTCTGTAACAGTGGCTGTACCTGTATCTGTAAGAAGAGAAACTGAGCTGCCTGATTTTCGGACTATGACGCTATTTTTACTTCTGTATGAATATCGTTGTTTACCGTTATTATATTCACTTCTCACAAAGAATCGAACAGAATAATCTCCGTCTGGAAGATTATCCACTGAAACATAAGTACCACCTAACGTTGTTAATGAAACCGTCGAATTATCAATCAAAGATGGTGCAATTGTAGCTATAAAACTTCCATCTTTGATTAAATTGCATACAATCTGATTCTGTGAATATCCTGATATATTGTTCAATACAAACCTAAAATCATCAATTTTTATATCAGAAAAAATAACCTCTGGCGTTGCAGGAATAACATCTGAAATTGTCGTCATATTTCCTGCAGTATCCTGCATTATTGTATGTATAATGATTTTTTTATAAGGATTCGCAAAAAAATCTACACTCTTTCTTTTATAGTATTTTTCGTAATTTTGTGCGTATACACTTTCGCCTTCCTGCTCGCTTAAATCGATGTAAGACAAGTTTTTTTCATCATATCCGTATTCAAAACCAATTATTTTTGAACAACCAGAAAAATCATTTTCATTTGCAGTGAGAACTGTGTCGCAATACTCATTACCATCCAAGTCTCTTAGGTAAGGCGAATCATTTAACAAAGGAACTATCGTAATTGTATATGGCTGGTTTTCTGAATCATCCTGAAATTCGCCAACATCATTGAAAGTTAATGAAGTTAGTGCACAAACAGTATCCTTTACTAAATCCACAGTCTTTGAGACTGATTTTCCTGCATAATCAAAAAGGCAAAACTCAAGTTTTACTACTCCATCTTCAAAGCTTTTAAAATCATATTCAAAAGAACCTTTAAAAATTTTTCTTCCACTTTGATTGTTTATGCAATTAGAATCACTATTGGCCTTATCAAAAACTATTCCCTCTTTTTCAACTGCGCTTGTATCTCTTATGAGTTGTTCTTTTATCTCCAGATACGATGCCCCACTATCTGCATCTTCTGCCTCAAAATAAACCCAGACCTTGTTCACATGATGATTCTGGATATTTGCTGCAACCTGACTGCTGTCATCACCATAATTTATCTTAGTTGCATAATGGGTAAATTGATCCAGTGTAATTAGATTTGTCCCGTTTACAGCGTCCTGCTGGGTACGGGCTATATTAAGAGTTTTGAGAACAGGTGGTGTTGAATCTTTTTCGCCATTGATTTTATAAGTGAAGGAATATTCATTTTGTGCAAATAAAACATTCTCACCTTCTACTGCGTCTTTTAGACCTTCAAGCTGTAACGTTACCTTTATATCTTTTGATTGATTATCACTGATAAGATAGTTACCACTAACAAACGGAATAACAAGAGTTTTTCCTTCATCTTCAAGATATGGAGATTTATAATATGGAGTCTTTCCATTCTGATTATCGAGCAAATCCTGCGAACCGGTTGTAATTATTATGTTTTTAAGAAAACCGTTCTGGTCAGCAAAATCAGAAAGCTTAATTGCTTTGTTAAAATAGATTTTTATGGAAGTATCCTGTGGGTAACTTGTATTATCTTTTGGCGGATAAACAGAAGTGATTTTTGGAATAAGCATACATTCAGGACGGATGATAATCTTTTCATTGTCGTTGAGAGCTTTTGTTACTTTTACACTTGCTTTGTAAATTCCAGTCTGGTCGTCGTATTCTTCGTTTTCAAAAATTACGCAGTCGGCTGAAGTTTCTGTGGTACCGTTGGAAATTACTGGAACAAACTTTACAAACTTGTAATCCTGCTTTTTAAGTGTAAACTGAATGTCTATTGTATAGCCGACGGTACAGTCTTTTTCTTCGGTTGAAAGAAATTTTCCGTATGCATCGTCTGTCTGTGGCTGCACCTTAACAAATTTCTGCTCGCCAAAGCTTTTGTTAATTTTGTATGAATGAGTTCCCTGTGCAGTGAGAGTGAGACCATCTGCGTCTTTAAGACTAGTGAAATTGTAGTCTACTTCTATGTTAAGAAAATTCTTTGTGTCATTTGGTTTGAGGATAAGTTCTTTTTGAGAAATATAAATTGTTTTTTTATCGCTTGTTAATTGCGGTGTGTTGAAATATTGGGCAAGATCTTCATCTGCAAAAATAGAAATACTGGCAGGATCAAAGGTTTCGGAATTAACAGCCTTATTAAATGTAATTTGAATTGGTGTATCCTGATCACAGCCGCTGGACTCAAACTTTGGAGTTATCTGGGTGATTTTTGGAAGCAGCTTGCACACCGGGCGGATTAAAATGTTTTTGCTTTGTTTCAAGATTGTAACGTTATATTTGTAAATACCTTTTGAAGCATTGCGGTTGTCATCATCGGCATTTTCAAACTTTACAGAATCTGAGAGCGGAGTTTTTTCGCTGTCGTTTGTTACTGCTTCGAAGCCTGTAAAATAATAATCATCCTGATTTACTTCAAACTGAATCTGTGCGGCGTAACCTACTTTAAAGGTTTCTTTTTTGTTTCCAAGGAATTCGCCCATTCCTTCACCAGAAAAATTAACAGTACAAGACGGAGCATTATTGTAAGCAATTGCGTCTACAATTTCATCGCGCACCTGCCCGCTCTTCATAAAATTTTCACAGGAGGTAAGACTAGTTAACGCGAGCAGCCCCCCCCCTAACAAAAGTATAGTAGTTTTTAATAAAGAGTTACGGTGTTTCATTTTTGACTCCGATTGTTTGAGGTAATAGTTAATTTTACATTAGGGGAATTGGATTGTAAAGAAATATTTCTCCAAGTCAAAATACGTTTTTCACATTCGTCTTTTGGCAGACGCATATTTACTTTTATTAGATTTTCAAGTAAATCAGCAGCTTTGTTTCTAGAAAGAATTTCATATTCAATAAGATTATCGAAAACATACAAGATACCAGAAACTTTTACATTGTCATTTTCTGCTGCTTTTCTGAGTTTTCCATCACCAGTTAATAATCTTCCGTTTGTCTGTTTTGCATAATACCAGACAGAACAATCTGTAAGAGAAGCATTATTAGGATTCATTACAAAAAGATTAGTGATATTAGAAAATTCGGAAGGAGAAAACTGTACAACTTCCAGCTTTCGAGACTTAACAAATGAATCAAGTATCTTTTGCTGAGCTGGCTGAACTATTTCATCAATTACTAAATCAGTAGTACAGATATCACAGGGTAAAGAAAAAAAGTCATCAAGCATATTTAAAAACAATAAATCGAGAATAATATTTGTATCGCTGATAACTATTCTCTCTGTTATCATACAGGCATTAAGTCTCCACGAACCTGTTCGACACTTGTATGAAGCAGACTTGCAGCTTTAGAGATAGTAATTAGTTCGTGACTAAGTGCATTATAAACAAGACGATTAAAACGGTTTGACTCTTCCTGCGGATAATAAGACTGTTCAATTCGTTCTTTGAATGCGGGATTTCTGTTCTTTTGAATACAATAAGATTTGTAACGGGGCTCAGAAATGATTCCACAAGTTTTAGCTTTATACATTAAGGCATCGCAGGAAATACCAAAATGAATCTGAACAGCACGGAGTTCAGGGTAAGTAATTTCGCGGCGGGAATCACCAATAATTCGTCTGAAGATAGATTCCAGAACAAGCATTTCATTTGCAAAAAGATTACAAAGAGTCTCTTCGTTTTTTTCAGAAATTGAGTCATTAAAATTAAGAATAAGATGTCCAAGTTCATGTAGAGCAGTAAAGCGTTTGCGTTCAGAAGGAAAATCCTTGTTCAGAACAATAACAGGGTACATATTATTAACCATAGAACTCAAACCGTCAAAAGATTCTGGAGCATCAATTTCCATAACCTTAATGCCATGTTCTTCAAGGAGATCAATTACATTTATAATTCCATCGCTTCCAATATTCCAGAAATCGCGAAGCTTCAGGGCTGCCTTTTTTACCTGCTCAGAAGAAGAAATCGGCTTTTTACAAGGAGAAACAAATTTTACAGAGGCATTGCAAATCTCTTCGATAGTGATATAGCG
>CAMKDH010000005.1 GCA_946411215.1 uncultured Treponema sp. | reverse complement strand
TTTCACTGTTTATCTCCTATATCATTATTTTTTTTGCGAGTTCATCACTTACCGCTACGCGGCTTTCTTTGACCTTAATAATAAGATTTTGACCCAGTGAGCTTACAACGCTTACCTGGCCACCAACATTAAACCCAAGATCTTCCAGGTGTTTTTTTACCTCAGGGCTGCCACCAATTTTTTTGATGATCTGAGGTTCATCTTTTTGTGCATAAATAAGAGGCATCATTATATTTCTCCTGATCTTTTACTTTGGGTTAGCCATTGCTAACCATGTGGTAAAAAAAAGAAGTTAGCAATGGCTAATCATAAAAGATTATAGTTAGCGCATGCTAACTTGTCAAGCAAGGTGGAAAAATTTTCTATTATATGGTATTTTAAAGATAACCAATAAAAAAAGGAGATTCTGCATATGTCATTACAGGAATCTGGAGAGATGTACCTTGAAACAATTTACGTGCTTTCAAAAGAATCAAGCACAGTTCTGGCAATAGATATAGGAAATTATTTAGGCTATTCAAAGCCCTCTGTAAGCCGTGCGCTTGGAGTTCTTAAAGATAAAGGCTATATAGAAAAATCTGATGCAGGAGCAATAAAGCTTACAAAGGCAGGCGAGAAAATCGCAAAAACTATTTACGAACGTCACAGTGTTCTTTCTACTTTATTTATGAATCTTGGCGTAGACAAAAAAACTGCTACAGAAGATGCCTGCCGCATTGAACACTATATAAGCGATAAAACCTTTAAGGCCATTAAAGCTCACATGGCACAATACGGCAAGCAGGATAAGCAGAACGCTAAATAAGAGCGTGCACCCCGACCCTAAGCACTGAATCCAATCTTTCTGTTTGCACTTCCTTCCAGGTGCCACTGATTCTTCTTTTCTTCCTGAAGCTTTTTAAGCTCTTGCAGAATGTATTCGCTGTTGACAATATCTTGGTTCATAAAACGAATACGGCTTGAAAGGGCGCCAAAATCACCCGGGGTAACACTCTGGCAATCTTCCAGCTCTTCAATTTCTTTATTCGAAAGATGATAAGCAGGAAAATATTTTTCGAGCATTGTCTTAATACCATCAAATTTCATGGGTTTGAACTCAACCATAATATGGAAACGACGCTGCATTGCAGGGTCCATAATATTTCGAAGGTTTGTGGTACAAATAAGGATACCTGAAAATTCTTCCATTTGTGTAAGGAACTCATTTACAGTTGAACGTTCCCAGCTTCTTTGTGCCTGGTTACGGTCATAGAAGAAAGTATCGGCTTCATCAAAAAGAAGAATGGAATCAGAAGCTTCTGCTTCGGCAAAAGCGTCGCGAATATTCTGTTCATTTTGACCAACATACATGCCCAGAATATCGCTGGCTCTTTTTAAAAGCAAAGGCTTACCAAGTTTTTCCGCAAGGTAACGGGCAAGCTCTGTTTTACCAGTGCCGCTTAATCCGTAAAAAAGCATTCTGATTGCGCTTTCTGTACCCTTGTTCTTTTCTGCGAACTTAGCAGCATTCTGTACCATCTCCACAATCTGGAGTGGGTTCATGCTTGCATTGAGTACAGAAGGGTCATATTCTGCTTTTACCGTGTTGCGGATTTTTGATTTACCATTGAGGAGCAGGGAATTTTCTTTCATTACAATCTGAACTTTTTTAAGGAGAGTTTCTTCTTCCTTACATTCCATGCCTTCAATTGTTTTTACAATATTATCTACGCTTTGACCCGTAAGACGATATTTGTCAAACATATCAAGAATCTGCTGCTTTGTTTCTTCAGACAGTTCCATAGGGTCAATTTTTGTTTTGGCAATAGACCTGAGCTGAGTTGCGGGCATTGCTTCAAACTTTATACTGAACGTAAATCGGCGAAGGGTAGATTCATCAATCTGGCGCTGATGATTAATAATGTAAATAACAGAATCCTTGTTGTTTTCAAGCATCTTGTTAATTGTTCCTTTTCGTTTTGAAGGCATTGCCCCAAAGAAAGAGAAATCAAGAGTGCTTATAAGAGAGTCTGCTTCATCAACAATCAGAACAGAATCCTTGCGTTCCATTGAAAGAAGGCATACAAGTTTTCCCAAAAGGTTTCGGCCTTCAGTTTCTGACTCGTTCTTAAAAATGTAAGCTTTCTTTCCAGATTCTTTACAGATTGTTTTTGCAAGTTCAGTTTTTCCGCTTCCTGGTTTTCCATAAAAAAGAATTGAAACAGGATTATCACTTTTAAGAAGGTCAGCACAAATCTCAAGAGAATCCTGTGGAATAGCAAAAGTTTCCTTGGCGTATGCAGCAGAACAATCAATTGGTTTTAACAAATCACAAAAGTAAGGTTCAATGCTTTGAATTTCAATACATTCATTCAGGCAAGGATTATAATCACAGTCGTGGTCAATAAAATCAAATGACTTTAATTTCTGGTCGCTTCTGAGCATATGAGAAAAAGCGGCAGGAGACATATTCAGTAAGTCTGGAAGAAAGTTTCGCATTTCATTACCAAAGTTGTTTCCAATACGATTCAAATCTCGGTTTGTATTAAAGCGGCACAAAAACAAAACGTAGCGTGCTTCTTCCGGAGAAAGCTGTACCTGGTCAACAAGGAATTGTGTTTTTTCGATGTTCAGAATTGAATTCTGCATCTTTTTAGTAAGTTTAAGTTCCGAAGAAAGAGAGAGATCTTCAGAATTACTAAAAACAACAGTATTGATTATTGAAGAAAAAACTGGAGTTTGATATGTAAATAATACACGATGAATATCAATTGCCAGACTAGAGACACTCCCATAATGTCTGATAGACCTGTCAATTCTTCTGTCCTGTTCATAATGAAAAGGAACATCACTGTCGTCAAAATACATGTCTTCTGTAACGGCTTCTTCATTAAGAGGAACTAATAATTTTTGTTTTTCAAGATGTTGAATTTCTGCCTGCAAAACTTTATTGAGACGTTCTGTTTTTTTCATTTTTTCTACACTTTCAAGGAATGCTTTGATACCTTCATAATAATCCGAAATGATGTAGTTATTACTCATATTTTCAAAGAGCACATAAAGGTAATAACAAATTGAAAAAGGTTCATCCTTTGTAAAAGTAATTGATGCATCTGATTTTCTTCCTGCACGTCTGTTTCTAAATGTACGGCCAAAACTAATACTCATAAAATCCTCCATATTTGCTTATATTAATATAGGTGGCCAGACTCTCATTTTGTGATATAAAATGAAAAAATTTTGAGAAATTTTAAAGAATTTTTGCGATTTATGAGTTCGAAAGGATTTTTTGGGTTACAGACTGTACGATCGCTTCGAGGTTCTGGATCTGCACCGATTTTTCCTGTTCGTATTGTTCGGCGAATTGTTTAACAAGAGAATTGCGCTCAAGATAAAGATCGTTTAGTTTTGATTCTATATCAATTTGCTTTTTGTCCAGGGCAGCCAGGCATTCTTTTTTGTCTTTAAATTCAGAGCCGATTTTTTTGTTGAGGTTTGCCTGGATAAGAGAAATTGCACGATTTTTTGAAGCAATGGCCTGTTCAACTTTTTTGCGTTCTTCCAGGGTATCTGCAATAATTACATCTGAAAGCTGAGTGAACTCCTGCGGCATGCCTTCATTTTTCTTTTTAGTGTCTTCAATATCTTTGTCCAGCTGTTTAATCTGTGCATTAAAATCATCTATCTCTTTTTGAATTATAGTAATTCTTTCCTGTGCCAGATTAATGAGCGAACGGATTTCTTCAATGATTTTCAATTCCCGTTTGAGGGGAATGGATCTTTGTTCCAGAACAATGTTTGCCTTCATCTCCGGAGATTTTATGAGATCAAACTTGAGCTCTGCAGGATTGATTTCTTCTACGTTGATTTTGTCGCCGCGATATTCCCAGATGGCATCTATGCGGCTTGCCTTTTCATCATGCTTTTGATAAATGAGCGAATCCAGCGAATTATACATAAGAGGATAAATAATATGTACTTTTTTCTGAAGATTTCCCTGTCGCCAGAGCCTTCCTTCTACCTGAACGGGTTCTGTAGGGTTCCAGCCGAGCATACAGTTGTATAAAACGAGCGTGTTTCCATTTAGGTCTACGCCCTCGCTGATAGTTTCGGAGCCCAAAAGGATTTTTAATGGAGCTTTAGGGTCGTTAAAAGCCTTTGTTATTTTGAGTTTTCGCGATTCTGTTGTTGAAGAATTGAGCATTCCTATTGCTTCTTGTGGAATATTCTGGCTCACAAGATATTTTTGAACAGCCGCAAATTCCTTTACACCACGAGGAAGATATATAATCTGGCCGCAGTCAGGTTTTGCTTTATAAATGTTTACAACAGTGTTGCAGACAAAAAGCAGTTTAGGAGAAGCCTCAACAAACTTAGAAGGGTCCGGGATTCTGAGATTTTTGTCATTCACAAGCGTTGGTGAAATAAGACACATACGCATTATATTCATTGCAGAAAAAATGACATCAAGGTTCGAGGCTTCCGAAAGTCGTTGAATCTGAGCTTCGTAGATTTGTTTTTGAAGCGGAGTCATTTCGATTTTTAAAACATGAGTTTCTTTCTGAGGGCGGTTGATGTGTGCATCTTCGGCATCAACTTTATCTATATAATTCTGGATGATTTTTTGCAGCGCATCGAGCGAACGGAAATTTTTCATAACCGTTTTTTGGACAACTTCATTTTTATTGTTTACAGACCATTCAAGCTTGATTTCTGCAAATTCGTTTAGAAAATCATTTATGTTTGCGTAGCCTAACTTTCTTAATTCATCTCCGCCTGTAAACAAAAGGGTTGTATAAATTTCCATTGGCGAATTTGTAAATGGAGTTGCCGAAAGCAGGAAAACATTTTTTTCAAGATTGTGCCTGTGAATATATTCTGTAATTGCAAACATTTTTACAGCACGACTTGAAGATTCGCCAAAGCCCAGGTGTGTAAATTCAGAATGTCCGCCACCGCTTACTTTTTTTATAAGATTTTTATAACGATGAGCTTCATCCACAAGCAGAAGATCAGTGCCAAGTTCTTCAAAAAATACATACTGTTCATTGCTGAGTTTTTTTGACGGAGTAAAATAATCCATCTGCTTTTTCTTCGAAAGAATATATTCAAAGCTTTTTTCAAGAAGCGGTTCACTTTCGGGTTTGAAATATATTTTTTCCATAGCTTCAGCCGTGCAGATTGAAACAGTATTTACCGGCAGCAGCAGACTGTCATTTGCATCTTCAAAGATTGAGTTCATGCGCATTCGGTCAATTACATCTTTATTCAGGTTTTCGAGTTCGTTCAAAGTTATAGTTGGGAAAAACTCGTGAATATCGTGAACCCATTTTGAATAAACAGCCTTTGGAACAATAATAAGCGGGCGTATACATTTTTCATGCTGCAGCTGATACATAACCGCCATAATTCCAGTAGCAGTTTTTCCAACTCCAACATCATAAGCCAAAAGTCCGTTTCCCTTGCTGCACAAAAAAGCAAATCCCTTTTTCTGCTGTTCATGGAGCGTAAACTTTTTGCCGTCGTAGGTGTGTGAAAAGCCGTGAATGGTGTAGTCAAAATTTTCATAATCAACAGCCGGAAAACTATTGAAGGTTTTGTTCCAGAGTTCTTCTACAAAAATCTTTTGCTCTGGGGAAAGTCCTTCATGAAGAAATCTATCAAAAAGAAGTTCAGCGGTATCCATTCGTAAAATCTTCCGTTCATCATTTTCGGTCTGACTCAAAGAAACTTTTTTACAGGAAATCCCTTCTGCATAATCAACAATATCGGCCCAGGTAATTCCATCAGGAAAATCAGTCTTAGAAACAGGTGAACTGAGCCAGTCAATATCAAGAAAATCTTCATCCTCCTGTCTTCCAGAAATCCATTGGAAAAACAGCTTCTTAAGGTCATTATCGCTATCCGACAAGCTTCGCGTAATAACCGAATGCAGAGAAAAATGAATATCCGAAATTAACTTAAAAGAATTACCCACCGTGGCTTCCTATTGTAAACCATAATATCTCAGAATGCTATCAAATTCCAATTAAAAATCACCCTGGTAATAAGGATCCATTTCTGGAAGATACAAATCTATAATTTCTTCCCATTCCTTATTGATTTTTTCAAGGGACACTTCTTCTTCCGGAAGAGAGTCGATATACAAAAGTTCTTTGTAATGCTTTAAAAGATTCTGTAGAGTTTCATCATCAGAAAGCGTAGAAAGATTTTTCTTATTAACATATCTGGAAATTAAGTATTCACAGCGACTGATAGTTCTGGATAAAGACTTATATTTTTCTTTATACTCTTTTCCTGTCTTGCCAAAATGAGTTCTGAAGAAAAATTTAATTCTAAAAATGCGTGAATACATTTTCGAATAGAAAGCGTCCGGGTCGTTAAAGTAAAGAAAAAGAAATGAGAGCAAAAGCACCGCATTAAAGAAAAGACCTAAGCTAACCGAATTAATCATCATATTAAAACCTCCATAAGATTCTCATCGCTAAGATGAACAGCTATTTATAATAGAGACGTGTTGTATTGAAAAATTGACACAATATAAAAAAAATTTTTCGCAATTTATGATTTTTTTATTTTTTATGTCAATTTTCTAAACTGACAGGTCTCTAATAAAAGTGATAGAGAAAATTATAAACGGAGGAATTTTATGTCAAAGAAGAACTTTATAGTTATTGAAGGTGATAACGGAACAGGAAAAGACACTTTAGCTCAGGGCCTTGCCCCTTACGGTTTCAATATTCTTACATACCATCCAGATGCAAAAGCTGCTCTTACCCAGGCTCGGGAAGAAGCCGGCAAAGGCGGACACATAGCTCCGGTAACATCATTCCTCAATTACAATTTGGAGTGCAGTAGACTCGTAAAGAAATATGATTCCCAGTTTGATACAAATATACTCATTCGTTATTGGCCAAGTTCTCTTGCGGCTGCCTTTGCAGACAGAAACTGGAGTGTTTCAGAAGTGGACAAGAAGCTTGATGAATTGATTCCTTTAATGGCAACTCCGCTTTGCGTTATACGTCTTACCTGCGATATGGAAGAACGTGTTAAACGAATCATAGAACGTAATGCAGAAGGATTTGACGACATAACATTGGAACGTGCTCAAAAGTATAATTACATTTTTTCACATATAATGGACCGAACCCCATATGAATGGGTGACAATCTCAACTTCAGGAATTTCCCGCAAACAGATAGTAGATAAAACTCTTGATGCAGTTGCAAGACACCTTGATGATGATCCTTCAATAAACCACAAATTTTCTGCCTAATTTGTCAATTTTTGCACATCAAACTTCTCTAATTAACATAGAGCTTTATTAAGAGGAGGAATACCAATGATGTATGTTGAATGTGCAGGATGGAAAAAGACAAGTTGTGATGATGGTCCCGGCATGCGTAGCGTATTGTTTTTTCAGGGATGCAGCATGCACTGTCCAGGATGCCAGAATTCTTCAACACATCAAAAAGGCTGCGGAAAGAAATTGTCCGTTGAAGAAGTTATTTCTCTTATAGAAAGTGAATGCCACAACAAAAAGATAACCATATCTGGTGGCGAACCCCTCGAACAGCTTGATGCACTCATTGCAATTCTTGATATATTAAATGAGCGGGACTATAATATTTGTGTCTACACAGGATGGTCCTTGAATAGAGTTCCGAAGATGGTTTGGGACCGCGTAAACTATCTTAAGTGTGGTGGCTTTGACAAAACCAAACTCAATCCGTCACTGATGTACGTTGGTTCAGATAATCAGCATATGTACCGTAAAATTGGAAACGGAACACTAGTTGAAATGGATTTGTTAGAGAAGGGATGCGCATGAACAAGAGTGGAAAAGATTTAGCAAACAGTATAGGAAATGCAGCAGGAGCAATCGTAAAGCTTGGCGAAGAGACAATTAAGAAACAGCTTTTGGATTCTGTAATTCCTTTGAAGGCTTCTCAAAATCATAAAAACAGAACAGTCCACATCCATGATCTTGAGTTTTATTCAATTACATATAACTGTATTGGAATACGAGCCGAAGATTTGATTGGGAAAACTCAACAAAACTTTGGTGCGGCACTACGCAGTCTTGGTAGAAAAATTGTATGGCTTACTAACTTGCAGTCTGGCGGTATTGGCTTTCTTGATTTTGATACAGATATGGCCGCATTTCTGAACAAAGATTACAACGATGATCAGGCTATCGAAGATATCAGAGAATTCTTTTTTGATCTTAATAGTTTTACACGAAAAGGCTGTGAGAAACCTTATGTTACATTTAACTTTGGACTGAATACAAGTGATGAAGGAAGAAGGGTAAGTCGTCTTCTTCTTGAAGCATATTCAAAAGGAGATGAGAAAGGAAATCCTTTTATTTTTCCAAATCTTGTATTTAAGCTTAAGAAGGATACAAACGTAAGCGAGGATTCTCCTAATCATGATTTGTATTTAAAAGCATTGTCTGTAACAGCACGCAGAATGGTTCCAACATATTTTAATTGCGATTCCCCTGCAAACAAAAATGCGCCTTCAAATAAAATTGGTATAATGGGCTGCAGAACAAGAGTTGTATCAAATCTCTATGGGGAAGCTTCCGGATTGAACAGGGGTAACATTGCATGTGTAACAATGAATCTTGTCCAGCTGGCATTTAGTGCGCAGGGCAGTTTGGAAAAATTCCTTGAACTTGTTGGAGCTGCAATGGAAGATTCCAAAGAATTGTTGCTTCATCGTTTTGAAACGCTTGCAAATAATGCTGATTTTTCGGAATTGCAATTGCATAAAGTTTACAAAGACCAGGACAAAGATG
The DNA here is from genome assembly GCA_946411215.1 of uncultured Treponema sp. Classification (GTDB taxonomy): domain Bacteria; phylum Spirochaetota; class Spirochaetia; order Treponematales; family Treponemataceae; genus Treponema_D. The sequence continues at coordinate 25,343 of CAMKDH010000005.1, read as the reverse complement.
ATGTACACGAAATGCTCCGTAATGGAACACTTTCAATAGGCTTCATTGGTCTTTGGGATGCTCTTTCTGTATTACATGGAAAAAAGTGGGAAGCTATTTCAGACATGCTGCCTTTTAAGGAAGAGGCATTATCTGTAGTGCGTTTTATGCGTGAGCGTACCGATTCTTATATAAAAGAAAATAACCTGAACTTTTCTCTTTTGGCATCTGCAGCAGAAGGTGTTACAGGTTCATTTACAGCGTATGATTCAACCCATGACGGGAAAGGATTCGATGTATGCGAAAAAGGTTATTACACAAATTCTTTCCATGTTCCTGTTTTCATTGAAACAAGTTATATGGAAAAGGTTGATATGGAAGCCGATTTCCACGAGTTGTGCAACGGTGGTTCTATCACTTATGTAGAGCTGGAAGAAATGCCGGACCGAAATGTAGACGCCGTTCAGGAAGTTGTAGAATACGCCTGGAACAAGGGCTGTAATTATATTGGAATTAACTTTCCACTTGATAACTGTAATGACTGCGGTTTCATAGGAAGAATATCAGGCCTGTGCCCAAAGTGTTCCTCAAAAAATATCCGAAGATTACGCCGCGTTTCCGGATATTTAGCAGAAGAAGACAGATTCACAAATGGTAAAAAATTTGAATTGAAGGACAGAATAAAACAATGGATACAATAAAGTCTGTTTAATATTAAGGATGATTACTCTGCAAAAGGCACTAGTGGATCCAGAATACGTAAAAGGATTTTTTTTGTAGTTATCATAATATATAAAACCAGATTTGCATCATCTACAGACATATTTTCTCCTGCATGATCGGCTTTATTTCGATAATTTATCAATGTTACAATATTATCAGACAGTTCTTTTAAAAAAGAATCTACTTCTGGATATTCTTTTCTAACAAAAATATCTTTATATAGAGTTGTTTTTGCATAATCAAGCATTGAAAGATGACAAAATAATCTGGAAGATGGAGAAATTGTACCTTGTTTATCAATACCCAGAAGAAATCTGAAACTACCCAAAGTAAAAGTCCCATGATTTATATAATCAAAGAATTGAAATTCTCTATTGCCTGTTTTAGGAGCATAAAGTAATACTCTGGTCAAAGTATTAATCTGAAAGTTATTAAGATTATTATATTTGATATAATCCTGAGCGGATTCAAAATTATTTTTCAGGTATTCAATATACTTATTATAAAATCTTATCTTTAATTCACCCTCAAGTGCTTTTCCGAGTAATCCAATAACAGAAGAAAAATCATAATCTGGGTCATCTTTATTTTGATAATAATTTTTGTAAGCAGTAGAAATGCTCTTTTGCGATACTTCAGTAAGTTGATTCCATAGGTCTCCAAAATTCTGTTTTGCAATCTCCTCTGGAGGAATGGCATACTGTTCTTTTTTTTCTAATAGCAGAGTAGGTGCCTTTTTTGTAAATGGGAAAGCAGGCTTATACAGATGTTTCGATTTTTTGTTTTTATCTTTTGCACGATGTCTTGCAATACCTGCAATAGCTCCTCCTGCGACAGCAACAGGTAAGACAACTGGTGCTCCAATCATAGCACCTGCTCCTAATAATCCAGAGGCACCGATTCCTAATACTTGCTTTGCTACTATTAATCCTAACGCCTTTATAGATAATCCTAACACAGGAGATAGCAGAGGAATAGCAGATATTAATGCAGGGGCATAACATTTAGAATTTTCAAAGAAAACTTTTGCAATTTTGAGGTTTTTTTTATTTGTACTACTTGAATAATATTGCCCCAATTGAACATAAGCCTCGCCAAGTATTTCACCGTATAACAAATCATTTGAGCTATGGTGTTTTATTTTTCCGTTTAATGATTTAATTAATTGCTGTGCATCTAGACGTTCTGTTTTTACATGGACTATACGCTGTAAGTATTCGACATATTTTTTATCAGATTGCTCATAAAAACTTCCTTCTCTATACCAGTTAGCCATTGTCATCATTGAGAAAATATTACAATATTCAACTTCTTGCTGAATATTTTCAATTATTTCTTCATCGTCATATATTAACTGATTTAAGAATTTGTTATTAATTGAAAACTCAAGTTCTGCGCTATTGCTAATGTTTCTGTTTAAATTATGAATTTCACAATCAGATAAATTTTGAAATTGTTTTTCGTAATTATCCATAGATATATTATATCATATATTTATTAAGAAAACTATTTCAAAGTAAAAGAGGCGATGCGAAAAAAAATAACTGAAAATTTACCAATTTTTCAGAACTTCCAGTATCTATTAAAAGTGTAAACATTAAAGCATAAAGAGAAAAGAAATGATAGATATTACAAAAGCAGTTGACGCAGTAAAAGGACTCGAATCATTAGGACTCATAGCCAGATCTGACTGGTGTACCCCAAAAATAATTTCTAAACAACATCGAAGTAAGGTAATAAAAAAAGCCTATGACAATGCCGCAAGAATTGGAGCAAACAGCCGCGCAAAATAGAAAAGAGATGGATATAAAAGTTTCTTTACAACACAGAATTTGTGTGTAATAATGAACGTGTCGGGCAGTTGTTTGACATAGCGGACCTGAAAACCACCGGCAGAGGTTCGCGATTTTTGTAATTCTTTAGAATATCTAATATAAGGATTTACGAGGGGTGCTGTCTAAAACATTGACCTGCTTTAAGGGATTAAGACGCGCCAGTTGGTGTCATTCCACCATTAGCATAGCTTGTCAGTCTAAAACATTGACCTGCTTTAAGGGATTAAGACCATGATTCAAGTTCACATGACTCGTGGTATGTGATCTTGTCTAAAACATTGACCTGCTTTAAGGGATTAAGACCTTTTTCCCACCGTCTCTTTCTTGATAAACTTCGGAGTCTAAAACATTGACCTGCTTCAAGGGATTACAACCACAAAACCAAACCTCTGAAAACCATCAGAGGTTTTTTATTTAGAAAAAAATCAAAAAAACTTTTCAAAATCTGTCAATTTTTCCAATTTCCATGTCTCTATTAAAAGTGTAAATACAAAACATTAAGGAGATTTAATTATGGAAAACAAATTCAACAAAGAAGAAATTAAAGAACAGCTCAAAGATAAATTTGATTCATTCAAAAACTACACCGACGATGACTTAAAGAAGGTCCTGGACAACGAAAGCAAAATCAACAAGATTCTTAAGAACCCTGAACTCATTAAATTTGTGGAAGATGTAAAACTCTACTTTAGGATGCTTCGTGACATTGTAACCGGAAAATACAAAAAGATTCCTTTTGGAACAATTGCCACCATTGTATGTACACTCCTTTATGTCCTGAACCCGCAGGATATTATCCCGGATTACATACCTGTCATTGGTTACATTGACGACGCATTTATTATAAGAATGAGTTTACGCTTTACACAATTCGATGTTCAGAAGTACAAGGAAGAAATGGGACAGAAAGTGGCATAAGAAGGAAAAAAGAATGAAAAGTACTGTTAAATGGCATAAAGAATTGATTGATGGAAAATGGTACAGCGTTGCAAATGTTGAACATATTCCAATGATTGAATATTGCAAGGATGGTTCTTATAAGGTAAGAAACTGCTAAAAAGTTCAGCAAATTCAACAAAGCTTTTGATAAAGGACAATAAAAGGATTTCTAAATCTAAAATATTTTTTACAGATAAAATAATCTATGTTATAATTTTAATAAGGATATAAGGTAATAATATGAAAAAAACAGTATTCGTTACAATTCCAATTCAATCTATTGAAGGAAAAGGATGGGATCCTCAGGGATATTTTTATACATTCAATGAAAATAAAAAATACGAATATAACAATAAAGTGCATTTTGCAATAAATGGTTTTCTTGCAAAAACGTTAAATAAAGGTGATGATGTAAAAATTATACAAATACTTGTAAACTCGTCAAAATCAAGTGCTGTAAGAAATGCCGAAATTCAACAACAAGAATTAGATGAACTGAACAATAACATTGGTGCCAAAATTGATTATAAACCTATTATAACAGATTATGATGATTCTGGAAAAACTATTGAAAAACGCTTTAGAGAATTAATAGGAGTTTTAGAAGAAGACAGACAGATTATTTTGGATATGACCTATGGTTCCAAAACACTTATTCCTGTTCTATTTTATGTTTTAGGTTTTGCAGAAAAATTCTTTAATGCAGATATTAAAAATATTCTTTATGATAAAGCAGAATTCGATGGGGGACATCCTGTTCCTGGAACTTGTGAACTCTATGATGTAACATCATTGTATTATTTGAATTCTCTTACTTCTGTAATGGAAGCTCCTGATGGAAAAACAGCTCTTGCGCGCTTAGATAAGTTTTTTGCTCTATAGAGTTTAATTATGGCAGATTTTAATCACTTAAAAGACAGCATAGAAACTCTTGGAAAGGAATTCCTTAATTTTTCAGATGAAGAAAGGAACAATGATAATTCAGCCTGGAGAATTTGTCGTAACAAACTTTCAAAAGAATTATGGGAATATGCAGAGCTTTTGAAAGTATTAAAATATTCTGATATTGATGAAGAGATTTTTGAAGATTCTATTTCTGATGCTATTATAGAATGTCTGGAGGGAAAACCAGATTCTTGGATAAGCTTGTTTGGATATGTATTAAAACAGAAATTATTTAATACAAAAACCGATGAAAGCAAAAAAGGAATTTCAGAAGTAAGCAAAGATGTTATAAAACTGGGGCGCGATTTAGCAAAGTGGGCGGAACTAAAAGGTTTGACCACAAATATTTATAAACGAAATTCTTATGTTGAAGCCAAACTTTTTGAATATGGACATTCCTGGGGTAAGAGTGATGAACAAATTAAAAAAGCTTTAGATTGGTTAGATAAGAAAAATGTAATAGAGGGAAACCAGACGGTTGAGAGTGATGACTCAAATTCAGAGGTCTTTGATTTTTTGAGTGAAAAAGATTTGTTTGGATTTGAGGAAAATCAAGAAATACTCCTTAAAAAGCTGAGTCTTTATATAAAAGCTGCTAATAAAGTATATCTTCGTAAAAAAGGTAAAAATCAAAAAAATGATGTTTTTTATTCCCGTTGGTTTACAAATATACTTTTGGCAGCTTTACTAAACGAAAATTTATCTGGGCTGGATATTGAACAATTCTTAGCTCCCTATGACTTAATTGACAAAACTGAACTTGAAAACTTTACAAAAGACAATAATTGGAAACCAAATACAGACAGAAAATCAATAGGTTTAATGTGTGGTATCAACGAATCAAGTATAGGAAATACTTACGATAGATTTGAAAACTTAATAAATGAAGAATACAGACAAAAATTGGATAAGGCCGGTTTGTAATGCTTCTCTCATACCTTCCAATAAAGTTCACTTTATGTTTTTCTCATCCAGTTCTTGCTGACACTCCCCCCCTTTTTATTCTTCGTTCCATGCTAGGTAAAAATCTGCATTCAATGAGTTGCATTGCGCACCAGAATAAATGTCCGGAATGTATGTACAACCGTACTTGTGCTTATGCTTTTTTGTTTGAAACAATTCTTCCAACAGATAATAATGTAACCCCAGGACGAGACAGGGCTTCGCATCCATTTGTTTTTAGCAGTGGAACTTTCAGCTCTGGTACTGAAATCAGCGAATATGATTTTACTATCACACTTTTAGGAAAAGCGATTGATTATCTCCCATATATATATGCTGCTTTTGTGCGGGCTGGAAAGGATGGAATATTTAAAAGCCGTACACCTTTTGAAGTTGTTCGTGTTGAAGTTGATGGAAACAATATCCTGCTTGATACCGAACATCTTGATACATCTGTAACATCAAAGATCTGGCAAATTGATTTAGCACTTCCAGAAAAAAAAGGCGAAGTTTTGATAGAACTAAAAACACCTGTGCGTTTTAAGTACGGTGGCAAGTATGGCACAGATTTTTCTTCACAGGATTTTTTTGCTTGTTTGTATCGTCGAGCAAAAACCCTTTGTAGTTTGTATGGAGATGCTGCAGAAGATTTTAGTTTTAATCCGTCAGACAAGAATAAAATTATTGAAAAAAATCTTAGCTGGCAGGACAATCGACATTATTCAGCCCGCCAAAAAGAAGCAATGAATATAGGTGGAGCCTTAGGCACTATAAAACTTCAGGGAAGTTTCTCTGCACATGAGCAGAATCTCATAGAATTTAGCAGACTGTTCAACGCTGGGAAAAATACAAATTTCGGACTCGGTCAATTGGACTTTTGGACAAAGTGGGAGTAGAATAGAGATATGCAAGAAATGTTGAATATAGAAAAAGATGAAATAATAATAGCAGCCTGGTTACATAATATTTTATTTTATGCCAAAGATAGTTCAGTCTTGACTATACTTGAATCTGTTTTGCCAAAAACTATTAATAAAGAAAATGTAAAACAATTAATTAATAACTGGCAGAACCCTTTTTCTTATGAGGAAAATCTTATAGCCTATGCTGATTGTCTGAGCAGTGGAAATAATGATATTTGTAAAAATAATAATTCAAAGTTTTATGAAAATCCAACATTGTTGCAGCATCTTGTTTCAACCTTGCAGATTCCCGAACGAAAAAAAGCTGAAATATCATATTGTAAATTTCAGCCATTAGAATCAGCGGGTATGCTTCCTGTCTCAAAAGAAAATTACAAAACGGCTAAAGCAGATTATCAAAAATTATGGAAAGATTTTGAGGAAGGTTTATCAAAGCTCCCTAATGAATCTACAGATCTTTTTATAAAAGCTCTTAATTCACTGCTAGAACGTTATTGGTGGTGTATTCCATCATTATCTGAAGAAGATTCTGAAAGTTTGTACCAGCATTCAAAACTATCTGCTGCAATTGCGGCTGTATTATTTGACTATCATAAAGAAACAGATACTCAGACAATTGAAGCTTTGCAAGACTATTCCCTTAAAAAATTTAGATTTATTAAGGGCGATGTTTCTGGTATCCAAAAATATATTTTTGATTTAAAAACTACAAAACACAATGCAAAGCTTCTTCGTGCAAAAAGCTTTCAGATTGCAGCCTTAAGTGAAATTCTTTCTCAATATATTGTTCAGCAATTTGATGTTTCTCTTGCTAATGTAATAATGTCTGCAGGTGGAAACTTTATGGTTCTTATTCCAAACACCGAGAAAAATATAAGTTTCCTACCACAAATCCAGCTTGAAATTGAATCTTATTTTTTACGAGAGTTTGCAGGAAAGCTTGCTGTAATTGTTTCAGACGGAGTAGAGGCTTGTGCGAATGATTTATTAAAAGAAAATGTACAAGACTTGATGAATCGAATAGGTGAAAATACAGATACCTGTAAACAGAAAAAAATGCAAAAAGCCCTACAGAAAAATGGGGCAGTTCTAAGTGATTTTTATAATCAATTACAAATGTATGGCGAGTGCCCTAAATGTGGAGTTTTTCCGGCAAGTGGTGTAGATGATAAAGGTAATCCTTGTGAATGTTCCGATTGTAAAAAATTAACAGATATTGGAGGCCATTTAGTTCGGGCAGGAACAATTATCTTTGATTCTTCAAGCTTAAAATCCTTTTCACAAATGGTAAAAGTTTCTCCAAAAGATGATTTAAAGAATGGATATACTGTTAATGAATTTGTTCCTGGAAAACCGGTTATGTATATACCATATACTGCACCTTCTTTGGACGGTGAAATATTAACCTTTGAAGATATTTCTGAAAAATCTAAAGGAAACAAGAAGCTTGCAATGTTCAAATCTGATATAGATAATTTAGGACTTGTTTTCTCGTCTTCTCTTGGAAGCAGAATGTCTTTTGCTCGTTATGCAGATTTAAGTCATCTTTTACATTTCTTCTTCTCAGCATATTATGCAGATTTTGTTCACAAACATAGTTATAACAAAGATGGAACCATAGTTAAATACGACGAAGTTATTTATACAGTTTTCTCTGGTGGAGATGATTTATGTATTCTTGGTGCCTGGGATGCTGTTGTGCAATTTGCTTCTGATTTTGAAACAGAATTGCAGAAATTTACAAATCATAATCCATCTATAACATTGTCTGGGGGAATAACACTTTCTTCTTGTGTTGTACCTGTTAAGAATATTGCTAGAGATGCAGAAGAAGCTCTAGAAACTTCTAAGAGTAGAAAAGATAACAATGGTAATACTGTTAAAAATGCAATAACAGTTTTTGAAACTACAGTGTCATGGGAAGATTATTCTAATTGCTTGAAGGATGGCATGAGTCTAGAACAATATTTAAATAATAAAACGATTTCATCTGGAAGCGTTTATAAATTAATTGATTTTTCGAAACGAGCCGAACGAGTAAAAACAGGTGATGTGTCAGAATTACTTAAAACAGGAAGCGCAAATTTACATGATCATATCTGGAAAAGTAATTTTAAATACTGTGCAGTAAGAAATATTAAGAAAAAAGAAGTGCTTGACTGGTTCCTTCATTTTGGAACTTCTCAAGAAGAAATAATCAAATCACGCATAGCTGTATGTTATGCATTATATACACAAAGACAATCGTAATGGAGGAAGATAGATGGGTTATCAACAAAACAATAATGGATCCAGGGGCGACTTTGGTAATAGGAATTCTTATGGTAATAAACAATTTGAGGATAAATCTTTTATACCTCAAGCCATAGTTGTTGATTCATTTTATAAAGATAATGGATCAACAATTAAGCAAGAATTATTTGATGAAACTGCAAGTAAAATTGCAAATTCGTTTATTGGACAGAATCGTAGAGGCTCTGATATAGGAATTACATCAACACAATTACGTCGTATTTTCGATGAAGTTAAACGCTTTGAACAAATTTTATCAGTATCTCCAGATCAATGGGAAGTTCAGTATCCATATATACGAATGATTAAATCAAAGGTTGCATATACTGTTGCTCGTGCAGCGAAGGATAAAGCAGACGAAGCAGGGCTTTATAAGAATCTTGAGAAATTCATAAGTTCATGTATTGATTTGGTCAAAACAAATAAAGATTATGAAGTTTTCGTTTCTTTGTTTGAAGCTGTATATGGTTTCTATTATGAAAAAGCCCCAAAGAGCGCAAAATAAAAAAGGAGGATAAAAAATGAAACAGATTGGATTAAAAATTATAAAAGGAAAAATAATTGTAAAAACAGGTCTTCATATAGGCGCTGGTAATGACAAAGTTGAAATTGGTGGAATGGATAATCCAATAATTCGAAATCCTCTTACACGCGAGCCATATATTCCTGGTTCATCTATAAAAGGAAAAATGCGTTCATTACTAGAATGGAAATTAGATAAAGTTTCTGCTAGTGAAGGCAAGCCTTGTTCTTGTGGTAAAGCGGATTGTCCTATTTGTCGTATTTTTGGAAGCGCAAATAATTCTAGGGATGCAGACAAATCAAAAGGACCGACTCGAATCATAGTTCGAGATGCAAATTTGACTACAGAATGGTCTGAAAAATTCAAACAAGGAAAAGCAATTGTTGAAGAAAAAAGTGAAAACAGTTTAAACCGAATAACAGCGGCTGCAAACCCTAGACCAATTGAACGTGTCGTTCCAGGTGTTGAATTTGATTTTGAAATAGCATATAGAATCATAGATGATGGTGATGGTGGAAAAAAAGATAAAGAGTTCTTTGATTCTGTAGTTCTTGAAGGTTTACGTCTTTTACAAAATGATTATCTTGGTGGTGGTGGTACTCGAGGTAACGGCCAAATTGAATTTGTCGAATTAAAAGATGAAAATGATAATGCCATAACACTTTAGGAATCATTTATGGAACTTTATAAAGTTACATTAGAATTAGAGTCTTCTCTTATTACTCCTTTAAAAGGTGACACTATTTGGGGACATGTTGTATGGGGAATAGCAAATCATGAAGGCGAGGAAGCTGTTAATAAATTCCTTTCGGATTGTAAAACATCAGAATCGCCTTTTGTCGTTTCTTCGGCTTTTCCACACAATATGCTTTGTAAACCAATGCCACCTGTTCAAAAACGTCAGAAAGAAATGACACCTGCAAAATATGCAGAGATTAAGAAAAACAAAAAAAGTATTTATATTAATTCTTCCCTTTATCTTGAGCAACAAAACGAGAAAGAAAATGAGAAGATAACTAAAGTTTTTGAATCAGTTGAAGTAACACATAATACAATGAACCGTTTTTCAAATACAGTTAATGACGGAGGTCTTTTTGCTGTTTCTGAACAATGGGCAACTGTGAAATTATTTGACATATACATTGTTTCTTCTTATGAAAAAAACAGAGTTAAACAATTATTAGACTGGGCTTTTGAAAACGGTTTTGGTGCAGATGCTTCTGTTGGTAAAGGTAAAATTACCGTAGTAGGCGAGCCAGAATCTATAAAAACAAAGTGTAAGTCAAATTCTTATATGGCTTTAGGTCCTTTTGTTTTACCAGAAAATTCAGAGATTACTGATTTAAAGGCTGATATTTTTGTTAGAACAGGAAAAATCGGAGGAGCTTTTGCAAGCTTCTTGCAGCCTTGGAAAAAAACTGTCGTATTGTTTAACGAAGGGGCAATATTTTCAAGTGACAAACCAATTTCATTTATAGGAAAAATGCTCACAGATATACACAGTGACTCTCGTATATGCCAGTCAGGTTTTGCGCCCGTTATTCCTATATCTGATAGTATGGAGTGATTATGTCTAAGCAAATATATAAACTTACTATAGAGCCTATAACTTGTGTTCATATTGGAACAGGTAATCAGTTGACAATGCTTGATTACATAGTTGTCGACTCAGAACAAAAAAGACAAAAGTATTTAAAATTTTCATCTGACAAGTTATTAAGGCGTATTGCAACTGATAAAGAAAAATCAAAAGCTTTTGAGACAATTAGTTCCTCAAACAATATGAAAGGAATAATGGATTTTTTTCATAGTAATTGTAGTCCTAAAGATGATGCTGAATATTCTTGTGAAGTAACTAAAGATTTTTATGATGTTTATGGAAAAAATCGATCAAAAGATCCGTATGAAACAGCGGCCTTTGTAGAGCAAATATATAGACCAAAGGAATCAAATACACCTGTTATTCCAGGAAGTTCTCTTAAAGGTGCAATACGTACTGCTGTATTAAATCAACAGATGCATGAACTAAGTGATGAAACTTATGATAGGCTCTATGAAAATTTAAATAGAGCAAATAATCAACAACGATATGAAAAAGAACTGCAATCTAAATTACTTGGTGATTATAAAGATGCAAAGAACGATCCTTTTAGAGGAGTGGAAATAAGTGACTGTAGTTTTGCTTCTGATAATTCACAGATTGTAGGATTAGTAAAAAACGTTTTTCGAAATGCGCAAACAGGAGAACTCCTTGAAAGTTCAATTCCAATTCAAGCAGAAGCTATAAAAGGATATTTCATGGGTCTTCCCAATAAAACAGTTTCTCAATTGCGAATTAATTCAGATTTAGTTAACAAAAGAGCTTTATCTAGGTCTATTACTGCTAAAAACATAATAGACAGTTGTAATTATTTTTATCTTCGTGAATTCGAAAAAGAATATGCTTCGTTTTATCAAGAGGCTAGCATCGGTTGTGATTTAATAGCAGAATTAAAATCGGAATTAAAAACAATTACAGCTGCTAAAAATCAATTTATAATAAGAGTTGGTAAATGGAGCCAAGTTGAGTTTATAACATTTGAAGAAAATTTTCGTCGATTACCTTCTGGAGAAGGAACAGGAATAACAAGATCTTTGTTCAATTATGATGGCCAGTTCCTTCCATTTGGTTGGTGTAAATGTACTTTGGAGGAAATATAATGTCCTACACATTAATCTCAATGATAGGTACAGGAATGTACAAAACAACAGAGAATTATGAAGGATATGTTGAAACTGATTACTTTTTAGAAAATGGACAACATAAACAAACACGTCTTTTCATGCAGGCTCTTTTAGAATGTAAATATAAGGACATAAATCAAATAATTATTCTTGGAACAGATACATCTTCATGGGATTGTTTAGTAGACAAGGATAAAGATGAACGTGATGAAACTCTAGAATTATGGAGCGATTTATTTGACCAATGTGAATCAAAGAATAAAGGAGAGCAACCTTCGGGAGTTACCAGAGAAAATCTTGACAGGTTGGAAAAATATCTTACAGAACGTTTTTCTGTAGAAGTTTCTATTCGGGAACATACTCATAGCGTTGATAATAATACTGTGGCTCAATTATTTGAATGTTATTCAGGCATTACTAAACTTTGTAAAAAAGGAAATAATATTCTTTTTGATATAACTCATGGATTTCGTTCAATGCCGGTTCTTCTTTATCAATCATTGCAGTATTCTTTATCGCAGCAAACAAATCAATTAGTTGAAATTGTTTATGGTGAATTGGATTTAAACAATAAATCAAAAGGATATGTTCGAAATTTAAGTGAATATTGGAAATACTCTGAACTAACAAATGCTTTAAGTATTTTTAATGAGAAGCTTGATGGTTTTAAACTTTCGGAACTTCTTTCTAAATATTGGGCAAAAGGTAGTAAAGCCGTAAAAAGTCTTTCTGAAATTGTACAAACAAATTTTGCCTTACAAATTACAGAGGTCATAAAACAAATTAAAAATTCACTTACAGCTTATCCGCAAAATGCACCAGAATGGCTTTTACCTGTTAAAGAATCGCTTGAGAAAATTGTAAAATTGGAAGCGCCAACAGTATCAGGTACTTTATATAATTATTCATTATTTCTTAATGAGCATAAGTTGAATATACAGGCAGTAATAACTTTGCAGGTTACAGTTGAAGCTATTATTGTTGAACAATTTGGATCTCCAGATCAATATGGTGATTATGAATGGTGGAAAACCACAGGTCGGGAAAAACTTAACCAGTATAAGTTTCCAAAAGATAAAAAGACAAAAAAATGGAATAGTACAGAGTGGAAGGATATCGGAAATCCTTTAACTAATCTTGAGGCCTTTAGAAATCAAATAGCTCATGGTGGTGGAAAGAATAGAGATGGAAATTATCCTCATGCTGCAAATATTCCAGCTATTTATGAAAGTGGAAAACGCGGTGTTGAAAATTTGTTTGATTTATTAAAATAATTTTTCTTTTTTGTCAATTTTCCCAAACAACAAATCTCTATTAATAGTAGTAAAACTGTTAATGGAGATTTTTTATGTCTAAAGCATATTGTTTATTAAACCACGAACTTACTCAGAATCAGATTTCGGAACTTGAAGCAAAATATAAAATTACAAATATTACATATCCTTCAGAAGAACTCTCAAAAACCTGGTCTCAAATTCCTGTAACCGAACAGCTCGATTTAAGCGTAATAAATTCAGTAATTGGATGGCTCGCTGCTGCAGACAAAGATGATGTTCTTATTGTGCAGGGAGAGTTTGGTTCAACTTTTATGATTGTTGATTTTGCTCTTAAGAACAAGATTATCCCTTTATATGCAGTTACAAAAAGGGTAGCGGCTGAACAGCGTGATGGAGAAATTGTTTCTAGACAATATATTTTTGAGCATGTTTGTTTTAGAAAATATGAATATTTTTCAAAAATTTTTCAGAAAAGTGTCAATTTTTAGTAATTGTAACGCTCTATTATAAGTGAAAAGGAAAAATCCTTAGGAGGTATTTATGATGTTTACATGTGCAATTCTTGGTGGTGTGGCTGCAGCTACAGCTATTTCGGCTTCAACTGTAACAGCGGTTGTTGGCGGTGCTGCTGCAGTATCAGCTGCTACAGCAATTGGTTTTAAGGCTTATGCTGATCATAATGAAGCTGAAAATATCGCTATTGCCAAACGGGCAAAAAAAAGAAAAGCAGAAAGGCTTAAGGCATATAAGGCTGATGTAGATGCCGCTGTTCAGACAAAGAACAAAAAGTGTGTTGAGGCTCTTCTTGCAAGCATTGAGGCTAGTGACCTTACGGAAGAAGAAAAGCGTTATTGCCGTGAATATGCTGCATCAAAAGAAAATTTGTTGATTACAAGATAAGGAGGTTTAGGTATGTCACAGCTCATGGATACAATCATTGCCAGTTTTAAGGAACGACGCAGGGCAATTAAGGAAATTGACCAAAGGGCCCGTTATGCTTCTGAAGTTGTAAAAGAAGTTTATGCTTCACGCATTGCTGAATTACAAAAGGCCGATAAGCTGTGCTCTGATATGTTTGACAATGGTGTAGACGCAGAAGCCCTTTTGCAGAAAATGAAGGAAGTTTTGGATTCGGATCAGCAGTCTCCTGAGGACGAAATCAGAGAAAGACTTGCTGAATATGATTATAAGATTGTTTCTGAAAATAAGGAGTAAAAAATGAGTAATGTAAACTTTTTGAATAACCCAATGAACGGTGGTTCCTCTTCTACCAATTTAATCGGTTTGTCTGGTAATCTTATAGACTCTGGTTGTAAGATTATTCAGTCTATTTCTGGAATTATTCAGAGCTGCAAAAGTTGTGAGGCTGAAATGTACAAAATTGGTCGGCTTTCTCAGATTAAACATGAGCAACTTGTTATGGAAATGAAGAAATTTGATACTGAATGGAAATTCAAATCAGATTATATGGACAAAGCATTTGCATCAGATGAGTTTACTGGTCAGATGCTTTTGGAAGCTTTTAAATGGTGTCTTGAAAAATGAATGAATTAATTATTGCTACATCTACTTTAGCCTCAAACGTGGCCTCGATAACTGAGTCTGTGGGCAGAATTGTTGACTCGAACAATAAGCTGGCAATGTATCTTTATAGGCTTGAAGAGGAAACAAAAGCCAAAGAGGAGCTTCTTGATTGTGATCGCAAAATGAAATGTGTAAAGATAGACTTTATAGAAAAGAAAGGAACGACTATGATTGAGTCAAAAGAGAATACCCATTCTCAAAAGATTGAATTTTTTAAGTTTGCAATTGATGAGCTTGCAAAGCTTCATTAATCCCTGGGTGGAGTAGGAGTTGTAAAATGAAGAGCACTATAAAATGGCACAAGGAATTGATTGATGGAAAATGGTACAGCGTTGCTAGTGTAGAACATGTTCCTATGATTGAACATTGCAAAGATGGTTCTTACAAAGTGAGAAACTGCAATGGAAAAGCAATCATTCATAAAGAGTTTTCTGATGCTGTAAAGCTTGCTATTGAAACTGCCAGAAAGTTCAGCAAGTTTAACAAAGCTTTTGATAAATTAGAAAAATAACAAATTTCCTGTAAGTATGATATAATCAAACTAATAAGAAAAATAAATAAAGGAAAACTTATTAATAATATGAAAGAAAATAATGAATCAAAAGAGAATAATAATGAAGAATATTATACCGGCCAAATAAAGACTTTTATTCATGGTGAAGGATTTGGAAAAGGTTATATAGAAGGTCCCGCAGGAAGAATTTCCTTTAGTTTAAAACAAGTTCTTGACTACAAATTAGAAAAAAATCTTTATTTTGATAAATTTGATAAATCAACAATTATAAAATATAAAAAAGGGGTTACCTCAAAAGGTCAGATTGTCGCAGATGCTATTTCTATAGATGGAGAAGACAATGAAATAAATCCATATTATAAACCTCTTGAACCTTATATCAATTCTGATAATGTATATTTTGATAAAGCTTGGGAATATGAATATGGTAGTAAAAATCTAGAAGATGCAATTAAGTATTATAAATTAGCAATACAATCTGGTCAGAAAGTTCCTAATGCAGTTAAGAGAATTGCAGAAATATATAAAAAGCAAGATAAAAAGAAAGACGCTTTAAAAATTCTTAATGAGTATAAGAATTACATGACAGAAGCTAAATATCTTAATACAAAATTCAGCATATTGATTAAAAATCCAGAAGAAATATATTTAGATGAATTGACAAAAACTTTTAATGATTTATTAAAAGTGACAAATGATAATATTACTTTGCAACATCAATATGCAAATGCAATGGTTATATTTGATAATTATGATGAAGCAATAAAAATTCATCAGGATATTATAAATAAACAGAATGCAAATGTTGCTCAGAAGAAAATAAGTATGCAGGCTTTATGCCAGATTGAACAGAAAAGAAATAATCTGGAAGAGGCAAAGAAATGGGCCGAAGAAATACTAAAACTTGTTCCGAATGATACTTTTGCGCAAAGTATTCTTAAAGGGAAAGAAGAGACAGATCCTTGGATTTCAATAATTAATGAAACTGCAGTAAATATTTTTAAACCAGGTAAGCTGGCTGATAATATAGATTTGTTAAAAACATATGCAGAAGAAAATAATGAAATTCTAAATACATATATTCAATTTTTTACAAAGATAAAAAAATATTTATCAACTTCTACTTTTGATGAAAGGAAAGGTGTTCTAAAAGAAATCGTTGAAGAATTAGAAGTGATTCAAACAAATAATAAGAACGAATTATATAATGATAGCTTACAAATCCTTAACGAAAACTTTGCAAAAGAAGTTCCCGATTTTTTTAGAGGAACAAAGCCGGAATTAGATGTAAATCTTGATGCAGATACTGTAAGCATTAAAGATAAGAATATTCAGTTTGTTTTAAATATAACAAATACAAATAAACAGCTGGCTGATAATGTAGATATTTCTCTTGCAAAAAAAGGGTTTGAAATATTAACGGAAGATACTTTAGGGAAATTCTATATAGCAGGCTGTTCGACTATATCAAAACTAATCACAATTAGAATTATCGATGAGAGCATATTGAAAAAAGATATATTCTCTATAAAGCTTAATGTTCATTTTGAGTATTCACTTGATTTTAATAACACTGATGATGAAGACTTTGAAAAAGAAATAAATCTTCCGTTAAAAAAACATGATTTTGAACCTATCGAAAATAAATATGCTGCTTACAAAGGTGGTGCCATAGTTTCGGAAGATTCAATGTTTTTTGGTAGAGATGATGATATTCAGCAAATTATTAATGACATATACTCTGGAAATAATAATATAAGAACAGGAAGAACTTTAGCTTTGTATGGACAAATGCGAACAGGAAAATCTTCTCTTGTAAATCATCTTGAAAGTGCTCTAAGAAAAAAAGATGCAGAGAAAAATATTATAATCCATTATGGCGATATTTCTGGCAACGCAATGGATTTATACAGTTTCTGTTCTTTATTGTTATTCAGATTGCAAACAGAGCTTGAAGAAAATCATTCAGCATTATATAGCGAACTTATGAATGCTGGAATAATATCTGAAGATTCTTTACCACAAGAGCATTTCTTATTGCAGTTTAATAAAATTTTTGAACGATGTTGTAAATACATATTCGAAAAGAATTCAGATTATAAAATTATTCTTACAATAGATGAGTTTACCTGTATTTATGATTATATTCGGGCAGGAAAATTGACTGATGATTTTATGATGTTCTGGAAAGCATTTATTCAAAATAATGCAATTTATGCGATTATAATTTGCCAGGATCATATGATGAAATTCGTGAATGATGCTCGTTTCACAAATGTTTTCGGATCAATAGAACTTCGCAAGGTTACATACTTAAACGAAAAATACGCAAAAGATTTGATGGAAAAACCAATTTTATATCATGGAAAAAGTCGTTATAAAGAAGGAGCTCTTAATCGGTTGTATGAATTAACTTCTGGTAGTGCATATTTAATAATGAAATTGTGTTCTGAATTAGTTGATTTTATCAATAGCGAAATACATATTCCTTTCATTACTATTGCCTATATAGAGGAGTGCTTAAAAAAGAAGTTACCAACCTTTGAGGAATACATATATTTCCATCCACTGTTTATAGACAAAAGCGATTCTAAAAATGAAAATGAAATTGCCGAAGAAAATAAACGAATCTTAAAAAAAATTGCTCAGCAATCATCAAGAAATGAATGGGCAGATTATAAAAAAGTTGTTACCTCTGAAAGGGATGAAGAATTAATTAAAAACCTGGAAGAAAGAGATGTTGTAATAGTTGAAGAAAAACAACGATGTAAAATAAAAATTGCCTTATACAAAGAATGGCTTTTAAGAAAATATGGAGATTATTAATTATGGAAAATATATTTGCAGGTTATGGAAAAGTTGCTGAAGGAAAAGCTTTTATTGGGCGAAAAGAGCTGGTCGAAAAATATCGAAATATTTTTTTCACCCCGGGTAATAAGTCAAACCATTCAATAGTTGGATTACCACGTTCAGGAAAGACATCTTTAATTAAAGAAGTTTTTAAAACAGTCCCAGATAATATATTGTATATTTATTTATCCCTGAATACTTTTACCTGTTATAAAGATATATGGTTAGTTCTTTTTGATTCAATAAAAGAAAAATTGGATTCCATGGGGAAGACATATGATGATAAACTTTTTCAATTTTATACGCAGGAAAAAAATTCTCATTTAGATTTACAAAAAGCTACTGTAAAAGTTTTTTCATTTTTAAAAGCCGAAGGAATTGAAGCAATTATTGTTTTGGATGAATTTGATTCAGCAGGAACTCTTTTTGAAAATAAAACAGAATACTACGGAATCTTTAGAACAGTTTTTTCTGAATATTCTAATATTGTTGGAATTCTTATTTCCCGTAAGCAATTACACACAATTGAGGGAAAAACACCTGAAGGCTCAACCTTTTCGGGAATCTTTTCTTTGGATCTGTTTAAAGGTTTTTCAGAAGATGATATGCAGGAATACTATTCTGTTTTCTCTGATCAAGGTTATGAACTTACAGATGAAATAAAAGAAAATATACAGTATTATGCGGGAACGCTGCCATATTTTCTTTCAATTATAGGTAGTAAGATAATTGATTGTATTAATCAAAACCAGGAAGTTGATGTTATTGATATTTTTAAAAAGGATTGTGAAAAGATTCGACAAGAATACGACAGAATAATTAATTATCTTAAAAATGATGGAAATCTTTATAAATTAATTTCTATACTCTTAGGTCCTGATATTGGTATTACACAGGATGATATTGATGAATTAGAAAATCTTGGATATTTATACGAAGAATCAGATTCTGAATACTATATTGGAATTTCAAAATATTTTCGTGATTTTCTTAAATGGAAAAATTTAGGAATAGATCTTCATAAGTCATTGGAAATTGTTGAGGAAAAAATACGAGAGATAATAAAAAGACATAAAGCTGATATATTTGACGTATATAGTTTATCTAGTACAACAGTCTCAAGTGATGATGATAACTGGAGAATTGTTTTAGCTAATGCTGGATTAAGGAAAAAAGATATAGAAACCTATGACAGTTTCATAGTAAAAACTAGAATCAATTCTTGTGCTGAAGCAGAGTATTTTGATGTAATATCGTTAGGCTCAAGCTTTAGGATAATTGAAAAAGAATGGAAAATTTTTGAAAAATATTTTTCTAAATATTCTTTTAATGAATGGCTACCGAAATTCATACATATTTCACAAATAAGAAATCCAGTTGCTCATAATCATATAAACTGGATTACTCCTAGTGATTTAAGATTGTCCGAGGATGAATGTAAAGAAATTATTGATAGTATTGAAGCAGCAGAGAATACGAAACAAACTTCAAGCATCAATACTTCTAATACAATCGATAACGACGCAGTCTATTCCTTCAAAGGTGAAAGTCTAAATATGAATGGCGGTTTAAGAGGAAAACTTGAAACCGGAGAATATGGTGTAATTCCAAAAAAGAATTATATTAATTTTACAACCTCTTCTGATAATTTAATTGGAAAAGAATTACAGGTAAAAATCCTGACAAAGAACCCACAAGGTACAGGATATATTTGTGCTCTGGTTAAAATTATATAAAATTTAATTTTTCTGCAAAAAATTTCTTAAATTTTGTCAATTTTTCAATACCTTCCTTCTCTATTATTAGTGAGGCGTTAAAAAACGCACTTTACTTTTTAGGAGGATTTTATGAAAAACTTACCTACTTTCAGCAACATGTCTATGACTATAGGCGATTTGGAGATTGATGATGTATTCACAAAGGTTGGAAAGACCATTGACATCCTGACCGGTAATGAAGACGGTATAGGTGAAGAAATTGGTTCTATTCTTGATGTGTGGACAGATGATGTTCATATTGATTTGCCAGATTAAGGAGAAGATACTATGCAAAAATTTCACAACATGATCCCACCAAAGTACGGCGACCCAGTGCCTTTAATTTGTTTAAAATGTCACAAGCATTTTATAGGGCCAAACCCAAGCGGACTCAGGCTTTTTGACGATTTGTTTAAAAAGGTTAAAAGAGCAAAATGTCCGGAATGTGGAAGTTACCGGGTTGTTCGCAATCCGTGGGTTTATTTTTAAACTCAAAAAAAGGAAGGGTGTTTATGCCAATGAATTTATCTAACGTTGAAGAGTACATTAATTCTGCTGCTCAAAGATCGTTGAACAAAATTGTTCACAGGATTTCAAAACGCCGCAGTTTGACTCCAATAAAAACATTTAGTCCTACTGACCATCCTAAATTTAAAGAGCTTGAAAAAAAGCTTCTGGGGTCGGTCAACGAAGATTTTGTAACTCGTTTGAATTATTATATTAACAAAAAGGGAATGACTCATCCTCAGGTTTACAATACTGCCGGGATGACTGCTGACTGCTTTTCGAAAATTATCAGTGGGAAAACTAAAAGGCCTACAAAAGATAATATCGTTGCTTTAGCACTTGCGCTTTCCCTTGATTATGAAGAAGCTGTTGATTTACTTTCTAGTGCCGGACATTCGCTTACCGGTTTTAAGAAAGATTTAATTTATGAATTTTGTTTTATATATGGTCCGTTTTCGATTGATGAAGTTAATGAGGCCTTAGTTCGTTTTCATTTTAATCCTATTGGTGGAAGAAAATAACAAAGGCAAAAAAAGGGCAAAGGGAACGAATTGCTTCGAACCTCTTTGCCCTTAAGTTTTAACGAATTATTCTGCTTACAATTTTGTATTCATAATCCGGATACTTTTGCGCCAAAAACTCTTTAGCTGTGTTGATGTTTCTTGTTTCAAGAACAATTACTTTTTTATCATCCGCAGCTTTACCATGAAGAATAACCTTTAGTAATGTTTTCTCTTTCTTAAAAATCAAAGTCGTGCTCCTGCATTCGCTCAACAGATTCATCCAAAACATCACAGATTTTCTCCGATGTATCTTGAATTAATTCTCCAATAAAACAAACTGCTTCAATGATTTTTTCTGGTAAATCTGATAATCCTGTAAACTCAAAAACTGAATCATCACAAGCATCTTCGTCTGTGTCATCAGAATCCTCGTCTTCAAGATTTTCATCATCATTGTCTTCATCTGCTTCTGAATCGCTTTCTTTAAGGTATTCTGCTTTAAGTGCCTTGTCTTTTTCTACAAGCTCTTCTGCTACATCTAAGGGAATATCAAATTCTTCTGCCACTTCCCGAGGATCTTCAGAATCAAGATAAAGCATTTCCAACAGAGCTTTGTCTCCACTTTTTTTGTAGAGATTTAAAATCATTTTGTTAGTCTTGTCTAACCCAAGTTTAATTTGTTTAAGTTTTTTTTCGCTGATTGCCATAGTCAGTTCTCCTTTATATTGTATAAGTAGTAATTGAGTAAAACTGTTCCAATTACAAGAACACCAATTGAAATGATCTCGCCTGTAAACTTTTCAACCTGCAAAGAACGTTTCTCGCCATAACGGCACCAGTTTGCAAAGTGCTCGCAGTTGTTCCAGGGAAGAGCATATTTTCCTTTTCCACTTCCAATTGCGTCAATTGCACGTTGAACTGTTTGTTCATTGCTGAATGATTTACAGCATCTTGTCTCAATCAGAATCTCGCCATTCTTACGAAATTCTTCCAATGAAGTTTTTCTAATGCATGCTCGTTTTGAAGAAAGCTCACCTCCTTGTCCTCCAGAAAAATGAACGACCATGTTGTTGCCAACGTAAATACCATAATGTTTGTACAAGCCGCGGTTGACAGTAATTACATCTCCGGGCATAGGTAAAATATTGATTTTGTTCATGGTTATAGAATAATACCAGTAATGAAAAAAGGCTTAGCTTGTCAGGCTAAATTTTGAAGGAGAAGAAAAAATGAAAAATTCCTTTTGACTATTTAAAATATCGTTTTATATTATAATATATGACAAAGAAAGCACTTTTTATTCACGGACTTCATTCAGACAGCGAATCTACTACAGGCAGTTATGTTGTAGACATCCTTAAAAAATATGGTTACGAAACAATCCATCCAACCTTTGATCTTATGGATTGCAATACAACCTTGGAACAGATAAATCAGATCATAAAGCAGGAAAACATAGAGCTTGTTACTGCGCATTCCCTTGGCGGATTTTATGGATACATCCTTCCGTTTGAAGGACCAAAGCTTCTTATTAATGCCTGCTTAAAACCAGAAATAGAAATTCCAAAACTGATGTATCCTGAGCAGGGTGAAGTTTTCCCGGAAAATCTAAAACAGGAATGGCCAGATTTACGCGAAAAAACCTTGCAGCAATATAACGCACAAAACCCTTCAACAATCTATGGAATCTTTGCAAAAAATGATGATCTTTTTTCGTATGCTGACTATGCAAAAAATGAACTGCACTTTACACAAATCCAGATGATTGAAGGCGGACACAAGCCTGCAAAAGAAGAGCTTGCAAAAGCAATTGAAAAAATTTACGGCGCTGCATGAATAGAAAATGCATTCTGACGAAGGATGTTTTTTTCGAGGCACCATTCACTATAAGCTTCAAAAGCGTCATCGCATAATTCTGTGTTACGAGGTCCAAAGGCCTGGCGGATTGTAAACTTTGGAGTTACTTCTATACAGATTTTATATTTTCCCTGATACATTGCGTAAACAATTGTTGCACGGCGGGCGCGAACGGCTTCTTTATATCCCCAGCCAACACAGTTATTCATTTCACTTCCGATTGTTTTGAGAGTGAAAGAATCTCTTGCTACAAAGAAGCAGTAAAGATCTTCATCTGGAACAGGCTCCATGTCGCCATTTGCATCTTTCCTGAAAGAATCACCGGCCTTGTATTCCAGATCAAGGAAAGGTCTTTCAATATCAAAAATAACATTTTCTTCTGTACCTTTACTAAAAAAGGAACGACCTATCTCATTGTAACGTCTCATAAGAAAATCATGAGTATACACATTAAAGCCTTCGCTTAAGATTTCCTTTTTTTCGCGATCGGTAAGATGCGTTGAACAACCGCGATACATCTGCAGGGCATCAGTTATATAGAAATTTTCAAAGGTCTGATTTACTAAATAATTAATAGTTCTATCAAGCGAATTCCAGACTGTCTTTTGATTTGAAATTTCAAGCATATCCTGAACAAACTGTTTGAGTGCCGGCTGAACAGGATACATAATTTCGTCATTGTTGCACGAAATCATATAATACTGAAAAAATGCATACCATTTGGGATTCGCACTCTTCATTAAAAGATTCACGTCTGTAATGCCAAGATTTTGTGTGGCTGCATAACTAATGAGTCCCTGTGGAAATTGCTGATACAGCTTTCTTATACTTTTTGTTGGTCTTACTCCAAGATATGCAAACATTTCGTTTTCGGCATTTGGAGTGTCGCCCGAAGAAAGAGCAGTAAAATCAGCATCATAAGGATTCAAACCCCAGTGACGACAGATAATAAAAAAGTTTACATTAAACGGGCAGAGCATATACCCAAGCACAAGAGAAAATCCTTTAAGCGAAGAAGTAACGCTAGGTTTTATTCCATACTGTTTTTTATATTCATTTCCAATGGCATCAATAATCTGAACAGTAATTTCCTGGCATAGGGCACCAGAGATTTCTTCACGGTCAAAGGTTTCCTTGCCGTTTTTATAAAGACGCTTTTTGTTCAGATTAAGTTCAAAATGATTTTCCAAAAGTCTGCGGTAATCTGTAGCAACTACCTGTGACAGGATGCGGATATAAAAAATCTGGTCTTTTTGTGAAACTTCAAAGCCATAGGAAAATTCTCTTTTATCTTGAGTAAACGGACCTGCATAAAGCTTACCACATTCAGACTTAAGAACATTCTGAGAAAACGCACGAATATTTTCCCACTTGTGACAGGAGCGGTACCATACCAACATTTTTTTGAATCAATAATAGTCGGAAAAGTCGAAAGTGGTTCTGAGTCTTTAGGAATGTAATTGTTCTTTCTTATATCATAAGCCCAGAATCTCTGCATTTGTTACCCTCTTATAATTATAATATAGGTTGTTTGTGTATCATACAATGATAAGTTTTAAATAAATTATTAATAAAAATGGAAAAACCTTCCTATTCCCCTATTTTTTTTATTTTGGTATTATTACCTATTATGTCAGATATTAAAGAACAGAATAACGCCCCACGTGGTGAAAATAAGATGGGGTACATGCCTTTGGGCAAACTGCTTATAACAATGTCGGTTCCTATGATGATCTCGATGTTTGTGCAGTCCCTTTATAACATTGTAGATAGTATCTTTGTTGCACGTATTTCGGAAAATGCGCTTACTGCTGTTTCTCTTGCTTTCCCAATTCAGAATCTTATGTTTTCGGTTGCGCTTGGTACCGGTGTTGGTATTAACTCTCTGCTTTCGCGCCGCCTTGGAGAAAAGAATTTTGAAGAAGTAGATAAAGTTGCCAATAATGGTATTCTTCTTGCAATTTTGGGAGCCATAGTTTTTGTGATTGTTGGAATTTTTGTTCCACGTCCATTCTTTGAAAGACAGACAGACAATGCCGAAATTATTGAATACGGCGTTACATACATGAGGATTTGTCTTATTGCCTGTGCCGGCGTTTTTGGTTCCATTACTTTTGAACGACTTTTGATGTCTACAGGAAAGACAGGCCTTTCCATGGTTTCGCAGCTCACAGGTACAGCCTTTAACCTTGTGTTTGACCCAATCTTGATTTTTGGTCTGCTCGGATTCCCTGCTATGGGTATTGCAGGTGCGGCTGTTGCAACAGTTCTTGGTCAGTTTGCCGCTATGACTGTTTCGTTGATTTTGAATATCACAAAAAATAAAGAGATTCATCTTTCGTTCAAAGGCCTCAAACCAGAAGGTCAGATTATCGGAAAGATTTATGCGGTTGGTGTTCCTTCTATTATAGTAATGTCAATCGGTTCTATTCTTGTATACTTTTTGAATATCATTCTTGGTTCATTTACAACAACAGCTATTGCGGTTTACGGTGTTTACTTTAAGCTTCAGAGCTTTGTATTTATGCCGGTCTTTGGTTTAAATAATGGTTCTGTTCCAATTGTTGGCTACAACTTTGGTGCCCGAAACAAGCAGCGTGTAATGCGCACAATTAAACTCAGTTGCGTTACGGCTTGTGCTATTATGCTTGTTGGCGTACTCGTGTTTG
>CAMKDH010000004.1 GCA_946411215.1 uncultured Treponema sp. | reverse complement strand
GATTCCTTAAACCTGCTGTAAATAAACTTTTCAGAAGTGCTGCAAGCCTTTACGAAAAAAAATGTCTTGCAGTTTTACTTACAGGCATGGGCCGTGATGGTGCCGAAGGCTGTAAAGAAATTGTTGATAAAGGCGGCTACACAATTGTAGAAGACAAATCTACCTGTGCAGTTTTTGGAATGCCTGCTGCGGCTATTGAACTTGAAGCTGCAAAACTGGTATTGCCACGAGGACTTATTGCAAAGGAAATTTTGCAACTGGTATGAGGTTTCTATGAACGATCAGGATTTTGCAAAAATAATAGAACTGATTACTCAACGAACAGGAATAATTCCCCGTGACAGTCATATTACAGGAATTAAGAATTTTATAAATAAACGCCTAAAAGAGCTTTCAGAAAAAGAAGCTCAGGTATATTACGAACTGCTTTGTTCTAACAGAGATGAAATGATTTCTCTTATAAACAGTGCGACTGTAAATGAAACATATTTCTTCCGCGAAGAAGCACAGTTCCAGTTACTTCAATCAAAAATCCTGCCCGCTATAAAAGCAGCGGCTCCTGCAAGACCTGTGAGAATCTGGAGTGCGGCATGTTCTTCTGGCGAAGAGATTTATTCTTTACTGCTGCTTGCAGATGCAATGAACATAAAAACAGATTGCACAGCAAGTGATATTAACACAAAAGTGTTAGACGAATGTGAAGCAGGCGTTTACAAAAAAAATGCAGTGCGAACAGTAGACGGCGCTGCCTTCCATCATCTTCTTGCACCATACAAACAGCCAGACGGAAGCTTTATCCTTCCAAAGAAAATCTGCGACAAGATAACACGAAAGCAAATCAATCTTTCGCGACTGGTAGATTTTCCAAAAAATCAGAATATAGTTTTTATAAGAAACGTTTTTATATATTTCAGCAACGAAATGAAAAAACAGATTCTCAATCTTATTGCCCAGCAGGCACTTTTACCTGGCGGCTATCTCTTTGTTTCAATGAACGAAGTTGCCTCCATAGATTCAACAATTCTGCCCGACTGTCTTGAAAAGATTGCAGATGGAAAAGTTTTTTATTTTCGCAAAAAAGAACAGGCGGGGGTTAGTTTATGAAAGAACTCGATAACACAATAAAATGTTATATCGCCGAAACACGAAAACTCATTCTGGAGCTTAAGCAGCATCCAAAGCGATACTACGAAAACATGCGCTGCCTTAGCATGACCAAAGACAATTCAAGAATCTTAGGCTACATGCAGGTATATCATTTGTACAAGGCTGTAGAAGATATTTACAAAGCCCTTTGCGACGATAAGATTGTTTATTCCGATAACCTTGTATTGCTCTTAAAGCTTGTTGCCGACAAGATGGAGGAATGCTGTAATCTTATAGAATCACAGTCGCCGGACATAAATGAGGTTGATGTAAGACCATACCTTCTTTACTGCGATAAAGCTGTTGCAGGAGAAATTTTTGATCCTAACCATATAGTAAGACACAATGCCGAAGCCGATAAATGGTTGATCAATAAACTCAAAGCTGCCCGTGCCCGCAAACGCCAGACAGAAAAAAAAGCAGATTCGCTGCTTAAGATTTCTTCAGAAAAAATCAGCAGCATTGTAAACCTTCATGAAGAGATGATTGCCCGCACTTACATCATAGACAATCAGGTTGCCCTGCTCAAAAGTGCAATTGCCGACAAGGATATGCACGCAGTTAATGATGCCTACAAGCTTCTTGCAAATGATACTCAGAATCTTCAGAACTCCCTGCTCATAGCCCACGAAAATCTTATGGGCCTTGTACAGGATGATTCTTTCCTTAAAAACCATCAGGAATATCAGGGCTTCTTTGTAATGGCAAACGGCTCTAAATATCTTATTCCTTCAGAATTTATTCACGACGTTATCTGCGAAAGTCCGCTCAACTACGAAACAGAGCAGAATCAGAAAATTGTTAAATATGTTGTAGAAAGTGAATCGGGTCAGGAAGAAGATGCTGTAACAGAAGACATCCCGGTTTATTATCTTTCTTCACTGCTGCCTGGTCAAAAAGCAAAGAACATGAACATTCTTGATACAATTTTGATTGTTGATTATCAGTCGCAGAAAATTGGAATTATTGTAGACAGTGTTCAGAAATTTGTTTCTGTAATTAAAAAAGGACTTCCTTCTTCTTTTGAAAAATTTGCACCTGTCGAAGGAATTGCTTTTGATGAAAAATACGATATGATTCCAATTCTTCATATTCCTGAAATTATGAAAATGTTCCGTTCTTTACGCGGTTATGATGTTAAGAAATTTGAGGCAATTACAAAGAAGCATATAAATAAAATTCTTATTGTTGACGATTCTGACACAACCCGCCAGATTGAAAGAACAATTCTTCTTACAAATAATTTCCTTGTAGAAGAAGCAAGTGACGGAATTGCAGCAATGGAAAAACTTAAGAAGAAGCTTTTTGATTTAATAATTTGTGATGATGAAATGCCGCGTATGAACGGCGATATTCTTATGGATAACATACGGCGAATGGATCAATATAAAAACGTTCCCGTTGTTGCAGTTTCAGACAGGCCTTTGGCAAAAGCCAATGCCTTTGTAAGTAAATCTGATTTTTCGCGAGATCAACTTATACAAACACTTAAGAGGATGTTAGACAATGAGTAAGAAAATTTTAGTTTTAGAGCCATCAACAACTACCCAGGCAATCATAACAAACAAACTCAAGAAAAGTGAATATGAAGCAGTATTCGAAACAAGCGGTATAAAATTTCTTGTAACAATGTACAACACTAGTCCAACTGCTGTCCTCATAAATGCAAAAACTCTTAACCCAAAAAGTACTGAGCTCGTACGTCTTATAAAAAGTGTTGACCGCCTTAGAAAAATTCCAGTTGGAGTTTATACTGCAGGGGATTTTTCATTTGAATCGCATTATATGCGCAACACCGGCACAGACATGTTTATTCATTTTAATCCTGAAGATTTTATAGAGAAGCTTAATGATTTAACAAGTCTTGCCAATAACGGAAACATGCGTTCTCCAATGGAAAGCGACATTCTTAAAAGTGGAATTGCCGAAAAGATTTTTACCTTAATGCGTTATGTAGAACATCTTGATGACCTTGCTGCTAATGTACTTAATCTTCTTACAGAGTTCTGCGAAGTTCCTGCTGTTTCTCTTTTTATTAATGAAGAAGATGGGGCCGAAGGTTTTTATCTTTGCGCCTCAAATTTTAGCGAAGCCGAAGAAGCTGACTTTTTAAAAGTCTGCGTTACTGATTTTGATGAAAAGATTCCAGACACAAATGTGCGAATGATTACTCCAAAAAAATCAGAAGCACTGCATGATCTTGAAAAATATCATATAAGTGAAATTCCGCTTTCGGCTTTTGAAAGCATAACAATTTCAGGATTGGATGGTTCGGCTGTTGGAACTGTAAATGTTGTACGCGAAGGAACCTTTACAACACACCAGCTTGACCTTTTAAACTTCTGTATTGAACTTATTACTCCGCTTATAAACAATGCAATTTATCTAAAAAAGAAAATCAATTTTGAGCGAAACATTCGTAAAGCCTTCAGCCGTTTTGTTCCTGCTCAGATTATTGATGAACTTGTAAAAAATGCAGAACAGTCAGACAAGGTTAGCGTTGGTGAAAAACGAGACGTTGCAATTTTGTTCAGCGATATCCGTTCCTTTACCAGCATAAGCGAGCACAACAAGCCTGAAACAATTGTAGCCTTTTTGAACCGCTACTTTACCGTTATGTGTACTGTAATTAAAAAATACGGTGGTACTGTAGACAAGTTTATTGGAGATGCAATCATGGCCTTGTTTGGTGCTCCTGTAAGCTACGAAGACAATGCCCGCCGTGCCGTTGCTGCTGCCTACGAAATGCGCGAAGCTTTGGAAACCGTTGCTCTTGAAGATCTTGTCATGCCGGACGGAATGAAGTTTAACATTGGTATTGGTATTCACTATGGAGACGTAATTGTTGGTTCCATTGGCTCAAACGATAAAACAGATTACTCTGTAATTGGAGATAACGTAAACCTTGCTTCCCGAATGGAAGGCCTTACAAAAACTTACGGTTCAATGATTCTTGTTACAGACGCTGTAAAGAACGATATTTTCAAAACCAGCAATAATGAGGACTGTTTTGAATTCCGCTACCTTGATGATGTTAAAGTTAAGGGAAAAGAAAAGGCTGTTCCAATTTATGCAATTGACCGTGGCCCTGATGATTTTTCTGCAGCTTACCGCGATGCCTACTCCAAGGGCTTTGATTTATACAAGCAGGGAGTATGGAACCTTGCCCGTGAATATTTTGAAAAAGCTCTTACCGAAGCTCCAAACGACAAGGCAGCACGTCTTATGCTGGACCGTTGTATAGACTTTATTCAAAATCCTCCGGAAAACTGGGACGGTGCAATTACTTTCCACACGAAATAATTCCGCCGCCAATGATAACGCCATCCTGGTATAAAACTACAGACTGGCCGGGAGCAACTGCATGCTGAGGTGTTTCAAACAGTACCTCCCATTCACTTCCTTCCGGATTATTGCGGCGGATTTTTGCTTTAACCGGGCGGCTTGCAAGACGGATTTTTACCATTGCTTCGATTGGTTCGCATTCTGGTGGAGGGACAACATCTCCTGCCCATACAAAATCATCTGCAATAAGACCTGCAGAATCAAGTGCACTAGACGGTGCAAGAACAACAACATTATTTTTTGCGTCAATTGAATGAACATAAACAGGATAACTTACTGCAACTCCAAGTCCACGACGCTGCCCTATTGTATAATGCTCAATTCCTCTGTGGCGACCAAGCACGTGACCATCCAAATCTATAATGTCTCCCGGAACAGAAGGCTTATCTGCAAAAAGCAAATCAAAATATTCTGCGCTAATAAAATCCTGACTTTCGGCACGTTCTGCAGCAGCGAGGCCTGCTTTTTTTGCAAGTTCAAATACTTCACTTTTTTTCATAAGAGCAAGCGGGAATCGAACTTTTTCCAAAACACTCGACGGAACTCTGTAAACAAAATATGTCTGGTCTTTTGAAACATCAGTTGCAGAAGCAATCATGTAAGGTCTGTTAGTCGTGCCAAACAATCCCTGTTCAGGTCTTACAATTTTTGCGTAGTGGCCTGTACAAAAATAATCAAACTTAATTCCAAGATTTTCTACACCCTGCAAAAGCGCACCAAACTTAATCATTCTGTTGCAACGGATACAAGGATTTGGTGTACGGCCTGCACGATATTCGCTTTTAAAATATTCAATTACTTCGCGCTTGTATTGTTCCTTTACATCAATTACGTGATACTCAATATCATACTTAGCACAAAAACGGCGGCATTCTTCAATATCATCAGCCTCGCCAGGGCCAAAGCAGGCATCCTTTACAGCCTTTGCATCATCGCCTTTAAGAACAGGAAAAGAATCATCCCAAAGAGACATTGTAACGCCAATTACTTTACAGCCGCGTTCCTTGAGCATATAGGCAGTTAAGGTTGAATCAACACCACCAGACATTCCAACAACAACTGTGTCTCCTGCTTCTGGCATTTCTTGATCAATATAATTCATAAGAATAAAAGTCCTTTATTATTTTTTCATGAGGTCTGCAATTGTAACGCTGTTCAAATAGCTCGAGATTCTTTTATCGAGCTCTGTCCAAAGAGGAAGCGTTCTGCAGTTTTTTGCTTTATCACAGGGAGCAGCACCACATTCAAGGCATGCTACAGGTGCAAGAGTTCCTTCTGTGAGTGTAAGGATTTCGCCAACCTTATATTCTTCGGGCTTGCGATTAAGCTTGTAGCCGCCACCCTTTCCGTGAACGCCCTGAACGAATCCACTTTTAGAAAGGATTGTCATTATTGCTTCAATATATTTTTGAGAAATATCCTGGCGTTGAGCAATATCCTTTAATGGAACAAATGTTTCTGAACCCTGCTCGGCAAGGTCAATCATAACTCTGAGTGCATATCTTCCGCGTGTTGAAACTATCATGTGTGCATTATAACACGAGGCAACGCTTTCAACAAGGTATTCTAGTAGGTAGGTAGGTATTAAGACAGAGCACTAACAGAGGCCTTATCCCATAACTCCAACAAATGCCGTAACAGATTTTTCAGGAGACATTATGAGGGTGTCCATCAAAGTGAGTCCTATGCGCTGGCATGGTAAAAGTCGAAAAAAGGATTTTTGAACTTCAAGAGAAACATCGCCATAACCGGGACTGAATCTTGGACGTGTATCTTTTCCCTGCGCTGCAACATCCTGCTTAATTTTTTCATTAAGTAAATCAACACATTTTTCTATATACATTGCGCCGGTTGCCTGAAACACTGCTGCTTTTACTTGATCTTTTACCTGGGCACGACGAATAAGCTGATCACACTGAGGTCCAAGCGTAGCTGCAAAAAGAACTACCTGTCTGCAATCGCGTAAGTTCCGGGCAAGGTCTTTTGATTCTATTTTTACATCAGAAAAAATCACACTTCCAAAATCCTTTTGTTCATCATATTCAACAGATAAATCGAATTTTTCATAAACACCCTGCGGCTGTATAACCTCAAGCATTTCGTCTGCGGATGATTTTATAAGGGCGGAAATCTGTTCATCGGGCACCACAATTTTTTGATAACCAAGGTATCGCGCAATTTCTGAATAATCATTTGCGACAGGAGACATCTGTTCTTTTGAAGGTATAAAAAATTGAGGCATATATTAAATATACTTTACTATTCCTCAAAATTCTATATACTCATAATCATGGAACAATACAAAAAAGAATTTATTGATTTTATGGTTGCGAGCCAGGTGCTCAAATTTGGATCTTTCACTCTTAAAAGTGGAAGACAGTCTCCTTTCTTTATGAATGCAGGCGCATATATTACAGGCGCTCAGCTCAAGAAGCTTGGTGAATATTATGCAAAAGCTGTTCACGATAATTTTGGCGATGACATTGATGTATTCTTTGGACCAGCTTACAAGGGCATTCCACTTGCAGTAACAACTGCTATTGCTTACTCAGAGCTCTACGGAAAAGAAGTAAAATACTGCTGTGACCGTAAAGAAGAAAAAGATCACGGTGCCGACAAGGGTGCAATTCTTGGTTATAAAATTCAGGACGGTGATAAGGTTGTTATTATAGAAGACGTTACAACCTCCGGAAAATCAATCGAAGAAGTTTATCCAAAAATCAAGGCGCTTGAAACAACAGAAGGCGGCATTAAGATTCTTGGAGAGATTGTAAGCCTCGACCGCCAGGAACGCGCTCCAGATTCAGAAAAATCAGCCCTGCAGGTTATTGCTCAGAACTACGGCTTTAAGACAGCTGCAATTGTAAGCATGGCAGATGTAATGGAAGCACTTTACACAAACGGCGATAAATCTGTAATCACAGATGAAATTAAAACTAAGCTTGATGAATACTATGCACAGTGGGGTGCAAAATGAAATACTTAGCACGAAAAGCTTCACTTGTAATTTTGATGCTTGCGCTCTCAATGAGTTTAAGCGCAAAATCAAAAAAGACAATTACAAAGAAGGTTAAGAAAAATGCAAAGGGTGCAGCAGAAAAAGTTGTAGCCGCTCCTGTATATCCAAAAGCAATTGTTACACTTTCTCCAAGTGCTGCAGAAATCCTTTATGCAATTGGCGCTCAGGATCAGATTGTAGCAGTAAGTGAGTTCACTGATTATCCTCCTGAAGCTGCTGAAAAACCTGTTGTTGGTGGTTTTGATGGAAAGACTCTTAGCATTGAAACAATCATTTCGTTTGAGCCTGATTTTGTTTACCTTACTGAAGGTATGCATAACTTTTTGATTGAATCGCTCGATTCTTACGG
Organism: uncultured Treponema sp.; assembly: GCA_946411215.1. Lineage (GTDB taxonomy): Bacteria > Spirochaetota > Spirochaetia > Treponematales > Treponemataceae > Treponema_D. The sequence goes on along the minus strand of CAMKDH010000004.1, from coordinate 27,966 downwards.
AATCAAATGGTATCTTTCAAATCCAACTTCTGTTACTCAAATTGAAACCGAGATTCTTGATATCGGTGAAATTACAGGACACCAGGATGAAGCTGCTATTGTTGTAGCACAGATGGCAGAAAAATTGAGTACTGCTTATGTTCCTGTTCCAGAAAAAACCGAAGATGATGAAGTTGAAACTTTGGACAGCACACTCAAAGTTTACTACGAAGTTTGGAATGCTCCGTTTATGTCTGCAGGTGCTTCTTCGTTTATTAATGACATTATTGTTCATGCAGGCGGCAAGAATATTTTTGATGACCTTACAGATGCTTATCCTATGGTCAGCGAAGAATCAATTATTGCACGTGCCCCTGATGTAATTCTCATTACAAAGAGTACAGGTATTACTGCTGACGATGTAAAGGCTCGCGTTGGCTGGAGTTCTATTCCTGCAGTTGAAAACAACAGAATCTTTATAATCGATGATAATTTGTATTCACGCCCTGCTCCAAGAGTTGCAGATGTAATTCTTGAACTGGCGGAACTTTTGAACCAGTAGATTTTTTATAATGGCTAAACGGCAACCGCTTTGCGCTCTGATTTTTTTTATTGTCCTTGTTCTCTCGCTTTTTGCAGCTCTGATTTTTGGAGCCGAAAAGCTGCCACCTCAGGTAATAATAGGACAAGGTACTAAATTTCAAAACATCATCCTTTGGAAAATCCGTTTGCCAAGATGTCTGCTTGTTCTTGTTACAGGCCTCCTGCTAGGCGGAAGCGGTGCTGTATTCCAGTTATTCTTCCGTAATCCGCTCGCAGAACCCGGCATTATGGGAATCTCTTCGGGCGCAACCCTTGGGGCTGTAATTGCAACAGTTATTCTTGCAGGCTGCACTTTACCACCAGCACTCGAACCTGTTTTTAAGTTTATTTCTCCAATAAACCTTTGTGCGTTTTTGGGTGCACTCGCTTCAGGATTTTTTGTAACTGCACTTGCTTTTAGTAAAGCGGGAAAAGCGTCTTCTGTAATGCTTTTGCTTTGCGGTACTGCTCTTGGAACACTCTATTCCTCTATTTCTTCTGCAATTCTTCTTACAAGTAACAAAGAACTTCACTCCATTTACACCTGGATTTTAGGAAGCTTTAATGGACGCGGCTGGAAGGAGCTTATCTTTATTGCAATTCCTTCGGCTATTTCTATTATCATCGCATTTGCAGTTTCACGTCCGCTTGATTTACTTACCTGCGGAGAAAAAACAGCGGCCTCCCTTGGTGTACAGGTAGACCGCCTTAGAATATTTGTTTTGATTTGTGGTGCGCTTGCTGTAAGCGCTGCTGTTTGTGCGGGAGGAACAATTGGTTTTGTAGGACTTATTGCTCCTCATATTGTTCGAAAGATTTCTGGACCTAAAAGCAAAACTTTAATTCCTTACAGCATGATGTTTGGAGCCGCACTTCTCCTTATTTCAGATACAATCGCTCGAACCGCAATTGCACCAGGCGAACTCCCAGCGGGAATTATTACTTCAATACTGGGAGTACCTTTCTTTATTTCTCTTTGCCTTACCAGAAAGAATAGTTAAAATCTGTAAACTCAGCTTTTCCACCTGCCTGCTTTGTTGAATAACAGAACAATGCAAAACGTACTCCAACAAACTGATCAAGTGTGTATCTGAGTTTTACAGGTGTTGAAAGAGTCTGATATTCACCTTTACCTGGTTTTTCCCTGTACAAGAGCTCAACCTGCTGCTTTGCACGAGTCAAATCAAAAATCAGTTTGAGTTCAAGCTTTGGAGATTTAAGAGGGATTTCGGCTATTATAGTCGGCGGATCTTTGTCAAATACTCCCATTGCCCATGGTTCATTTTTTGTTTTATGCTCAGCCGCAACAAGATAATATTTACCGTCGCGTTTTGTTACAGCAATAAAGCCATATTCTCCTTCTAAAGCAGCGAGCCCCGCAAAGTCGCCCTCTCCTATCTGACTTGCATCTATCACAACAGAGCCTGCACATTTTTCTGTGAGTGTTCTCTGTGTGTATGTGTTAGCGGCCTGAGTGATATTCTTTACGACCTTCTTTGTCTGGATTGTGTAGAGATTATTCTGCAAAGTATATCCGCGTGCATCAGGAATATGATTCCACTGCCAGGCAGGATTTGTAAAGTCGTTGCTCCACAGAGGTGCATATTTGTAGCCAGGATTGTTATCAAGAACAGAGAGTTCAGGGACAACCTCAAACTTTGGAAATTCATCTTCGCCAAACACAACAGGTACAAGAACAGGAATGCGTCCCAAGGCTCCGTGATCCTGGAAAAGAATCCCAAACCAATTGCCTTCTTTATCCTGAACAATTCCGCCCTGCGCTACACCGCTGTTCCAGTTACCCAAATCTGAACAAAGAACATCACCGCCTGTCCACGGACCTTCGATATTATCTGCAACATAACAGCCTTCAGTTCGCATTTTTCCTTTAGGCATGTGAATCATAAAGTTATAGTAGCGGCCGTTAATTTTATAAAGATGACTTCCTTCATAACCAAGATTCACTTTTTCACGATCATCCTGAATTATAACTTTATCAACTCCTCCCTTTTTAGGACCAGTCAAATCACTTTCAAGTTCGGTAAGATGAATATCTGTATTTCCGTGAACAACAAAAACTCTTCCATCATCATCCCAGAAAAGCGACATGTCATGATAAAAGCCTTTTATTTCTGAACGTTCCCATGGACCTTCAATTTTCTCTGAAGTAAAAAGATATGTTTTGTGTGTGTCGTTTGCAACAAAGCTTACATAAAATTTCTCATCATGATAATTAAGCGAAGCAGCCCACATACCTTTTCCGTAAATGCCGCGGTTATCCATGAGTAACTGACCGTTAGTCATCTCTAACTTTTCATAAACATAAGCCGCAAATTCCCAGTCTACAAGATTATAAGAACGAAGGATTACACAGCCAGGCATAAAATGCATTGTTGTGCTTACCATGTAATAAACATCATCAACTCGAATTACATCAGGATCCGGAAAGTCAGAAATAATGATATTAGCAGAAGCAGTTTTTTTCATATTCACCTCGGGCATTCAATTAACTTCAATTGCACCTATGTCTGTTCTAACTCTAAGACGCTTGGAAGAATCACCTTTATGAGTGTATTTTCGCTTAGCATTATGTCCGTTAATTGTAATACCGCCAAGATCCGAAGAGATATTAACATCATATTTATCTACAGATTCAATAAGATCAATAGAAACTGCACCAACATCAGATTCAACATCAAGATCGTTAAAACCTACTTTCGAAATTGAAATAGCGCCTACATTTGTATCAACAGAGCCAGTCTTAACATCAAAACCACTCAAGTCTATAGCACCAACATCAAGGTTAGCATAAAGCTTATCAAGTTCTACACCAAATGGAACTGTGATAATTACACGACAATCCTTGTTTCCAAGAACATTATTTCTGTAGTGTGGCTGCGAAATAGAAAGCTTTTTATTTTTCAAAGTGTATACAGGCTTAAGATTCTTCTGACTATATTTTGATTTTATTTCCCATTTGTTGCCGCGTTCTATTTTAAGAGCACCAACCTTAAGACGAACACTAAGATCTGTAAACTCACCAATTACTTCTGAATCAAAAGATTTTGGATCGGCTGTATCAAAGTCAAAATCATTCCACGAATCGTCTTCATCATAATCATTATCTTCATAATAATCGTCAAAATCAAAATCAAAATTGCCACTGCGGATTCCTTCTTTGATAGACGATTTTATTGAACTTATTTCTTTATCATGAACAGCAATATGACGAACTGCACCCGCAATAATACAGATTACTGTTATGCCCGTAATTATAATTAAGAAAATATTTCTTTTCATTTTTATCCCCCCTTATTCTTCCGAACTCAAATTAATAATGAGCTTGTGAATAACTCCGGCAATCGGCCAGATTATCCAGGAAATCCACCACTGGAATGAAAGGAAGCTGTAACAAAGATAGATACAAGTTACAGTTGGCCAGTATACAGACATTATAGCACGCATTGTCTTATTTCTGTAGAACGGCTCTTTATCGCGGGAACCTGTATAAGTTCCGCCAATTGTTGTTTCAGAATTCAAGTTGAGAAGTCTCTGATATGCTGTATAGCGTCTGTTACTGTAAGTAAAACAAACTACACCCGCTGCAATAAACAGGAAGAAAAAGATTCCTGACCATGATTCATTAATTCTGTGTGAAAGATCATCAAGGATGATTGCAGGAACAACACTGCAGATACAGAAAATGATTCCCAAGGTGTTCATGATTGTGTATGCATTTCTGAACTTGCGTTTTTCTTCAGAAACAAAATCTGTTGTAGCAGGACTGATTGAGCAAGGTTCTGTTCTTATAAATCTCCACTGTTCCATTCTCATGCGAGGGATAACCATTGCTGCTACTCCCAATGCAATAAAGATGAACATAAGACAAATACCAATGACTTCTTTTCCAACAACACTTCCAAAGAAAACCACCGGCACGCAACAAGTAATAAATAATGCAATTCCTGCAGATCTGATAATAATTGCTGTAATCAAATCTGAAAGATATTCTTTTACTTCATCCAGAGAAAGATTGCGTCTCTGATGTGGTTCCTGATCATTATGAATAACATGCTTAATTCCAAGAGAATCCGCAAGCTCATCAAGATTTCCAAATTCCGAAATTACAGTTGCTACTGCTTCGTTTTCTGATTTTCCTTCGCGTCTGAGTTCTGTGTATTTATCTTCCATCATCTGAAGAAGTTCTGCTTTTGCTTTAAGAACTTCGCTTGTATTTGGAAGATTTCTGAACATTGATTCAAGATAATTTTTAATTGTTTCCATTTGTCTTCTCCTGTTACATAGATTCTTCTGCAATAAACTTGCCTACAACTTCCTGAGTAAGCTTCCACTCTTCGCATTTTTCGTTGTAATACAAATTCCCTTTTTCGGTTATACGATAATACGTACGCCTTTTACCGTTCTCGGCCTCCCGTGAAAATGATTCTACATAACCATTTTCTTCCATTCGTGTAAAAGCAGAATAGAGCGTTGTTTCCTTAATGATGTACTTTTCGTTCGTCATCGCTTTTATACTTTTGGAAATTTCATACCCGTAGGACGGCGCCTTTTTTAGCAGAAACAATATCATCGTGTCGTTATAACCGCGGATAACATCACTGCTGATTGATACCATAGCTCCTCCTCATACTCTGTCTATCGTACTACGTCTGTCGTACTATATTTATCATACTATGTCTATCGGAGTATGTCAAGAAGAACTTTACTTGCTTTTTCGTGTGTTTTTTCTGAAGGGTGCCAGTCGGCACAAATTGTATCGCTCATTTGCTGAGGATTTAGTCTTAAGGCAGAAACCTTTGTATCTCCTGTTTCCGAAGAATATTTTGAAACTGCCTGAGCCATACTGATATACAAATCATCTCCCATCATTCCCAAACAACAAATAATTTGAGCCTTAGGATTTTTCTGTCTGATTTGTTTTAGGAAGGCCACATAAGAATCAACATATTCCTGAAGTCTATCTGCATTTTTCTTTGTATAAGTTGAGTCATTCGTACCAAGATTGATAACAACAAAATCGGGCTGATATGAATCAAAGTTCCAGCTTACATTCCCCGGATTAATTCCAAAAATTGTATTTCCCCAGGTAAAACCAAGTTTATCATAAATTCTTGGAATTACAGAATTTGGATTTTTCTTACCGTCTCCAGTATAACCTGAAACAAGTCCCCTGCCGCTTACGCTTACAAAAGACCAGTCTGCATTAAGAGCCTGTGCGGTTTTAAATGCATAAGTTTTAGTGGCATCTTCTGTTGAAGTTTTAAAATGATGTTCTTTTACCGGATCATCAACTCCATAACCACAAGTAATAGAATCGCCTATAAATTCCATTTTAAGCGCTCTTTCTTTAGCAGGGCTTACAATTCCATTTTCATCAACAGTAAGACTTGTAATTGCTGCAAGAGAATTTGCACTTTCTGAAACTTTAAGAATCTGAACAAGTCCTTCTACATTTTTATCTTCATCAAAGATTGTAAAAGTTTCAGATTTCTTACTTATCATTTTATCAAGAAATCTCTGGCCATTTACAAAAGCGACTATTCTGGCAGAAGAATTGTTCTCGGAACCAGAGACTCCACTGTCTCCCGCAATGGTTACTCCCAGATATTTTGCATTTACATTAAATTCAATTCCGGTTGCAGAAAAAGCAAGAATCAATCCTTCTGAATGTTCATAGGTTCTTCCAACTTTCCTGACATGTTCAGAATCGACTGCTATGCTCTTATTTTCTGCCCAGATTCCGGCAAGAGAAGTCAAAATTACAAATAAGAAAATTAAAAATGATTTTTTCCCAGATCTTTTCATAGTAATTTTATTTTACTACAAGCATCAGACACGTCAAGATTTGCCGGCAATTTCAGAAAAAATTAAACGATTTAATGCAATTTTTTTTTCTTGTTTGCCCTGATTTTGTATATCATGTATAATATTTTTTATGAACCGGGAGCTTGTTCTTAGGGGTCTTTCTGCCTATTACGGGAAAAAAACTGTTCTCAAAAATGTCTCTGTTTCTATTAAACAGGGAGAACTGACCTGCCTGTGCGGACCAAACGGCTGCGGAAAATCTACCCTGCTTTCTATTCTTGCAGGGGTTCCAGATCAAAGTCTCAAGGTATTACAGGGAACAGTTTCTCAAAGAAGTTCCTTACAGACTCTTAATAATCCCAATGTAATTGATGCCCTGAGTCTGCATAAACTCCCGCGAAAACTTGCTGCAAAAACTGTTGCCTTTATGCAGCAGAACGAATATTCCACCTGGGATTTTACAGTTCGCGAGCTTGTACTTCAGGGGCGCTTCTGCCACACAAAAAACGGATTTTATACGCAACAGGATGAAGAGCTTGCAGACGATGCCCTTCGCGAGCTTCAGATTGATTCCCTTGCACAAAGGCCTGTTCATTCACTTTCGGGCGGAGAGTTTCAAAAAGCACGCATTGCAAGAGCAATATGCCAGCAGGCAGACTTTATTTTACTTGATGAACCAGCCGCTAATCTTGATTTTGTTTATGAGCCATGGCTTTTGAAAAAGCTTCATACCCTTGCACAGGAAAAAGGAATTGGAATTCTTTTGTCTGTGCATGACATAAACCTCGCCGCTTCTTATGCAGACACACTCATACTTCTGCCATTGTTGACTACTCCTATTTGTGGTAAAATAAGTGATATATTAAATAAAGAAAACTTAAAACTTACATACGGTATGGAGTTTGAATGTCAAAAAGTAAACTATTTTCAATCGTTACTATAGCATGCTTTGTTTCAATTCTGTGCATTCCGCTTGGAATTGTTCTCATGTTTTACTACACCCAGTGGAAGAAAAAAACTAAGATCATTCTTTCAATTTCGCTCACAGCATTTTATGCAGCATTACTTGCATTTTTGTTTTTTGTAAAACCCGCAATTAATACCGGAGGCATTTCGCTTCCTTTTGGTTCAAACAGCGGTTATACAGCATTTGATTCTGGCAGCGGGGCAAAAGGTTCAGGTTCTTCAAAATCATCTGCCGGCAGAAAAAAATCAAATAATCAAAATCAGCCTTTAAGTGAACGGGTTCCAAAAAGTGTTCAGCAGTCACAGGGCAAGGATTCCCCTAAATTCATTTATCCTATTTTGTTCTTTGGCTTTATGCTCTTCCTTATAATAATGCAGAACCTTCGTTCAAAAGGAAAATCAACATACGAAAATCCTTATGTAGACACAAACAAATATAAGCTTCCGCTAACCCCGGATTCTAAAATGCCTATGGTTCATTTTCTTCGCCTTGATTTAAATGAAGGTGAAAAAATCAATTTTGCAACAGAAACAATTCAAAAAGGAAATGAAGGTAACTTTGTAATAACAAATCAGCGTATAGCAATCATGACACTTTCTGAAGGAATAGAGATTCCAATTGATGCAGTTTTTTCTGTTTCGGAAACAACTTCTACAGTAATGACAATTGGAGCAAAGTTTGAAGAAGGTGAAAAAAAATATTACGTCTTCATGCCTGAAAATCAGATGAAATATGCAATGGCAGTTTTAAAATGGACTGCAAAAAATATAACAAATAATCAGACAACAGGAGTTGAAAAATGAAACAGTTTAGAATAACAAAACACGGAGCCACAGTTTTATCTGTGTTAATGATTGCAGCAGCACTTCTTACAACCTCCTGCAATAAAAAATCAGAAATCTCGCAAGGAAACGGAGAAGCAACTTTTAATATAAAGACAAAAGGAAAGTCCAAAGGTGCAGAAGCAATCCGCGTTGCTGCAAGCGAAGGACGAGCAACCTTTGATTCAATGGCTTCATTCTTCGACCTTGATTTTTCTGCAGAAGAGCCTGAGGATTTTCAGTCTCAAAATAATACTTCCAGCACCAAAGATAAAAAATCAAAGAAAGACAAAGAATCAACTTCTGTAATTCCAAAAATCAGAAAGCTTGATGAATATAAAACAAAGTATTCTTCTGAACGCAAAAAGTTTAATATTTACAGCACCGAAAAAAAGCAGACAGAAGATGAAGATCTTTCGGGCCTTGAATTAAAAGTAGAAGACTGGGGTCCAAAAAAGAGCGTTGTATCAGAAGCAAGATATCCACAGTTCTATGTAATCTTTACACAACCGGTACGCGCACTTACTGCTTTGGACGCTCCTTCGAGCACCTCTGATGTTGTTACAATTACACCAAAGCTTAAAGGAACCTTCCACTGGTACGGCACACAGCACATCAGTTTTGAAGCAGAAGAAGCAGCAGACCCTTCTGTTATCTACACCATCAAAGTTGATCCTCAGTTAAAATCAATTTACGGAAATTCTATAAGAGGCGAAACAACCTTTAAGACAGAAGCAGAACCTGTTCAAATCAAACAAATCTGGGGCGGCTACATAAAAGAAAATATGTGCGCCTACGACAACACAACAGGTGCTTTGCCCGCATACGAAAACCGCGTGTTTGTTCGAACTAACTATCTTTTAAAAGCAGAATCACTTGCAAACAAGCTTGTAGTAAAAGCAGGCAACAATCTTTATACTGCATCTGCAATTTCGGTTGAACCTGATTTTTCAAATAAATCCTTCAGCTGGTGGAATAACGAACCGGAATGCAATAAAGAAGCAGGAACAACAAATTCCTTTATTGTTACAATCAACGGATACATTCCTCACAACAGTGTTATTTCTATCCGTACGACAGATGATGCAAAAACTTCTACATTTAAAACCCTTCAGCCGTTTGACCGTATAAGAGTAAGTGATTATACAGATTACACAGACGGAAACATGGGAAATCCTCTTAAGATTATTTTCTCTCAGATACCAGATGAAGATTCAGTAATTGAATACATCACTGTTCACGACACAGAAGGAAATATTTATAAACTTACAAAAGATAATATTGTAATAAACGGACGCTACCTTACAATTCACAGTCTTCCACTTGAACTCAACTCAACCTATTATCTTTACATTCAGAATGGCTTTAGAGATATTTATGGTCAGTTATACAACAACGGAAACGGAACTCTCTACTACACTTTCAAAACTCGTCCTGTAAAAGCATACGTTAATTATCTTGATTACGGCGCACGCATGCTCGAAGCACAGTTCCCTCACAAATTGATTTATGAACATCAGAATATTTTGAACGGTTCTTACTATATGATTCGTGGTGTACAAAATCCTCTTTATACAAGCGACAAGGGAATATATCTTGATCACCCTGTTTACGTAAATGATGAAGAAAAGAACAGACGCCACTTTGAAGAAATTGAACTTGATCCTTATCTTACAAACGGATATGGCTTTGTTCGCTTTGATGCACATACAGAATATAAAGACATTGATTATTGGGATGGCGAAGAATATACAAAAAAAGATGATAACATTCTTACAGTTCAGGTAACTGACCTTGGAATTACAACTCGTATGGGAATTAACCGTGCTGTTGTAATGGTTCGAAGTCTTTCTACAAACAAGCCTGTTGCCGATGCCGATGTTTATGTTTTGAATGAATGCAGCAGGCTTACCGATGATCCTTTGGACCACATTCTTGCTCAGGGGAAAACAGATAAGAATGGTCTTGCAATAATTAATTATACAGAAGAACAGATTGCTGCTTATGAACGAAATCACGATTACGATTACAGCTATCAGGATAATCTTATTGTATACGTTGCAAAGGGCGATGATAAAGCTGTGTTCTCTCCAACTTCACATAATACCTGGAGAGACGGAGTTCCAACCGCTTCAAGACACGATGCACGCAAAGCAATTCAAAGAACCTTTATGTTTGTAGACCGCGGAGTTTACAGACCTGGAGAAACAGTTACATACCGTGGAATTGACCGTGACCAGATTCTTGGTGCTCTTAATGTTCACTCAGGAAGCTACACAATTAATGTAGAAGAAGGCTGGTGGAACGGAGAAAAAATCACTCCGGAAATTTCGGGCACACTTTCTGCTTCGGGTGGATTCTATGGTTCATTTAAAATTCCTGATGATCAGAAGCCTGGACATTATACAATTAAATATCACCGCGATGATGCAGATCAATATACTATAGAAAGAATCAATTTCCAGATTGCAGAGTTTGAACGTGTAAAAACTACAGCATCCATTACTGTTCCGGAAATTACATATTACAGCGGCGATACTCTTACAGCAGAGCTTTCTGCAGAATATCTTGCGGGAGGTGCTTTGAGTGGCGCTGAATACAATACTGTATGGAATAAGCAGGCACAGAATATCAGCTTTGAAACTCCAGAAACAAAAGGCTTCGATTTTGGTCCTGATCTTTACTCTTACAGAATGTATTATTCAGATTCAAAAGGAAAACTCAGCGCAGAAGGAAAAGCATCACTTTCTTGTACTTCAGAAAAAATTACAGATGGAAGCACTTATTCTTACAGAGTTGAATCAAGCGTAACAGATGTTTCAAATCAGCGCATTTCTACTGCTGCAAACATCACAGTTCACCCTGCGAAATTCTACGTTGGTGTAAAACGTTCAGCAGGTTCTTCTGGGTTTGCTAAGACTAACACTAAAATTGATTTCCCATATATTCTTACAGATGTAAAAGGAAACTCTCTGGCAAATCCTATGCAGAAGGTTTCTTCTCTTTCTTACAAGCTTATGCGTGAAGAATGGACAGTCATCCACGAACAGAGTGTTGATAATACTCTTTACTCACGTTACGAGCGCCAGGAAATTGAAGAAGCAACCGGAACAATAAATATCGGTACTTCTGCAACTGGAACACTTTCTCTTACTCCAACTAATTCCGGCTGGTACACACTCACAGTTACTGGTAAAGACAAAGATGATGGTACTGTTATAACTCAACTGGGATTTTATGTAACTGGCGGTGACTTCTACCGCTACAATGATTACAATTCCGAAGCAATTAATCTTACTCCGGAGCAGTCACAATATAATCCTGGAGACAAGGCACAGATTCTTATGGAAAGCCCACTTCCAGAAGGTGACTACCTTATTACAATTGAGCGAGAAGGTATTTTCTCTGAAGAAATCAGACATTTTGATTCACCTGCAAATGTAATTGAAGTTCCAGTTTCTTCAAAGTTTGTTCCTGTATTCTATGTTGCAGTTTCTTCTTATTCTGTTCGTCAGGGTCAGCCAACACATCAATACGGTGAGCCAGACTTAGACAAGCCTAAAGGATATTTTGGTGTTACACCTGTATTTGTAAATCCTTATGTAAGGGCATTCTCTGTTGCTGTTGAAACAGACAAGCCTTCTTACAAACCAGGCGAAATGGCAACCCTTACCTTAACTGCAACAAAAGGTGGAAAGCCTTTGAGCAATGCAGAGCTTACAGTAATGGCTGTAGACCGTGGTGTTCTTGATTTAATCAACTACCATGTTCCAAATCCAATTGATTATTTCTATTCAACAAGCAACTTCCCTCTTAGAGTTCGTGGTGGTGATTCCCGCGCACTGCTCATGGATCCTGTTACATACAGCATTAAGGATTTGCAGGGTGGTGACTCTGATGAAGAAAAGGATGAAGATGAACGAAAGGACTTCAGGCCTACAGCAGTATTTGAACCAGAAGTTGTTACAGACAAAAATGGTAAAGCAACTGTTACCTTCAAAGTTCCAGACAGCCTTACAACTTACAGAATCACTGCTTTTGGAGTAAAGGATGATTTGTTCTCTCTTAAAGAAGATGAGTTTGTTGTCCAGAATCCAATCAACGTTCAGCAGGTACAGCCAAGAAAGCTCCGCGAACGCGATACTGCAGAATGTGGTGTTCTTGTTACAAACCTTGATGCAAAGGGACATGAAATAACAATTTCTCTTGAAACAAGAACCCCTACAAAAAATACTGCACAGGATGAACGAGAAGGAAGGATTACAATTCCAGGAGAGGCTTCTATTGATGGACCAGCTACTAATAAGATTTATGTAGCACCAGGAGATTCTTCTGTTGTTTACTTTAATGTTGCTGCTGAAAAGTCTGGAACTGTAGAGCTTGTTTATACAGTAAACTCTGATATATTTAATGAAAAACTCAACTCCCCGATTAAGATTGAAAAAACTTATACATACGAAACTGTTGCAACGTTAGGCACAATTAACAACGAAAGCACAACTGGAAAATCTGTAGAACAGCTTGTAATTCCGGGCTTTGCTAAAGATGCACGCGGTGATGTTTCATTTACAATTGATGCGACACGACTTGGTATGCTCGGAAGCTCTGTGAACTATCTGTTTGCATATCCATATGGATGTCTTGAACAGCAGTCTAGTAAGATTCTTCCACTCATTGCATTTGGAGAATATATTGATGTATTCGGTTTGAACTCTGAGATTTCTAATGTTGAAACGTTAGTTAAATCTTACCTGAAAACCTGGGGAATGTATCAGCTTAATGAAGGTGGATTCCCTTACTGGCCAAATGGAGATTATCCTTCATTGTATGTAAGTTTAAGAATGGCATATATTTATGCACTGGCTCTTGAACGAGGTTATAAGGTTGATGATTTTGGCTATGATATCGATAATCTTTTGACTTATATCCGCAGGGAACTTGCAGAACGCCAGGATATCCAGTACGACTACCAGAGGGCTTATGCCTGCTACATCCATGCTCTGTTAGGAAAACCAAACATGAATGTTATTCTGCAAAATCTTTATGCAAAACGCAAGGACCTTAGTCTTTCAACAAATGCGCTTATTGCGTTTGCATATCTTGCAGGAAGCAATGGAGGAGATTCTACCGAAGCACGCACTATTGCACAGGAAATCCGCGACTACCTGCAGATTGACGGACGAACAGTTTCTGTTATTCGTAAATCAAGAAGCAATATGTGGGAATGGTACAACTCTGATTCTGAACAAATGGCTTTGATTCTTGAGCTTCTTTGCAAGCTTAATCCAAATGACCAGATGGTTGATAAACTCATTTATACACTCATGCAGAATCAAAGTCATGGTTACTGGCAGAATACTGCAACAACTTCACGAGTTCTTGAAGCAATTTATACATATATCAAGGGCCGCAAGTTAGATGATACTAACTATAAAGGAACTGTATCTCTTAACGGCACAGAACTCTTTGGAGAAAACTTCAAGGGTGCAAACGCTAAACCTAAAAAGCTTGAACTCACTTTTGAAGGAGATATTCTTAGCAGCCTCACACCAGATACTCCTGCAGATGTTACCTTCAAGAGAGACGGAACTGGTAATCTGTATTACACAATGCAGATGCGCTATGCAATGCCAGATGAATATCTTACTGCCCGCGATGAAGGCATAAAGGTTACATATACAATTATTGATTCTGAGACTGATGAGGTTGTAAATAAATCTAACAGCACAGATTGTCTTTTGAATCTTACAAGCGGTAAGATTTATAAAGCTTCTATAACTGTCGAAACTCATAAGAAGCGCGAATATCTTGCTTTGAGAGCCCCAATTCCTTCAGGCGCAGAGATTCTTGATTCTTCACTTGTAACAACAGGAACAGTAGAAGAAAAGAATAATCTTTCTTGGGGACACTGGCTCAGCAATAAAGCAATCCGCGATAACGAAGTACAGTTCTTCTGGAATTCCTTTGGTTCTGGAACTGCAACTGTAAACTTTACATTTAGAGCTGCACGAAGAGGTATTTATCCTGTTCCACCAGTTCAAGCTGAATGTATGTACGAACCAGAAACATTCGGTCGTGGTGACGGCTACTTATGCATCATAGAATAAAAGTTCTTATAGCAGTAGTACTTGGCATAATTACAATTAATATTGTAGTTCGCCTTGCACTGCTGACTGTTCGCCATGATCCTCTTAAAGAATTAAAATCTCATCCATATTCAACAGTTTATTATGATTCTCAGGGTAAACTTTTACAGGTTACTTCATTGGAAAATGGAGGCCGCCGCGAAAAGCTTGCCGGCAACCAGATAACCAAAGACATAAAAAAAATCTTTGTAAAAACAGAAGACAAACGATTTTATCTTCACAACGGAGTTGATTACCCTGCCCTTGTGAGTGCTTTTTTCCAGAATGCAGGCGGCAAACAGATTGTGCGCGGTGGTTCAACAATTACAATGCAGCTTGTAAAAATGGTGAATGAAGATAACACCCTTACAGTTCACAGGAAGCTTCATGATATTTTTTACGCAAATGTAATCGAAGCTAAGCATACAAAGAAAACGATTTTTGAAACATATTTAAACAGCCTTTATTTTGGTCATGGTGCTACAGGGCTTTCTTCTGCTGCCAGAACTTTTTATGGGCGCACAGCTCAAACTCTTTTACCACAGGAGCTTTGCTGCCTTGCTGTAATTCCAAGGAACCCTACCTTTTATGATCCTATAAAAAATAAAGCAAACTGTGCAGAGCGTGCGTGCGAACTTTACAACAAGATTTTTCATAAAGAACTGACGCTGCAGGAGTTTGAGCAGTTTTTGCCAAAAGAAGTTTTTTCATATCCTTATGAGGCACCACATTATATAAGATATTTGCGACAGGGGGCTGGTTTTGATGACTCACAGGCCTACAACCCCGACAGCAATTCCGTAACTCTTTCTATTAATCTCGACCTTGAACATTATGCGCAACAGCTTCTTAATGATGCTCTTTTACAGGCACAGGGAAGCCGCATTTCAAATGCAAGTCTTTTGCTTATAGAAAATAAAACAGGATTACCTTTGGCATGGGTTGGCAGTGCCGATTTTTTTGATGATGCACACAATGGCCAGATTGATGGTGTTCTTGTAAACAATCAGCCTGGAAGTTCGATGAAGCCTTTTTTATATGCCCTTGCGCTTGAAACAAAAAATTCTGATGGCAGGCCGCTTTATACACCGTCCTCTATTCTTGCAGATATTCCGCAGGAGTTTGGAGAAGAAAAGCTTTATATTCCTTCAAACTTTAACAACAGATACAACGGACCTGTTCGTTTCAGGATTGCTCTTGCTTCAAGTCTGAATGTTCCTGCAGTAAGTATACTCGCACAGTTAGGCGTTAATAACTACCTCGAAAAACTTTATGCGCTAGGCTTTGAATCTTTAAGACGCACAGGAAAAAATGCAGATTTAGGACTTGCACTTGGAGCAGGTGAAGTTTCATTAAAAGAACTCGTTCCCGCTTTTTCTGTTTTTGTCCGCGACGGAAAAGATTTTAGAGGAACACAGATTTATGAAGAGGACACAGCACGTCTTATCTGTTCAATCCTTTCTGATAAGGCAGCACGTGCTTTAGGCTTTGGTTATTCGCAAACTTTTGAAACTTCATATCCAGCCATTTTTAAAACAGGAACTTCAAATCAGTATCAGAATATTATTGCACTTGGCGCAACTAAAGATTACACGATTGGAGTGTGGATGGGAAACTTCAGCGGTCAGACAGTAATTGGAAAAACAGGAAGCTCCTTGCCTGCATGGACTGCAAGAAAATTGCTTGATTATGTTTATGGCGAAAAAACTCCTTCACCTGAGAAACTTAAAGAGATGGAATTCCCTGAACCTCAAAACTGGACAAAACAGAAAATCTGTTCGCTCAGCGGAATGCGGGCTTGCGCTGATTGCCCTGCGACAGTATATGAATATTGCATGAATGATTTTCTTGATGAAATGGAAACCTGCAGCTGGCATAAAGAAAAGGACGGAAATCTACAAACTTTATATCCGCCGGAATATCAGCAGTGGGCACGAACAACAAAGCCGGATGTTCATATAAATTACAACACTGCGCCTTTATCTATTCAAACGCCAAAGAATAATGCGCTTTTTTATTATTCGCAGTTACATAAAGAAAAACAGGCTGTTTCGGTTGAAGTATTTGGAGGGGCAGAAAATACGCTTGTTGTTTATTATGACAATAAACAATATCAGACAGTAGAACGACCTTTTGTATTTTCTCTACCGGTAGAAAGGGGTGAACACTCTTGTACCGTAATTTGCGGCGAAGAGCAACAGACAATTCAATTTGTTGTGAAATAATTACTTCCTGCCCAGCAATGTAAAATCATGTGCGTTCTGGCAGAAGATAATTCCACTTCCCGCTTTTTCAAAACAGCTTAAAGAGGACACTGCATTTACAACAGCTTCTTTCTTATCCTGCGGAACAAGAATCATAAGCATTTCTTTTTCTGGAACAATTTCTACACCAAAGAAAGTTGAATCGCCTTCTTTTGCAGTTCCTCTGGCACCAATTATTGTTCCACCGCCCGCACCTGCTTTTCTTGCGGCAGCCATTGCATCTTCTGCATATCCTTTATTTACGATGATATTTATTGCTTCATATTTTTCCATATTCTGATCTCCTGATTTTTCTTCTGAAGTAGTTGGCTTGTCAGCGTCAGCCGTCACCTTTGATTTTTCTGTGCTTCCGGCTTTTGCAAAGTCAGAAACGTTTATTGTAAACAGTACTCCAAAATGAGATTTTTTATCTGCACAAGTTTCTTCAATGCTTTTGCAAACCTGAGGAGCCAAAGCATCATCTACGATGTTCATGGTAATATCCTTTGAAGTATCACCAAGACCAAGCAGCTGAAGAACACTGTTAGAAGCAGTTCCACGCCCCATGATAATTGTGCCACCACCTGCACCCGCTTGTTTTGCAGCATTTGTAATCAGTTCCCCGCTATTGTGTGGGACAATGCACGTAATGAGTTTATACACTTTGACCTCCCTGCTTTTGATTTTTTGAGGTTTTTATTTTATAAACAATTCCCATTATTTGGATTGCAATAAGAGGCATCATGGCAACAAGCGCAATTACACCAAACGAATCATTACTGCCCGATGAACTGTTAGCAGCCCCTAACGCAAATGAAAGCACAAAGGTAGAAGTTAATGGTCCCGATGCAACACCGCCTGAGTCAAACGCTATGCCTGTAAAAAGCTCTGGACAGAACAGCATAAGAAGCATTGAAATTATATAACCAGGCACAAGTATGAGCTTAATATTAAAGCCTGCAATTGCCCTCCACATTGCAAGACCAATTGCAATAGAAGTTCCAATAGAAAGAAAAACAAGAAGCATTTTTCGTTTGATTGTACCGCCGCTTACAGTTTCTACCTGTTCACTAAGACACCAGACTGCAGGTTCTGCACAAACAATAATTGCTCCAAGAAGAACGCTTGTTAATATTAGCAGGAACATCCACACTCCGCCTTTTGTAAAAGCAAGAGCACCAAAGGATTCGCCAAGGACTTTTCCTGTCTGCATAAATCCGCCATATACACCCGCAAGAAAAACTGTAAGGCCAATAAAGCTGTAGGCAAAACCAATGAGCATACGGATTACCTGACGGGCTGTCATTTTCAAAAGAAAAATCTGAAAGATAATAAAAAGCCCGAACAAAGGCGCTATAGAAGTAAGAGATTCGTGAAGAGCAGACAGGATGATTGCAGAGATTGAGGCAAACTGTAGTCCTTCGACAAGCTCAGGAGCCACGGACAATGCATTCGCGGTCCCTGAGTCTGCCGAAGGGCCACCTGCACCAAAGCCCGCACCATTCACCACAATTGCATAAATCAAGACTGCAAGAACAGGTCCAACAGAAGAAACACCTGTCAAACCAAAAGAGTTATCATCTTTACCGGCACGTACCGAAGAAACACCAAGACCCAAGGCCATTATAAAAGGAACAGTCATTGGTCCGGTTGTAGCCCCGCCAGAATCAAAGCCTATTGCAATAAAAGCATCAGACGCAAAAAATGCCACAACAAAAAGAATTGTATATGAAATAAAAAGCGTCCATTTAAGAGAAAGATTTGTAACAGTGCGAAGCAGGCCCAGCATTATAAAAATACCTACCCCGCCCGCAATAACAAATGTAAAGGAAGTTTTATTTACAAAAGGAAAAACACTTCGTACCTGATCTCCAAAAACCTGAATATCAGGCTCGGCAGCTGTAACAATAAATCCAATTATAAAAGCAACGACAAGCAACAGCAACAAGCTTTTCTTTTTAGTAAGGGCAGCACCACAACGCTCACCCATTGGTTGAATACCAAGGTCTACACCAAGCAAAAATATAGTAAGACCAATAATCAGTAATACTCCACTTATAAAAAATCGAAGAAGCAGCAAGGGCTCAAGCGGCACGATAGTCAAGCCTAACAAAAATACAATCGCCATTACCGGCAGAACAGAGACCGCAGTTTCTTTGAATTTATGAAGAATATTCATATTCTACTAAATAAATGCGTTCCAGCCTTTTTTCTCTATTCCTGCTACCCATGCAGCAGCATATTTTTTTGCGCCTTCAAGATCGTGGTCGCGATAGTTTCCGCATTCCTGTTCTGTTGTAGCAGGAACAGGCTTGTCCCATACTGCAACCTTTTTAAGAACGTTCATAAGATGGCCGGCAATTTCTTCTTCGGAACGGTCACCCCAAACTGTAAAATAAAAACCTGTTCTACAGCCCATAGGAGACAAATCAATTACGCCTTCCATTTCATCACGGATATATTCAGCCATAAGATGTTCAAGTGTGTGAATGGCACCTGTAGTCATAAACTCCTTATTTGGCTGACAGAATCGAATATCAAACTTAGTTACAATGTCACCCTTCTCGCCAACCTTTTTTGCAGCAAGTCGAACAAAGGGAGCTGTAACCTTAGTGTGGTCAAGATTAAAAGAATCTACGTTATATTTTTTTTCCATATCATTACTCCTGTCATTGTCGGGCTTGACCCGACAATCTATTTACTGATTTCCATAATTTTCTTTACAAAGCATGCACACGCAGCTGCACAAACATCTTCATTAAAAGCGTATGTCTGCTCAACAGATTCATCTGCCATATCAGACATACAGCGAACAATTACAAACGGAACCTTGTTCAAATAGCAGGTATGAGCAATTGCACAACCTTCCATTTCTACACAAGCTGGTTCAAAATTTGCCTGAATTGTTTTCTTTACACCAGAATCAGAAATAAACTGATCTCCGCTTGCAACAACGCCTTTTACAATCTTATGCTGTTTTGCAAACTCAGTTTTTTCAAAAGCAGTAATAGCGGTATCTACAAGCTGAGAATCGGCAGTAAAGCTTTCCGGCATTCCAGGAACCTGACCTGCTTTATAACCAAAGGCTGTTGTATCAAAATCATGATAAACAGCTGCGGTTGAAACTACAAAATCAAAAACGCCAAGACCTTTAGCAAAAGCACCCGCAATTCCTGTATTGATTATTTTTGTTACATTAAATTTAAGAACAAGAGCCTGAGCACACAAAGCCGCATTTACTTTACCAATGCCGCTTTTTACGATTACAACATCTTTACCTTCAAGGATGCCTGTAAAAAAGCGAAGGCCTGCATATTCAATAATTTCTTTACCAACAAGGTCATCACAAAGCTTACAAACTTCCGATTCCATTGCTCCAATAATTCCGTATTTTTCCATAATTACCTGTTCTTTTTCTTTTCGTAATCTTCTTTGAATTGCTTACGAGTCTTAAACTGATTCAAAACATCCTCACGGAGCTTATCTTCAAGCTTCATTTTGGTAATAACAAGGCGTCCAAGAAATCTGTATACAAAAAAGCCCGAAACAAGGCCACCAAGAAAAGCAATAATCAAAAGAATATTATATGTAATCTGCTGTGCGCTTTCAGGAAGCTTGCTTACAATAACTACTGCGAGAATAAAATACAAGAAAACAAAAGCCATTGTTATGACAATTTCGCAGATAGTTCCAAGAAACAAAAACAGGTTCGATGCCTTCTGTCTTTTGCGATATTCAATCTGATCATTCTTGCGTTTTTCGCGTTCTTTTTCGTCTAATTCATCCATTTCGCCGTTCATTTACTCTTCCTCCCCTCCCTTCTTTTCCTTAATGATTGACACAATAAAAGAAATCACCAGCAGGATTCCGCAAACAACAACCGCAGAATCTGCAACATTAAAGGTAGGCCAGCGTTCAAGTCCAAAAAGTCCGTAGAATTTTACATCAATAAAATCTACAACTCCCGAAGGACGGAAAATTCTGTCAATAATATTTCCAAAGCCACCGCCTACAATTCCGCAGATTGCCCAGCGCTGAAGTTTAGTAAAATCATTATTTCTAAAATAAACACTGAGGACAATACCAAGAACAATTATAGGGATAACTGAAAAAGCAAGGCGTCTGACAGCATCAGACCAGCGGGCACCAAAGCTAAAAGCCACACCAGGATTTCGCACATGAATTATGCGCAGAAAATCGCCCAAAAACTGAGTCCCAATAGTATTTACAGGAATAAATCGGCACACAAGCGCCTTTGTAATCTGATCCAAAACAATCACCACCACAGCAAGAACGAGTGGAAGCAATTTACTTTTAATGTTTTTTTCCATAAATCAAATTATAACAGAAATTGGAAAAAATGTCATTGTTACTATTGGATCACAGCCCCGTAGGCACATCAATAAACACGCACTCAAGGCCGGTTTCTTTCTGGACCTTTTCCATGACAAGCGAAACCCCAACAGTCTCTGTTTCATAGTGCCCACCGGCAATGACGTTGATTCCCATTTCCTGGGCAAAGTGATAGTCTTCGTGGGCAAACTCGCCGGTTATGTAGCAGTCAAGACCTTCTTCTACGGCATCAGCAACATCTTCGCTGGCACCACCGCTTATTATACCAACTGTTTTAATTTTTGATTTTCCAAAAGGCAGTATGGCACGCGGTTCTTTTCCAGGGCGCATGAGTTTTTTTACAAGGTCATCAATTGTACATTCAACTGGGACCTCGCCTTTTACTCCAAGAATCATTCCGCGCCAGGAACCAAACTGTTCGCAGTTTACAAGGCCAAGTCGTTCTGCAAGACCATAGTTATTTCCATAAGGATTATTTGCATCAAGCGGAATATGATAGGCGCAAAGTGCAAGGTCATTTTTAATAAAAGTCGAAATGCGTTTATAAAAGCTTCCTGTGATTGTCTGACAGTGTCCCCAGAACAAACCATGATGAACAAAAAGAACATCAGCACCCGCAGCTACAGCAGCTTTTGCAGTTGCTTCACATGCGTCTACTGCAAAAGCAATTTTTTTAATTTGTTTAGAAGAAGGCTCACTGTTTTGAATCTGAATTCCGTTTAGCGAAATATCCTTGTCAAAATCTTCTTTGCGAAGAAATGAGTTTATGTATGTGTCGAATTCTGTGAGAGTCATAAGGCCTCCTCTACTTCTTTGAATTAAAGATTGCTTTCTTTGTCTGCATGACCATGTATTTTGTGTAGAATCCCTCTTTATCGCGCGGAACCTTCATCATCATCGCAAGAATGCCGTCTGTCTGCGCAATTACGCCAAAGCCTGAAGTTTTATATTCCGGAATCGTAGCAAGATCATAAATATCAATTATGCGTTCCTGATTTTTTGACATAAAATCCTGAGCGGCCACAGTTCCCATCTGATCTGTAACAATAAAGATTTTTGTATCTGCACCATATCGGTCAGTAATAAGTTTATTCATTGCGCCCAATTCCTGAAGGATATTGTAAGTGTAAAATTCCTTTTGCATCATAAAACGCTGCGGCTTTATAAGGTAATCAATAACCATTGCAGTTCTTCGACAAATCTTAAGGTCCCCAATTGAATGGCGCCATCTGCAATCGCTGCAGAAAAAATCAGCCGAAAGAACTACAAAACCTTCGCGTGCCAGATGCTGAAGATACGGCTTGTAATAATATGTGTCACCGCGCTTATCTGGAATAAAAAGCACTACCTGTTTTGGTGAACGATTTTCATTTCCTTCAGGCTTGAACTCAGAAAGAAAAAGATTTGCGATTTTAATATTCGAAGCTTCTTCAAAACCAGAACGGAAGCTTCCTTCATAACGAATTACGTTTTCTGTTATGCCAAGCTTCTGGCTGTCATATTCAACAGGCTTAAAATAAATTGTTCCCGCAAGAAGCACAAGCGACAAAAGGATCGTAAGAACAGACCAGAACTTCATAAGAATACTGTAATGGTCAATGTAGAGTCGCTCTGAATATCTAAAAAGGGCATGAAAGTTTGAAAGAAGAACAAGTATACTCAAAACAAGAGTCAGTAGTGTTACAATATCAACACCCCAGTTCAAAATCTGGATTATTGAAAGGAAAAACGCAAAAGGGCTGAGCATAACAAGAGAATCTTTTTTAGCGTTTTTAATAAAAAGAATACGCCCGTTAGCAACAAGCAAAAGAATGATAACTAAAAGTTCTCCGTAGAATTTCATTCAGACCTCAACGATTTTTTCTATTCTAACACATTTTTTTTCTTTTTTGAAAGCCCCGCAATTTTTGAAAATATCTTTTCAAGATACTGCGCTTCACTTTCGGTAATAGCAGAACGCGATAAAATTGAACGCCAGAAGTTTTCCATATCTTCACGACCTGGCATTTTAAAAAATCCAATCTCCTGCATATCATCTGTAACTCTTTGAACAGTCTGGTCAATTCTCTGGAGTGAAACTGGAGTTACCCCCTTATAACCACCTTCACGTTCAGAAAGCTTTTTTCTAAAAAGATGATAGCAAATAATCTGCACTGCATGACTTAGATTTAATGAACCAAAATTATTGCTTGAAGGAATTGTAATTCCCGCTGTGCACTGCTCAAGCTGATCGTCTGTAAGGCCCGTGCGTTCATTGCCAAACACAACTGCAATTTTTGCGTCTTCTTCTGTAACACGACTCATTTGATCTGCAAACTCTTCCGGCAACAAAAGCTTTCCGCGTTTTTTACCACTGCGTCTTGTTGTGCCTGCACAAACTGTACAGTCAGCAGTGGCGTCTTTTATAGAATCATAAAACTTTGCATTATCAAAAATCGCTCCGGCATGAATTGCAAGAACATGAATGTGCTCAATATCGTAATCGCTTTTATTACCAACAATGCGTAATTCGCCTATATCATTGTTTGCCATTGCACGGCATGCGGCACCAATGTTCCGGCTTTCATCAGGATGATCAAGGACAATTACGATTTTTTCAAGCTTCATAGTTTAACTCCGGGTACAAATCTTATTTTCTGAAAAGCTTATACCACAGGAGCACTGTCTTATACCAGAAATATGGGAAGATAAGGAAAATCTTAAAAGGATTGTGAAGTACTTCTACAAAAACTTCGTGGCCCTTATCAAAAGTCTTTTCGTTTACACGCTTGATGCGTTCAGAAAAAATACCAAAGCTGTCTTTATAATAAAGGAAGATGCTTGAAGAAAAGCGGTTTCGTCTTTTGTATGCCCAGCAGTTTTTATCTTTAATACCTTCACTCACAAGAACAAGCGATGGCTGAGATTTAAAGATTGCCTGGACAATATCATCTTCGTCCTGCTTTGAATAATAACCAACATAGCGGCCTACAATTTTAAGACCAGGGAATGTGTCGTGAACATTCTTTTCGGCTTTCATTAAAGTCTTTTTGTGAGAGCCCAAAAGATAAAGTGATTTATAATGAGAATCAAGAATTCCAAGAATCTGAATTACCGCATTAAACGGATTATATCGAACAGGAACAGGCTTTTTTAAAAAGCGTGCGCCCTTTAAAATACTCTTAGAAATTGGCAGAACAAGATCTGCATTTTGAACACATTCCGAAAAATCGTTTTTGCGTCTGGCTTTAAGTAAATCCCAGATTGAAAGGAAGATTATCTGTTTTGTTCCAGGCTTTGCTAAAAGCTCAAGAACTGCAGCCTCAAGATTTTCCGGGCCACAAACATCAACTGGAACCCCTAATAAATTGATTCTTTCTATAGACATATTACCCACCTAAAAACCAGTTATTGCAGTTTGAACAGCTGCTAATCCATAAAGAGCCGCTGTTTCGCATCTAAGTATATTAACGGAAAAATGTACGGGGTATAAGAGTGCTTTTTTTGTTAAAAGCTCAAGCTCATCAGGACTGATTCCGCCTTCATTTCCACAAACAATGCAGACAGCAGCAGGGGTCTTATCTTTGAAACGACCAAAAGGCTCTTCCACAGTACGTTCAGAAAGCACATATCCCGCAGCATCCCCACCTGCCTGTTCTTTAATTCTATTCCAGATTTCTATTGCCTGCTCAACTGTAACAGGGTCAAAAATTGTTGTATCAACAGGAGATCCGCTTTGCTGACGTGCCTCCCGTACAATTCGTTCAAGCCGTTCCTTTTTTCCACCCGCAAGTGCTGCAATGCTCCCCTTTTCTGCGTATTCACTTATTACAGGAACAATATTTTTTACACCACATTCAGTAGCCTGACGCACAATGAGTTCAAGCTTCTGCGGTTTTGGGATGAACTGAAAGAGAGTGTATTCTGGGGCTGTGGATTGCGATGTAACATTTTCAATGACAGGAGGCTGAGTTTCTGCACAAATCTGAAGTGTGATTTTTTTAGCGCTGTCATCAATTTTTGCAACTGTTGAATTATAAAGTTCTCTATCGGACAGGCGCAGCTTTACCATATCACCTGCTTTTACACGCAGAACCTGACGCAGATAGTGAAAGTCTTTGCCATCAATTATAACGAGACCATTTTTATCCTGATTTTTTTCTATAATCAGCTGTCTCATCGGCTATTGAACAGATTCTTCCTTTGCAGTTTCCTGAGCAAGAAGTGCCTCGTCCTGAAGCTCCTTTAAGGTTTTAGTTTTTCGCATAAGGTCGCTGTAATTATCACTTTGAATAATTTCAATTGCCTTTGCAAGCTGTAAATCATAATCCAGATCATACAAAGGAGTAACCTGAGTTCTCTGAACCTGGATTCTGATAAGGCGACGAAGCAATCTTTCATCAACATCATATGTTTTAGCAATTACATTTGCCGCAAGAGCAATATCGTTTTCACTCATGTTAGGAGTTTTTTCTACAGTTTCTGTGATGATGTTAGAAGCAACTAACTTTGTATAAGCCTCCTCCTGTTCAGGAGTCATTGTTTCAATATTTTTAATTTCGTAATCAGGCGGAATTCCAATCTTATCAATATTTACATCGCTAGGAGTATAGTAGCGGGCCATTGTAAGCTTCATTCCATCAATATCACTGAGTGGGATTACCTGCTGAACAGAGCCCTTTCCGTAAGTTTTCTGACCAACTAGATATGCCATGTGATAATCTTTAAGAGCACCCGAAAGGATTTCAGAAGCACTTGCCGAACCCTGATTTATAAGCACAACGATAGGAAGATTTTTCTTTGCAGTAGTCTTATCTGGGCTTGCAGTAAATTCCTGATTTTCAAAAGCAAGACGACTCTTTGTAGAAACTATCAGCCCGTTATCTATAAACTTATCTGCAACATCAACAACGCTTGTAATGAGTCCGCCCGGATTATCACGAAGGTCAATGATCATGCTTGTGTAGCCGTTTTTCTGGAAAAGGTCCATTGCATCCTGAAGTCGCTTTGGAGTTTCAGGAGTAAACTCTATAAGCTTACAATATCCGATTTTTGTACCTTCAATCATTCCATACTTTGCAGTTGGAACTTCAATGAGTGCACGAACAAGCTTTACATCAAAACGCATGTTTGCACCACGAAGGATTGTTACAGTAACAGGAGTTCCAATTTCGCCGCGAAGATGGCTCAAAACTTCATTCATAGTCATTTCCGGAGTTGGAAGTCCGTCAATTGCAATAATATAATCTCCGGCGTGAATGCCTGCCCTGGCACCCGGAGTATCATCAATAGGAGAAGAAACTTCTACATAAGCAGGCTTTTGCGGTGTAGATTCAATTGGCTTAGAAATAGAAAGACCAACACCTCCAAAGTTTCCTGTAGTTGTATCGTTTAGGTCGCGCATGTAATCAGGATCAAGATAAAGCGTATAAGGATCCCCGATTGCATCAAGCATTCCCTTTATAGCACCCTCATAAAGGATTTTAGGATCAAGTTCATCAACATAATTCTGCTGCACATAATCAAACACCTGATTCAGCTTTTTCATGTACTGAAAGGATGTTGCCTTAGATTCTTTTGAACTTTGAGCAAAACAAGAAGAACTACAAAGGATAGAAACTGTTATAACACCAATATAAAAAATCTTACGAATATGCATTTTCATACATATACTATAACAAAAATACAGCGCTAAAGAAAGGCCTTCATATAAAAAAAACTGGCTCCCAGCTGAGTGTGTGTGTCAAAAAGGCCTACTAATTAAAAAACGGCTTCCGGTCGGGTGCGAATTTCAAAACCGCGGGGCTAGCCCGCTACACGCTACAGTGCCTTGTAATTATATACATGGCCGCCTTGCGGCCGCACTGTAGAGTGTTTTTGAACTTCACCCCCTCCCTCGCGCCGTTTTTTATATTACTTCATTATTGCTACACCATATTTACCTTCCGCCAGTTTTTTTGATGCTTTCTTTTACCATCCTTAGCGCCGTTTTTTTTTAATGAATTCATTTTTTTAAGTATTCACTTTATAAATATTTCTCCTTCTATATTTGTATTTATACAATTGTTCTGTTCTTCCTACCAAAACCACGGGATCTAAAAGTTAGAAAAAAAATAATTAAAAACATACTCAAAAAAAGAAGCAGTTGAAAACAGAGGGGCGGACGGGAAAATATGTAAGAGTTGAAAACAGACATACGTGAGCAAGGGGTGGCTGCAAACTACATCTGAGCTTGCCGAGCGTAGCGAGGGAAATCTTCCTTACAAGCTCAGCAGTAGTTTGCAGACGCACCTTAGCGGAAGTATGTCTGTTTTCCATATGTATACATTTCTCGCGGAAGCCATTCTGTTTTCCTTATGAATACATATTTTCCCCAGAATTTTTTTTTTAAAAATTTTTTATTTTTTTTCTAAACTTTTTTATTGCTAACCCGAAAATCAACTATAGGGTGGTGGAAACCCATGAGATAAACCACGTCGTGGTTTGAAAGCCCACCATGTGTTTTATCTATTAACCAAACTATAAGGAGATTATTATGGTTATTAATCACAATATGAGTGCTATGTTCGCTCAGCGTTCCCAGGGAATTCAGGATCTTAACCAGCAGAAGAGCATGGAAAAACTTTCTTCTGGTATGAGAATCAACCGTGCCGGTGATGATGCTTCTGGACTCGCAGTTTCTGAGAAAATGCGCGCACAGATCCGCGGATTGAACCAGGCTTCAACAAACGCTCAGAATGGTATTTCTTTCATTCAGACAACTGAAGGATACCTCCAGGAAACAACTGACATCGTTCAGCGTATTCGTGAGCTTGCTGTTCAGTCTTCAAACGGTATCTATTCTGCAGAAGACCGCATGCAGATTCAGGTTGAAGTTTCATCTTTGATTGCTGAAGTTGACCGCATTGCATCAGCTGCTCAGTTCAACGGTATGAACATGCTTACAGGACGTTTTGCTCGCCCAACAGGTGAAAATGTTGTTACAGGTTCTATGTGGTTCCATATTGGTGCTAACATGGATCAGAGAACTCAGGTATACATTGGAACAATGTCTGCTACAGCTCTCGGACTCCGCAACATTGGTGATGAAT
>CAMKDH010000003.1 GCA_946411215.1 uncultured Treponema sp. | reverse complement strand
GCAGCATATCTGCTGTTGTCATACGTGTTGCGTGAAGACTCTGATGAGCATCACGAATTGCAAGTTCAGAAATTCCAACTTTAGCCATTTTATTTCCCCTAATTTTTTATGATTTTAATGCCTTGTCGTGTACGGCAGCCGCAATAGCAGCAACAATAGCCCCATCATTTCCAGCAGGAGCCGGAGAAGAAGCCGCAGGTGTGTCAGCAGGTTTGTCCTTATCAAGCTTAAGCGCATGAATAACAGCTTTGAGAATAGTCATGCAGATAATCAGGATGATGATAAAACTGAATACAACACACATTCCAAGCAATGTCAGAAGTCCGCTCTGACCAAGCATTTGTGTAATAGTCATAAAAAAATCCTTAAATACAATAAAAGTCGTAAAAATCGAAAAACTTTCGCCCCGATTTTACAATTTTACATAATATCGAAAAGATAAAGAAAATTCAATTAGAAAAAAAGGCTCCCGGTGAACTTTGGGCACGCGTTTCGTATAGAACAAATCTTTTTTTGTAAAATAATGCCTTTTTTTTCTCAAATTTTTGTAAGAAGTCCACTTTTTTTGCCATATTATATATGTAGTTTTTTAGGTTACGTGAGAAAGATTTATTCAGGAGGAGAACTCACGTAACCAAAGACAATTGGAGTTTTTAAACACTCAATAGTAGCTGTATTGATTTTCAAATCAAGGAGTTTTACGTGAGTTTTGACACTTTCAAAGTGAAACTCACGTAATTGGAAATACTTAATACAGGCATTGGAATTGTAATTACGTGAACTCTGTTGGAGACAACGGAATATTCACGTAATTTTGAGGAATTAATGAATTGATAGACATAATCATTAACCTGATATGTTCATTAGGGGCTTGGTTTTACGTGAGTTTCACAAAATCTGTAGAAAATGTCACGTAATTAATTGGATGTAGAAGCAGAATAGGATCTGCAATTACATGAGGTTTATCACTTTCAAAGAGGAATTCACGTAAATTGGATCAAAAAGGAGATAAAACAAATGCAATTACTTGAAAAAGCAAAAATCAGACAAAAAGAACTGGCAACAATTATCGCTGGTGTTGAAAAACAATTAAAATCACCTCCGAAAGGAAATCTTTGTGTTTCAAAAAGCCACAACACTTTTCAATATTATATGGCTGCAGAAGGAAATCCAAACAAACGGTTTTATTTGAACAAGAAAAAACGAAATCTTGCGATTGGAATCGCACAACGTGATTATAACAAAAAGCTTCTTGACACCCTCAAAACAAATCTCTCCGCGCTAGACAATTTTATAAATACCTACAAACCTCTAGAGTTAATAAACTGCTATTCCAGTCTGCCCCAGGCACGGAAACTCCTTGTAACACCACTTTTTGTGAACAACAAAGAATATGCACTTCGCTGGCAAAATAAAGAATATGAACATAAAAAAGAAACCCCAGAGGGAAATCTAGTTTCCTTCAAAAATGAACCCATGCGTTCAAAATCAGAAGTAATTATTGCAAACCTTTTGAAGGAGAAGAACATCCCCTACCATTACGAGTACCCTGTTCACATGAAAAATGGAGCAACCTTTCATGTAGACTTTTTATGTCTCAACCCTAGGACACGTAAGGAGTTTTATTGGGAACATTGCGGCCGCATGGATGATCCGGACTACACAACAAACATGACACGGCGTATAAGTGAATATTCCAGGACTGGTATACTACTTGGCAACAACCTGATTATCACAATGGAAACAGAACAAACTCCTCTAGATGTAAAAGAAGTAGAAAGAATGATAAATCAATTTTTAGTTTGACTTCAATCCCCTGCTACTTCTGCTTTACGTCGCTCATGGCTGTGGTTCCGTCGGCAAAATGGAAAACTGTTACATAGGAGAAGCCGGAAGGAATCTCATTTACAGGGGCAATATATGTAGTATTACCCTGCAACCAGCTATTGTTTGCATCTGATTCACCGCCATACAATAGTTTTAGACCGTATTCCCTACCCTTTGTTTCCCAAACTGCGGTATAGGCAGTTTTTCTATCAAGTGTAGTATCATATACAAGGGCAGCATCTGTCTTGGAGTCAATTTCTGCAAGCAGTTCTGTTGGGAACGCCATTGTATGCGCAAAACAAGGTGCATCATAGAAAACCTGATATGAATCTGACAAACCAGGAATTACCGCTTTGCTTGAACAAGAAACATTTTCACCCTTATTTAATCGGTCAAAATAGTTAGGATAAACAAAGGCATATAAAGAATTCTTTGCACCATTATAAACCGAGCATTTAAAAAAGTATTTTGGAGTACCAAAACCATAAGCTCTATTATCCATTCCATTATTAGTCATAGCCTGCCCTTCAAAAGCACTACGGTTAGACCATGTATCATTTTGTAGTCTATAAATATAACCGGAATATGAGGAGTGTGTTTTCAAGGCCTGTACATACATTTTAGAATCGGCTACCCAGATTTTTGGTATTCCAGGTTCTGTAATATTCATAACGACATAACTATATAGTGCAGAATTATCATTGTTATCTTTTAAATCCAGTACAAGAATATAATAGCCTTCCAAAAAAGAATCCCAATCCAATGCTAAACGTGTTGTTCCTGGTGTATAACAAAAAGTATGCTTTTGAAAATTTACAAGTTTATCTCTTGTTATTTCTTCATGCGAAGAATATCCCGCAGTTTCTTTTTTTATGAGATAATAATCAAATTGTATTAAACCATCCTCATTGACGTACATGCCAGCCCCACCTGTGTCAGAAGGCATAGAGTTTGCAACAGAAGAAAAATTCCCCAGGTGAATTTTATTCGGAGTAGAAGAAAATAAAGAATTCCAGGAATTTTTTACATTAACAGAAGGGGGTATATTATCATAAGTAGCATCAAGTTCAACAGAATAAGCAGGATCTGGTTCATATATTGTTCCATTTGCATCTTTTGCATAAATAGATACATCATATTTACTGCCACTTTGGGTTCCAAAATTTAATTCTCCATATTCATATTTTGAAGTATTCTGCTTTTTGTATTTTACTCCATAAGAAAAATTCGCAGACGGAGTAAATCCTTCAGGGAATTCTACAGATGCAGTATGATAACCAGTACTTACAGGATGCTGAATATTCGTTAAAGTAAAACTTGATGGCAGATTTGGAGATTCAGGATCTGTTCCTCCACCTTGATTTTGAGGAGTATAATTATAATACAAGGTATAAGGATCAGAAAGACATCCAAAAAATGAAGTTTCTGAATAGCAATAACATGGCAGGACATAGAATTTATATATTCCGTCAGGAAAAAAATCAGGCTGATCTTCTACTTCCAAAGCAGTATTTGTAATTGCAAATCTATCGCTACTATGATACCCCCCTAAATTAGCAATATCCCCCATACTTCTAGACATTCTTGCCCTAAATTCTGTTGGTGTAGAAGTTTCATCAGCTTGATATGTATAAACAAGTAAATAATCAAAATTATTAGCACCATAATCGGTAACTTTAAAATCTTTATATGCTATACCATTCAGATATACATTCATGTAATTTCCATCTCTCTGCATATTGGAAATTGAGGTTTTCGCAGGAATAACTCGAATTATACTTTGAAAATTTCCTACATCATCAATTGCAGAAATTCGTACAAAACAATCTTTTGTTACATCTCGGGTAAAATTAAAATATCCAGTGATAGAAGAGGTTGCAGTTGCAGAGTTTTCCTGTGTCATAAAGTCATTTTTCGAATATCCATATTCCACTTTATATGTAATTGTTTGTGTAGAAGATTGTGAAGAATAATTGGTTAAATATATATCTTTACAACTATAAAAATTTAACTGTTCAGTTCTATAGCCATTATCATCAGTATAATAAGCAATAACATCTTGCGAATTTAGTTTGTAATATAAAGCCTTAGAGGATAACACACCAGGATGTTCTCCATCAGGGCCAATTTCAGTTGTATAATAACCATACATTTGATTTTTTATTGCGCTACCCGCATCAAGTGCTGTATCTCTAATTACATAGTAAGTTTTAGTTGTGTTATTTAGAGCATAATCTTCAAAGATAAAATCAAGCTGAATAACACCATCATTTTCCGATTGCAAAACATAAGGCTCATTTGCAAAAACAGTTTTTGTTGCTGGATATGTAAAGTCAGCACAAGGTTCAGAAACAGTAACATTATCAACTGTTCTTATTCGTTTTTCTTTTATAGTTAATCCCTTGTATCCTGAACCAGAATCGGACACACTTGCAGAAAAATAAATCTTATTACCTACATGGTTTTGCTTATAAGTATTGTTAACAAAACTTGTGAAAGTCGTGTTTGATAATTCCTGTAAATCTGAGGCAGATTTTTTTTCTTTGGCATAATATTCATAATTTCCATCAGAAGTCTGGTGTCTTGCAAGTTCAAACTGCGGCTTAGAAACTTTCATGCCTGATACAGCCGGGGCAATTTTCTCCATATCATAATTTATTCTATATATCCACGAAGGATCGCTATTAAGGACAATACCGTCAATATCTTTTATCTTGGTATAATCAAATATAATTTTTATATTTTTTAAATCACTTTCTCCAGACAAAAGAGATCGTATTTCTTTTTTTGGTTTGATTTTCAAAGTATTATTTGTCCATTCAGGTGCATTAAAATAACTTTCGTAATGCTCGTTTGGATTTGAAGCATCTACAATTTGTATTGTCGCATTACGATTATCTGCATTAGTTGCTGTAGAATACAGATTTAGATTTTCCTTATTCATTTCTTTATTAAATTCTATACAGATTTCGGAATCGCAATCTTTTCCAGCTGAAACATATTCAGGTAATTTTGAAGTCACTTTTGGAATCAAGAAGTCTTTTGCAGAAACAGTGATTGCATAATTGGCAGAACCATTGGCAATTGCATCATTAGATTTTATTATAGCTTTTTCAGGATGATTCTCAGAATCAGGTATCTGTAATATAAAGTAAGTTTTGTTACCGATTTTTACTTCTATATCACCACTTTTTACATATCCGCTTGGTACTACAGTGTAACCGCTTGTAGCAGGAACAATTTTCCAACCACAGAACAGATACCCATCTTCCAATGGATATTCAATATTCATACTCTGTTCTACATTCAGAACCTGTGTTGCACCACTTGAAATAACTGCACCATTTACAGTTAATGAGTTCGCCTTTGCATCACTAGAATCTACTCGCACAATTGTTTTTGTAATTGTCGAAGAATTAACTCTATACGACCAGGTAAAATCAGAATCGGCTGGAGTAATTTTTTGTGCGCCACCTGCAACAGAATAATAAATGTCATTGTGAGGAACAGTTACAGTCACAGTTTCGTAAGCATGGTCAACAGGCAGCATTTTTTTAGGAGTCAAAGTAATTGTTGTATAATCACTACTTATAGAAGTAGTAAAATAATCAGACTTCAGAAAATTTGATATTGCAGAATAATTTATAATAATTTCATCTTTTGTTGCAGGATTTATTGCATGTCCAAAGGTAAGAATAATAGGTGTATTCTTTGGAACTTCGTCGGCCTGATTTTCTTTATATGGACTTACAGTTGCGGTAGAAATTACAGGTCGTTTATAGCAGACTACATTTATATAAAGTTCCTCTGCCGCATTCATAACAACTGTTGGCTGTTTATCAGTAGCTTTGAATGTATCTTTATAAGATATCTGATTGATTACATCATTTCCTTGAGAATCAAGAAGCTTCCAGGTATAAAACTGATATCCGGCTGCAGGTTCAAAAGAAAGCGCAACTTCCTCTCCAATATTATATTCTTCGTAAGACTGGTGATTTATAGTTCCGCCTGAAATGCCTTCGGCAAAAGTAGAATTAGTTTCTCCATTAAGAAGCGTATAATGAACCTTTGATTTTGCAATTGTTGTGTAATCAACAACAAAACTAAAAGATGTTTCTTCAAGATTTATTTTGTTACCGTCATTTACATAATAAAAATCAGAAGGAACTGTTACTGTTATAATTTTTTGATTTCCTTTTGGAACAGAAATGGGAACTGTATTTTTAATCGTGATTGTTTTATCGGAAAGAGTTCGTTGTGTGTAATAATTTCCAAGTTTTCCATCATAAGAATCAATAATAATTTTATCGAGCAAACTACTGCAATTAGCATCCAAAGTTTTATTAAATGTAATTACAATTTCTGAATCCTTTGGATTGCTTTGTAAGCGAGGACTAACAGAGCTAACTGAAAGACATTCACTTGTTTTAGCCGTAACCGTTACACCTTGTAGAGCTTCATAAACTGTAAGTTTTGTAGAAAGGGAATCTTTATCTGCTATTGAAATTTTTGATTCTTCAACAGGTTGATTTCCGCTGGTAATAGTCCAACCGTTGAATTTCCAGCCTGCTGCAGGTTCAAACGAAATTGGTACTTCCTGCCCTATTGAATATTGGTTAGTACCGGAAGCTTTTGTTAATGAACCAGAACCGCTTGCAGCTGTGAAAGTAATTTCTGCTTTATTAAGAGTTGTTTCATCAATTTTATAATCAAACAAAACGCCGTTGGCACCATAAGTTATTTTGGTTTTGTTTTCATCATCAAGTCTATAGTAAAAATCGGCAGGAATAGAAACAGTAACTGTTTTTGTTTGACCAGCAGGAACAGAAAGCATATTCGAATTATCTGCAATAAAGGTTACTGTATTATCTTGTAAAACCGGAGCTTTGAAACAGGTATTTACAGGGGAACCTCCAAGAGCAATTGAAATATTCTGAAGCTGTAAAAGATCTTCTGCATTATCAGACAAATTGTGGTTGAAAGTAATTATTATAGAAGAATTTTTACATACCGTAGGATTTGAACTGTTATTTATAGGACTAAAAGCTGTAACTCTAAGACGAGGAGCACAGACAGCCTTTATTTGAGTAGGATTTTCTGGAGTTGTTTTTTCAAGTATTGTTGCTGTTGTATTTGCACTACAAGGTTCCGCAATATAAACAATGGAATTATCATAAACCCACTTTACGAACTGATAATCAGCATCTTCTGTAAAAGCAAGTGAAAGTTTTTGACCAATTGAATAGTCTTTTGTTCCAGCCAGATACACAGAACCTTCGGCTGCAACGCTTGTAAGATTTACAGTTGCTTTTTCATCAGTTGCTTCGGTTATCTGATAATTCCAGGTTTTAGATGAGTTCATCTTTATACCATCAATATCAACAATATCTTTACTTAAAGTGACTTTTACCGTTTTAAAGATTTCGCTGGAATTAAAAGATATCGGATTTGTTTTGTCTGTTTCAATTGTAAGAAGATTTCCGTTAATTACAGGACAGGTAAAATGTTCTGCAATTGAATAGTCATCTATATTTGTTATTGAAATATTTTTTAAATATGTTTGTCCTTCTAAAGTATATGCCCATATGTTTCCTGCATTATCCTGTTTTACTTGTGCAGAAGCAGGAATTTCATTTTGGGAAAAAATAAAATTTGTTTCTTTTAAAGGTTTTGTAAAGCTTACTGTGATGGCTCTGTCTCTGCTTACTCCTAGAGGATCATAACGAGGACTTGGTTCACCAGAAACAGTAATTCTCTGTGTACAGACAGGAATAATTTGAATTGCCTGAGTATCATTAGTAATTGTTACTTTAGTTTTAAGAGCGGTTGCATCTTCAAATTCTACACCATCTGTAATTGCTTTGGAATTATCATCTTTGGAAACGGCTGTCCATTTAATAAAGCTATAGGCAGGATTTTCTGAAAAACTTATTTCAAAGGCATAACCTTTTTTTGCAATATGATTGTCTTTTGGAACTGTAGAACCTGAACCTTCCTGAGCTTGGATAAAAACTGGAATTTCTTTTGCGTTATTATAAGCAATTGTCTCTTCAATTTCACGCTTAACATCATCTGAACGCAAAAAATTATCACAAGAAATAAGACTACTTAACGCGAGCAGCCCCCCCCTAACAACAGTATAGTAGTTTTAAGCAAAGAAAGTTTGTTTTTCATTTTTGGCCCCGTGTAATTAATTTAATAGTTAATTTTACAATAGGAAAAATGAATTGTAAAGAAAAGATTGTCGGGTCAAGCCCGACAATGACAAAGGTCAACAGACAATGACAAAAGGCCCTTCGACAGGCTCAGGGACCACATGCTCATAGAAACAGTTGAAAAACCACCAATCCATAGTATAATAGAAAATTATGATGAAGAAGCTATTTACGATTATGGTCTGTGCGGGGATTTTTTGTGGCGTGTTGATGGCACAGACTAAGAAAACAGTGGATCCTTTTTTCAAGGATTTTATAAGCCGAAACTGGAATGCGGAGTCGGGGCTGCCTGGCAATACTATTACTGATCTTATGCAGGACAGCGACGGGTATATGTATTTTGGAACTTATACTGGTCTG
The DNA here is from genome assembly GCA_946411215.1 of uncultured Treponema sp. Classification (GTDB taxonomy): domain Bacteria; phylum Spirochaetota; class Spirochaetia; order Treponematales; family Treponemataceae; genus Treponema_D. The sequence continues at coordinate 28,098 of CAMKDH010000003.1, read as the reverse complement.
CTACGATTTGACGGCGTTGAGTTTACTTCTATGAACCGCCTTTATGATGAACGTTATGATTTTATTAGTGCACGAACGATGTTCCAGGATTCGCGAAAAAACATCTGGATTGGTTCAAACGATGAAGGTCTGCTTTGTCTTCGCACTGATGGAGAAGTAATAAAATTTACTGTAAAAGAAGGACTTCCAAACAATTCTATCCGTGCAATCTGCGAAGACAAAAACGGCACTATGTGGGTTGGAACTGCTTCGGGTATTGTCCGCATCAACAGAAAATATGAAGTTGAAAGCTTTTCTGATTCTGAAAATATTCCTCAAAATAACAACTTTATTGTAAATCAACTCTACTGCGATACTGCCGGACGTGTATGGATTGTAACAAGAACAGAAGACGGACTTTACTGTTATTCGAGCGGTAAGTTTCAGGTAAGCAAAATAATCAAGTCAATACAAAATCCGATCGTAACAACTGTAAGTCAGGATCCTGCAGGCACCTTCTGGTTTGGAGTTGCGCCTCATTATGCTGTAAAAATCACTTCGGAAAACGAAACTGTTTATAATATCGGACACGGAAATCAGCAGGGAACTACCGTAACCTGTATCTTCCAGGATTCATCAAAGAATACATGGTTTGCACTTGATAACGGAATTACAGTTCTTCATGACGGAGTTCTTTCTTATCTTGATACCGGAACCCTGCTTCCTGATGACAGTGTAAATGATATTATGGAAGATCATGAACACAACATCTGGATGGCTTTGGACCGCGGTGGTGTTCAAAAACTCAGCTATGGAAAATTCCAGACAACGAATCTTTCTACAACAGTAAATGCAATTGCACAGGATACATTCCGAGATGTAATCTGGATTGGCTGTGATGATGGTCTTTACTGTTACAACAACAACACCTTTATAGAAAATTCAATTACTGAATACTGCAAGAACACTCGAATCCGTCATGTTGGAGTAACACAAGAAGGCGCTGTTCTTGTAAGCTGTTACGAAAATCATGGTCAGGTAAAATTTAATCTTGACGGTACAATTGAGCAATGGACAAAAAGCGAAGGTCTTGCTGGAAACAAAGTTCGTGTTGCAATTCAGATGAGTAACGGCGAGCTTTATGTTGGAACAACTACAGGACTTTCCATCATTGATCCGGAAACAAAAAACATTCTGAACATCAACAAAAATAATGTGCTCGACAATGATTACATCATGTGCCTTTTTGAAGATACCGACGGTTCAATCTGGTTTGGTACCGACGGCGGTGGCGTTTACATAATGAATCCTCAAACAAAAGAAATCACTAAGAAGCTTACAAAGGATGATGGTCTTGCGGGAAACATTATTTTTAAAATCTCTTCTATTCGTGCGGGAGAAATCTGGGTTACTACAGGTTCGGGCATGAGCATCATTTCAAAAGACACCGGAAAGATTTTTAATTTCAATATCGAAAATGGTTTTGGTGCCGACGGTGTATTCCAGGTTATGCTCGATTATACTCAAAAAGTCTGGGCAACAAACAATAAGGGAATTTTCAATATCAAACTTTCGGAGCTTGATGAAGTTATAAACGGAACAAAAAACTCAGTTACGCTCAATTACTTCAGCAAGCTTGACGGTATTAATTCGGGCGGAGTTACTTCTACTTCACTTTCAATGCAGGATGACAAGGGACGACTCTGGTTTACTCTGATTGACGGTTTTACACTGATGGATCCTGTGCGCAGCGCTTCAAACATTTACTCCCCTACTGTAAAAATCCAGACACTCACACTCGACAGCGAACGACTTCTTATTACACATGATGGCGGGGTTAAGATTAAAGTTGAGCCTAATGTAAAACGTCTTAGCATTAAGTATACAGGTATAAGCCAGGTTTCTTCTGAACAGGTTCAGTTTAAGACAATGCTCGAAGGCTTTGATGAAGATTATTCTGAATGGACAGGCGAACGAAATGCTTCATATACAAACCTTCGTCCGGGAACTTATGTATTCCATGTTATTGCTCAGAACGCTGATGGTGTTCAATGCGAAAAAGAAGCAACAATTACAATTGTTAAGAAAGCATATTTGTGGCAGAAAACCTGGTTCCGCATTCTGGTTATTCTGCTGATTTTTGGAACAATCGGACTTTTTGTATTTATAAGACTTGATATTGCAAGACGTAATCAGGAAAAAATCAAAAAGCTTTCTATAGAAGTTACAAGTGCTCTTGCTCAGACAATTGATGCTAAGGATAAATACACAAACGGTCACTCAAACCGCGTTGCAGAATATTCAAGGATGCTTGCACAAAGGCTTGGCGAAAATGAAAAAACACAGGAAAGCATTTACTACGCTGCCCTACTGCATGATATTGGAAAGATAGGTATTCCTAACGCAATCATCAATAAGTCGGGCAAGCTTACAACAGAAGAATACGAAACTGTAAAAGCGCACCCTGTAATTGGAAGCGACATCTTAAAATCAATTTCTTCTATGCCAGAAATTTCTATTGGCGCCAGAAGTCACCACGAACACTACGACGGTAAAGGTTACCCTGATGGTCTTGCAGGCGAAGACATTCCATGGATTGCACGCATTATCGGAGTTGCCGACGCCTACGATGCCATGACCTCAAACCGCAGCTACCGTAACTATCTGCCACAGGAAAAAGTTCGCGAAGAGTTCATCAAATACCGCGGCATCCAGTTCGACCCTCGCGTCACCGACGTAATCATCGAAATGATCGACGAGGATACGGAATATAAGATGCATGAGTAAAAAAATAGCCGGATCTTGAATACAAATCCGGCTGTTCTTTAATTACTGGGCAGAACGAACAAGTCGCAAACCTGATTCTTGATATCTCAAGGTAAGTCTTTGATATTGTCTTTGCCAGACTCTACATAATCCGTCATCAGTGTATCCACCTCCACGGAAAACCTTTACATTCTGCAGAGTTCCTCCAGTTGGATCAGTAACTTCTCCCTGGTAAATTCCGTCCTGCCAGTCATAACACCATTCATATACGTTTCCGCTCATATCATATATTCCAAGATAGTTAGGAGCCTTTTTTCCAACCTGGTGAGTTCCAGAGGTTTCATTAGCCCAGCCTACTTTATTAATAGCATCGCTTCCACTATAAGTGTAATTCCAGTTAGTTTCGTCAGAAGGATTTCCACCGCGTGCGGCAAACTCCCATTCTGCTTCTGTTGGAAGACGGTAACCGTTTGCACCAGGAACAAGAGTTACATCTGCATGTTCTATATGACCATTAATAACTAAAATATCAGTTATTTCATAAGGTTTTGTAAGTCCAAGTTTTTCTGAAAGAGCATTACAGAAGTATACGGCATCATACCAGTTGATATTGTCTGCCGGGCGATATTTCTGGATATCACCGGCATGTTCATTTGTTTTACATTTAAATGGAGCTGCATCGAGTTCATAAGTTTTACCATCTTTTGTAACAGTCTGACCTGTCATAACTGCAGTATAAAGCTCCTGTGTAACTTCATATTTACTCATAATAAATGGACTTAATTTTGTAGTACGGTTATTTATAAATACTCCATTTTTGTTAGTTCCAGGTATTACTGTAATGTTTTCACCTGTTTTTGCAGGGTCTATTACATATACTTCGTCAGTATATGTAAAGGTTGTTCCATCAAAGCTTATACCACCACCCAGAACATTTTTTGGAGTATATTTCCAGTGTGCATATACATCAATATTTCTAGTATTAGTAGCAGAAGGAGTATATTCAGGAGCAATAAACTGACCTTCGTACCAGCCGTCAAAGGTCCAATCGCCATTTAAAGAAGGCGCCTGAGGAACAGGAACTAAAGTTCCATAACGTACAGTCTGAGTTTGAGTCTGAGGAGAACCATTCAAACTTCCACCGTTAGGATTAAAGGTATAGGTTATATTATTTCTGTCATAGAAGATTTTAACTACTGTAGAACCATCACCAGCTATTTTTTCTTGAGTAAAAGGTTTTGCAGTAAAGCCCTCGTAAGTATTTGCTCGGGCCTCTGTAGAAGAATTTGTTGTACCAGTTCTATCTTCATCTTCATTTGATACATGAGTATATTCATTATCGCTCAGATTCTGCTGATAATGTTCTACTTTATAACGAATATCTCCTCTTGCCTGCCATGTTCCATAAATATCAATTACATACCAACCAGCAATAAGAGGTTCAAATACTACTGGGATTTCACGATCCCAACCTAAGAATTCATATCCACCTCGAACGGGATCTTCTGGAACCACAACTCGAGTGCCCAATGTTCCACTTATTGGCATAATTTCTTGAGAATCACCCCATTTTCCACCATTTGCATTAAAATTGTAAGTAAGTGTTTTAAGTTTATAGTAAATATTTAAAACAGAACTTCCATCAGGGTTGACTTGGTCATCTCCATCTTCATGACTATATTCATAATCTTTATATTCAGAATCATTATCACAATCTTTTAGATAAAAACTAGAATTTAATGTAAATCCAGATGTTTTTTTCTCTTGTTTTATCTCATCAACAGTATAAACTACATCCGTATTACCTGTAATTATTTGCTTGAAATATTTTATTGTAACTAGAGTATCGGATCTTGGATCCGTTATAGCTTTAAACGTGTTATTATATGTTCCAAAAGTATCAGGTGGATCAACAAATCCAAGCCAATGTCCAAAATCATACCCCGTGGTTGCCATGTCAGGAATAGGAACAGTTGCCCCGTAACGACCGCTTATTACAATATCATCTGTGAAATCCAGGTCATCTTCAAAGGTATATGTAATAATATCTCTATCATAATAAACCTTTACAACAGTACTTCCATCAGCAGCAATTTTTTTCTGTTCGATTGTTTTTGCAGTAAAACCTGTATATTGTCCTGGACGAACTTCTGTCATAGTATCTGTTAATCCAGTACGTGTATGTTCAGTATCACTTGATTGAATAGTATATCCATCACCTTCAAGATCCTGAAGATAATGTTCTACAGTATATCTTGAATCAGAACGATACCATAATGCATTAAAAGTAAGATTTTCTGTACCAAAGTAAGGTGGGATTGTTTTATCCCATTTATTAAATTCATATCCTAGCCGAGATGGTTCTGATGTAAAAGAAACACTCGTATCATAACGGCCGCTTACAGTTTTTTCTGCATTATTATCATCGAACATTCCGTCTCCGGCATTAAAAGTGTAAGTAATTATATTTCTGTCATATTCAATTATTACAACAGTACTTCCATCCTCAGCGATAGTTTCTTGTTTGATTGTTTTTGCTGTGAATCCTGTGTAAGTTTTTGCAGTGGCAGAAGTCTGTGCACCTATAGTTCCCGTCTTTTCTTCTGTATCATCCCAAATTGTTGTATATCCATCTCCGGTTGTTTTCTGCTGATGATGTTCTACAGTATAGCTTGCAGTTGTCTGTTGATTCTGTTCAGGATTTTCCCCTTGATTTTCAGGATTTTCTCCCTGTCCTTCTCCCTGTTCATCTTCACCCTGAGAAGTTTTTTGTGTCCATGACGCAGTAAAAGTTTTATTCTCTGCGCCGAAAGTTTCTGGAACTGTTTCATCCCAGACAACGAAATCAAACCCCTCTTTCTGGGGATTATCAGGAGCGGTAACGCTGGCGCCATAAAGGCCGGTTACTGTTTTGGTTGATTCGCCGTGGACAAACTTTCCTTCACCTGCGTCAAAGGTATATTCGATTGATTTTCTGTCATAATAAATTTTGATTATTGTTGTAGTGTCTCGTGCAAGCTTTATCTGATCAAAATTTCTGGCTTCAAAGCCTTCATAATTCTTAGTCATGGCATTTGTGAAAGAACCTGTCATTCCTGATAAAACTTCTGTAAGAACAGGTTCATTTCCGTAGCCGTTTCCGCTAACATTCTGCTGCCAGTGTTCAACAGTATAACTAACTTCAATTTCTTCAGGCTGTAACTGGATTGTCTGAGGACTACATGCTGCAAAAACCAGGAAAAAAGCAAACATGCAAATGGATGTTGTGATTTTTGAAAATAAATGAGTAGAGTGTGTCATAAAGAATCCTTTATTAAATGAGATTTTTGTTTTAGTTAATTTGAATAATATAGTCTATTAATGATAATTACAATCCCAATTAACTGAAGAAATTGTTGTGTCGTAATTTGTAATGCCATCTTTTTGGGATTCAGTTCCATAGAAATAAACATTTTCAAGAGGGCAATTATAGAAAGACAAGTTTTCTATCAAAGTAATTGTTGAAGGAAGTATTACTGTCTTAAGTGAAGTATCATTATAAAAACAATACTGAGGGATTGTTGAAACACCATTTGGAATTTCGATTTCGGTTAATTGCAGGCAATCACTAAAAGCCCGTTCACCTATTTGAGTAACATAACGAGGAATCTGAATGCTGCTAAGATTTTGACAAGACTGGAATGCATTTTCTCCAATAGTTTGAATTGATTCAGGCAGTAAAACAGTCTCTAAAGCAGAACATCCGGCCAACATATTTTTTGGAATTATTGTAAGACTATTACAACGATGTAATTCTATATATTTAAGTCCTGAATATTCATAAGCACTTTCACCAATTGTTGTTAAATTCTGCCAAAGAATGCCTGTATCTTCCAATGCAGAACAGTATTTAAATGCAGCCTCTCCAATAGTCTGAATAGATTCAGGCAGAACAATTGCTTTTAAGTAAAATTCATTCGCGAAACAATTATCAGGAATCTCTGTTAATTCGATACAATTGCTTAAATTCAATCTTAAATAATTTTGCATTCTATTATGATCTGCAATTGCAGAAGCAACCACAGACATATCTGGATTAACATCGTTTATTGCTACACTTACAGCATTTTGAAATTGGGACGTATCCGGGAATATAGGAAATTTTTCAAGAACCTTCCACAAATTTTCGGCGCTAACAAAAGTATGACAATACAGGTTTCTATACACGCTAACATTACAATACTCTACTCCATCAAAAGTATAACTCTCATAAAATGCGTAATCGTCACCTACCTGCCTGTAAAATTCATTTGCAAAATATGATGGAGTAGAATATTCACCGCCATCATCCAGGTGAGTATATTCATTCAAAATCATACACTCGTCTGATACATCAAAATCATAAAGCCAATATTCTACTATATTTGTTGATGGTATAGTTTCCCATTTTGCAAATAAACGTGTATCACTAGTTATAATCTGTCCCGCATTTGCAGGATACACCTCACATTCAGAATCAAAATACCATCCCAAAAATCTCATGGAATTATACGTTGAAACTAGATCTGGAAGATATGATGAAGTAAATTCCTCACCCTTATATAAAATCCTGTCTTCAGGAGTAGTTGCCCATCCAAAAGTTTCATACGTAATTGTATAATATCTTGGCACAAAATTTGCATAAAGTGTAATATTGCCTGTTACTTCATCACCTACATTTGCTCTGTCTTCACAAGCAGAGCCATAATACCAGCCTTCAAATTCCATATTATCATACTCTGAATATGGATAAAGAGTTGGAAGCTCAGATGAACTTAGCGTTTCGCCGCGACGTACAGCTCCCTGTGGCAACGGGTCACAATAATATGAAGTAACATAATCTATATAATAATATTTTGGATAAAGACTTGCATATAAGTATATATCAGATGTTACAACATAACCTTCAGCGGAGGTCTGGTACCCCACATCTAAATACCAGCCAGTGAATTCATAATCGCTTGAAAAGTCATATTTAGGATAATACCAGTTATCAGAAGAAAGCTTTGTACCAACCTTTATCCGATCCGAGTGAGAATAGTATCCATAATCTGAATAAAAATTATAATATACATACACATAGGAATCTGACCATTTGGCATACAACGTTAAAGCACCTTCAATAACATCGCCAACATGAACTTCCTGTGTATACTGATCATCATAATACCAGCCCACAAAGGTTTTTTCGTCATCATCATAATAATAGTATTGGCCGTCATAGTAATAATACGATGAACCGTTATTGTTTACGTACGCAACAGAAGGAAGCATTTCTTCTGTAATAACATCGCCTTTTGTAATTGTAACACGGCTTGGCGCTTTTCCGTAATCTGTTTTATAAGAAAGATATATTGGAGGGGTTAAGTTGAATTTTTCATTTAACTTGTCTGCAAGTATACTGTCACAGGATATACAAAAAAGAGAAAACAAAATTATAAAAAATGCAGACAACTGTTTTTTCATAATCGTAATTTAATTATAATTTATTGTCGGCAGATTTACAATAAAATAGTAATGTACTTACAATCCGGAATAGCTACAAGCTGATGATTTTGAATCTGCACTCGAACTGATTTTTGGTTTTCATCGGTGCAGGAATAAAAACCGTCTGGCGGAAGAATTTGTGTTGAACAGCCCTGCTCTTTTATCTGCTCGATATCAATCTGGTATGGACGTGCAAGCAGTTCTTTTGCAGTATTAAAAAATCCTTTCTGAATCATTTTGCGGATATACGAAGAGCTCACGCGTTCTTCTTCGCCATCGGCTTCGGTGTAATAAACAGGATCAACAAAAGAAAAATCAATATTGTTTTGTTCAGCCCAATATTTAATTGCCTGAGTATCTGTGGCGCCCTTGTATCCGCATCTAAAATCAATTCCTTCGGCAATAAATTTCATATTCAAATTCTCATGAAGGATATTTAAAAAGTCCACGCCTTTGAGCCCCGAAAAATCCTGGGTAAAATCTACAATAAAAACAAACTGCATTCCCATTTCTTCAAAAAGTCTCAGACGCTGACCTAGTGTAGAAATATCTCCAGTGTAATCATCGGAATGTTTGTAAGCAGGAAGCGGCCTTGTAAAAGTTATGAGACCGGGAGCAATATTTTTTGAAGAACATTTTGAAACAAGCTCCTGCAAAAGAAACCGATGTCCCAGATGAAGACCGTCAAAGCTTCCTACAGAAACACCTGTGCCGCCTTTATAAAAATCAGTTTGAGAAAAATCGTGAAGTTCTTTTTGACTCCATGTAAAAACATTCATAGGTATATTTTAATCCCAAATCTTAAAGTTTGGAATAGTAATAGCTACACCAATTTTTGCGTAAGGAGCGGGTTCCATATCTTCAAGTCCAAGCACTCCTGTTTCTGCTGTAAAGCACCAGAAATCTGCCATTGGAATATCTATACCCACTGCTCCCTTATATCCAAAAAGAGCCTCTGAATTCTTGTACTGCTCATGGTCAGAAAAAGCAGGACCAGCGCCACCAAGCACATAAATGTTTGGAACTTTTCCAGGCAATCGTGGTCTGAAATTAAATCCCAAATTAAAGCTTGCAAAAGTCAATTCTGTTGGAAGATTTTTGTCTACACTGAATTTCCATGGAATTGAATACCACGAATAATCCAGCTGCATGAACATAAAGGGTGTAAGAGGAATTGAACAGTAACCTTCAAGCTGAATGCCCGAAGCAGGATCTTCCATTAATTGATCAGAAACTGCACGGGCAATATTAAAACCCAGATTACATCTTGCCCCACCGTCTTTTTTCTGATCATACATCGGCTCCATCTTTTTTCGCTTTTTAAAATTCTTTCCGGTTTTTACTTCTTCGGTTTTAATAAGGTGCTTTTCGCCAGAAGAAGCTTTTGCCTTCGAAGAATCATTTTCCGAATTTGCCGAAAGAGATTTACCGTAGTAAGAAATATCAACAGTTGGATTTACCGAGAATCTGTAAGAAGATTTTGCGGGAGTAATTGACTGAACAACCTTTCCGCTGATTGTATCTATAAAACGGAATTCATACAAAGTCATTTTGTACATCGAAGGATAATTATCTGGCATTGCGTCAATTGAATAATCAACTTCGAGAGTTATAGCTGGAACCTTGCGGCGGAACATATAATCATAAAGGTCTACCGTATCAAGATAATCGTTCCATGCACTTGCATTACCTGCAGCTGGTGAAACAGGATTTTTACCACTCACGTTGCTGTAGGCAATATTTGCGTTTTGACCAAAAATCTTTACGTCGTTTATATAAAGCGAAACTGTTGTATCCCATTCATATTTGTCACCGGCGTAGTTTCCAATATCAAGAATGCGACCATCTTCTATAGAAGAAATTGTTCTGCGGGCACGAAGCTTTTCAAGGTCATTCTGAATATCGTTGTAAAGAGAATCTTCCTGTTCTGTAGTTTTTCCCTGGATTTTTGCAAGGTCTTCAAGGGCCTTTGATTCAATTTCTTTACGGATTTCGAGTTTGCGTTCTTTTCTAAGCTGTTGAACTGCGGGAAGGATTTTTCCTTTTGAATCTGTTTCTCCATTGCGAAGAGGCTCTGCATCAATTGCTTCGCAGCGTGCCTTATATTCATCATTTGCAGACTGCTTTATAAATTTTTCCTGGCTAAGAACACTTTCATGAATATCAACCATTGCCTGCTTTTTTGCTTCAATTATTGCAATCTGATTATCAACAGAAAGAGAATCTATTTTTTGCTGACGTACAAGCTTAGCCTGTTTTTCTGCAAGTGCTGCGGCCTGTTCAATTTTTTCACGCTGAGCTGCTGTTCGAGTTTTCTGCTGCTCCTGGTCTTCCAAAAGTCTCTGCTGCTGAAGTCTTAAGCGTTCAAGTCGTTCTTCGGCAATCTTCTTCTGCTGATCGGCAAGTGCTTTTTCTGCTTCGAGCTTTGCTTTGCGAGTTTCGGCATCGAGCTCTGTAGAAAGAGAAACTTCTTTAATCTGTTTTTCAAGTTCCTTCTGTTTCTTTTCGTACTTACTAACCTCTTCCTGTGTCATCGAAATCTGATCTTTCTCTGACAAATCCTGACCTTTTAAAAGAACATAAAGATCTATTGCAGAAAGTTTAATTCCAAGGTCGTCGCAGATTTTTACAGTTACCTTGTTTACAGAAGAGCCTGCGCCTTCAAAAAGCTTTACAGCTTCTGCCACGCTGTCTGTTGTAACAGAAGAAAGCCTGACACCTGTAGTAAGATTTGTTACGCTTGTAGAAAGAATGTATTTTCCGTTTGCTTTTGTGATGTTTGAAAAAATACCGATTTCGGCAGAAACAAGCTTTCCAATTTCAATGCTTGTATCCTGATTATGTGTAAAGCTTTCGGCATCCTTCTGGATTTTTTTGATTTGTTCTTCGTTCTGAATATCCACAAGCTGATAAGTTGTATAGTCGTTGAAATTTGCTTCAAGACGTCGTCTTACAGATGAAGGAACCCAGTTCTGTTCTTCTGCAGAAAGCCCTTCTGCTGTTGGATTAAATATTGCAATTCGTTTTCCAGCGGCAGTTGCTGCAAATGAGATACTCAATAAAACAATCAAAAATAACCAAATCTTTTTCATACTGTTAACTCTCTATTTATTCAATCCAATAATCGAATTAAAATCGTCGGCAAGTTCCTTTTTTAGAAGGTCCGCAATACCTTCGCATACATTCTTTTTTGCTTTTGTTTCGTTATATGATAGAATTCTGTCGAGTTTATTTTCATAAACGTACAGAGTTTTATTCTGCGATTTTACACTGAGCTTTACAGAAGGATTATAAACAAAAAGGTCATCCTCCTTTACTTCGTTGTAAAGCACGTCTGTTTCTACTATATAAGTTGATTTTTGTGCATTATCACTTGTTGTAAAACCAAGCTGCGCAAAAATGCTGTTTACAGTTGAAGAAACTGTGCCACCAAAATCTCCGTTTGTCTTGATGCACATTACACAGTTGTTTTTTTCGTTTTGAATAAGGCCCGGAATTGAAGCAATTACTTCCCTATCTTCACCAAAAGCTTTGTCTGTTAGTGGTTTTGAAAACATTGTTGCTTTGTAAAGGCTGCCAAGGAAAATTTCAGAAGCCATTTCTGTCTGATTATAGATTTTTATGCGCTCCAGCGGATCTGTAGTTTTTGCCACAAGCCCAAAAATGCTGTAAAAAGAGTTTTTATTATCGCGAACAATCGGTTCATACTGATTCCATGCATCTTTTCTATTAATATGCGCACAGCAATACCATTTATTTTCCCGTTTCAAAAAGTAAGGCTCTTCCGTTTCCAACGCAAACAGCTCCAGGTCAGTAGAAGTAACAGTGCTAGATTTTATTGTACGTTCAACCTTTGTAACATCATTTGAACTGTTATAAGTATAAGTTTCGCCTTCTACAAGCGATTTAACATTAGTATTAAAATAAGAAGCCAGTTGCGCAATAGCATTATTTTTAGCCTCGGCAGCAGTTATACCTGTTCCAAGTTGCGCCAGATAAGTACTATCCGGAAAAACAGATTTTTTATTTGCAATCCACTCCGGCTCCGGAATTTGATTTTTTTGTGTAGAAGCACAAGATATATAAATAATTGATAAAAAAATAACAAAACAAAGAGAAAAAAGTACTTTTTTTGCGGGTTTTATATCTGCATGCATACATATATATAATAATTTTATTTGTAAAAAGATACAATTAAAATACAATTAAATATAATATTGTTGATGAAAATTGAAGAGATTGAAAACAGATGGCGGAGCGAAATCGGGACCCCAAACTGCATCTAGCGCTGACGAGCGAAGCGAGATAAATGGTTTACCATACAGCGCTAGCCGCAGTTTGGGGGCACGATTCCGCGGGAGCCAGCTGTTTTCTATAAGATCCTTTTTTTTCCTATAGAATTTTATTGACATTTATCTTTAATGGTATTAAAATTATTAAGTATATTTAAATTTTTGTGACGGAGGATTCTTTTATGGCAAAAAAAGAACTTGATTGGGGCAACTTGCCTTTTGGTTACATGGAAACAACAAAAAGCTTTGTTTCTAACTGGAAAAAAGGAAAATGGGATGCTGGAAAGCTTACTACTGACCACACCGTAACAATTAGTGAATGTGCAGGAGTTCTTCAGTATGCACAGACTTGTTTTGAAGGACTTAAGGCATATACAACAGAACACGGTGACATTGTTACCTTCCGTCCTGATTTGAACGCAGAACGCATGGAAAATTCCTGCAAGCGTCTTGAAATGCCTGTATTCCCTAAAGATAAATTTATTGAAGCAGTACTTAAGACAATCAAAGCAAATAAAGAATGGGTTCCTCCTTATGGAAGCGGTGCTACTCTTTATATTCGTCCATATATGTTTGGTTCAAACGCTGTAATTGGTGTAAAACCTGCTGATGAATATCAGTTCCGTATTCTTGTTACACCAGTTGGACCATATTTCAAGGGCGGCGTAAAGCCAATTAAAGTTCGCCTTAGCGATATGGACCGTGCTGCTCCTCATGGAACAGGTGATATCAAAGCTGGTTTGAACTATGCAATGAGCTTGCACAACATCGTAGATGCACACAAATGCGGATATGCAGAAAACATGTATCTTGATCCTGCAACACATACATATCTTGAAGAAACAGGTGGAGCAAACATCATTTTCATCACAAAGAGCGGAAAGCTTGTTACTCCAAAATCTGACTCAATTCTTCCTTCAATTACACGTCGTTCTTTGCTGATTGTTGCAAAAGAATACCTTAAGATGGAAGTTGAAGAGCGCAAGATTAACAAGAATGAACTTGGAAAGTTTGTAGAATGCGGACTTTGCGGTACTGCAGCAGTTATCTCTCCAGTTGGCCAGATCGACGACCACGGCAAGAGCATCATCTACAACGACGGCAAACCAGAAATGGGTCCAAAGCTCAAAGAAATCTACGACACTTTGACAGGTATTCAGATGGGTCGTTTACCAGCTCCAGAAGGTTGGATCTATACAATATAAGAGATTCATTTGTGTCATTATCGGGCTTGACCCGATAATCTCATAAAAAAAGGCACGTCTTTACAACGTGCCTTTTTTTATTCACACTGGTTTTTCAGTTCCAGTATTTTTTCTACCGTAAGTCCTGTATATTCAGCAATATCATCAACAGGAACATTCTTTTTTAGCAATCTGGTAGCAGTCTCAATTGCTTGTTGCTCAGCCCCCTGTTTAAATGCTTCGGCGGCACGGTCATTGCCGTATTCTTCAACAATTTTACTTGCCATTTTTACCCCCGTTTCATTCTGTTTATAAAACCTTACCCTTTCGGCAAGTTCAGTGTAATACATTTCGTCGGCATCTGGGGTGGAAAAATCATGCATCAATTTGCCAAGAGAATCATCACCCTTGTATTCGCCGTTGACGTACATTATATTACAACCATCATCAAAAAGCAAATTATTGCCTTCTTCATCAATTGCATTTAAGGTTTTGTTTACAAAATAAACAGGCTCCCCCATTTCAAACATATCATGCTCTAGAATGAAGATAATATACAGATTCGGAAGTTTATCAAAATCCTCCTGTTTCTTGAGAGTGTGACTGTCTATCATCGCCTGATGATATCTGATTCGCCGTGCCACAGCCCCCTTATCAGCCCTTTGGATTTCGATATTGTATTCGGTTTTGAAGATATCTTCTGCAACAATATCAAGCGTGACTGAATGACCAAACAAATTGTGCTTCTGCTCCTGAGTCATTGATTTTGTAACTCTCAAATCATTTCTGTTTAACAGAATCCTAATCAGCAACTCCGTTACCTTTTTGTCCCCGCTGAAAACCACCGTCATAAGCTCATCATCAATGAGTCTTAGTTTCTTAATCCGTTCCATCATAGCCGGATCAATATTGTCAAAAACTGTTTCTGGCATAGAAGTCTCCTTAAATGAATTTCCTGTATATATATTAGAAATAAAAAGTGACTTCTTACAAAAATTTTGAAAAAAAAATGAAAAATTTACAAAAAAAATTGCTTTGTTACTGAAAATAGAAAATTTACTTAGTTATAAAGAAATATTTCCGTTGGTGCAGTAGACTGTTGCGCCAGAAGGGAAATAAGAATTCCATGCAGATTTCCATTGGGTTTTGGTACCATTATAATTGATTTTTTTAAGTTTCGAACAATTTCTAAATGCCGATGATTCAATACTTGAAAGACTTTGTGGTATTATTATTTCTTTTAATGAACTACAATCTTCAAATGCATAGCTTCCAATACTTGTAACTCCTATTGGTATTGTTATTTGAATCAATGAAGAACAACCTTCAAATGTTTCAGATTCGATACCCTTAACACCTTCTGGTATTGATATTTGTTTTAATGAACTACAATCAGAAAAAGCATAACTGCCAATACTTGTAACATTTTCAGGGATTGTTATTTCTGTTAATGAACTGCAACTAGAAAAAGCATGACTGCCAATACTTGTAACATTTTCAGGTATCGTTATTT
The DNA here is from genome assembly GCA_946411215.1 of uncultured Treponema sp. GTDB lineage: Bacteria > Spirochaetota > Spirochaetia > Treponematales > Treponemataceae > Treponema_D. Next base: position 12,859 of record CAMKDH010000003.1, on the reverse strand, counting down.
CTGTTAATGAACTGCAACCAGAAAAGGCATCGCTTCCTATACTTGAAACATTTTCAGATATTGTTATTTCTGTTAATGAACTGCAGCCATAAAAAGTATTGGTTTCTATACTTGAAACATTTTCAGGTATTGTTATTTCAGTTAATGAACTGCAACCATAAAAGGCACTGAAACCAATACTTGTAACACTATCTGGAATTGTTATTTCTGTTAATGAACTGCAGCCATAAAAGGCTCTGCTACCAATACTTGTAACACTTTCAGGTATTGTTATTTTTGTTAATGAACTGCAACCATCAAAGGCACTGGAATCAATACTTGTAACATTTTCTGGTATTGTTATTTGTTCTAATGAACTGCAATGATCAAAGGCATAACTGCCAATATTTGTAACACTATCTGGAATTGTTATCCTTTTCAAAGACCTACACCCCGAAAATGTTGATTGACCAATATTTTCAACATTGCCCGGAATTATTATTTCTGACAATAAACAACTTACAAATGCACATTTATCAATACTTATTAACGAATCTGGTAACACTACAGCTTTGCAAGATGAAAAATACGAAGTGTAATAACCACCTTGTGTATAAGACTTATAATTAAGCACAGATAAACCAGTTGTATTTGATAAATCTAATTTTTTATTGTCAGGAAGATTATCACTTAAAACTTGTAAAACTTCCGCTGACAATCCACCTTCATAATAAACAACATCATATAATGAAGAATTTTGAGCAAAGGTATATAATGTTTCGGGGAATACTTTTATACCCCATCTTGCATAAAGACAATAATCTTGTGTACTACCCGTTGGAATTTTATCGATTTTATTTTCAAATGTATCTTCTGTATACCACCCTTCAAAAATATATCCTTCACGCACAAGAGGTTCCAAATCAATATCAGTACAATCTGAAGTAAAGATACGATGAACATTTGATTGAGAATCGAAAACTCCGCCATTAGGATTATAAATTATGTTATAAACCGTAGCAGTATTATTCTGTGGTATTACATCATCCCAACAGGCCCATAAAGTTATATCACCAGATGTTCCCTTTGAAATTTCTGTCATTTTATTACAGAAAAAATCTGATTTTTCATACCAACCAACAAAATAATATCCAGAACGCACAGGAGAAGAAAGAGTTATTTTTTGTTCTATTGTGTAATAATCGGGATTTAAGTCTGATTGTATTCCTCCATTCAGATTATAAACAATATTATATTTTACTGGTTCCCATTTTGCATAAAAACTTTTATCGCCAAAAGATCCCAAAGGAATCGACAATATGGGGTTCCCGGAAAAATCAGAAGAATCATACCAGCCTTTAAAGATATAATTTTCACGGGTAGGAATATATAATTGCTTTTCTTCTTCTATCGTATATAATCCAGTTACTTTAGTATAGGAACCATCATTCAAATTATAAGTAATTGTATAATTTTTTGGTATATATCTTGCATAAAGAGTTATATTACTATTAACAACATAAGTTTCCGTTATATTCCATGTTTCATTATTCAAAAACCAGCCCGAAAAGGACTGGTAACCTTCTGGACAGGAATAATCGCTTCTAGAAAGAGACTGTCCTAATTTTTCGCCAGGTTTAAATAATTTTACAGTACAGTTTTTCTTATTAAGTGGGTCTTCAAAAGTAACCCTATACTTAAGAGCTTTATCTGGGAAGATAAAATCATCATAATCAATCTTTACAGAAAAGAAATCAATATCACCGTCATTAAGGTACGCTGTGAATTTATCGGAAACTTCAACTGCATCAAATTCGGTGTCGTTAGGTTCGCCGTAATTATAGCAGGTCATTAAGTCGTCTGTTGTTGTTGGAATTGTAAAATAATCCTGTTCTGTTGAGCCGGGATTTACAACATAAAACATTTCGGTACTTGCAGAAAGTTCACCTTCTACAGTGGCTCCGCTGAAAGAAAGTATATAAGTTTTATCCTTACCAAAATCAGGAACATAGAGAGTTTTAGAAGTACCGTGCTGAATATCAAAGAACTGGGAATTATAATCAGGGTAAATTACAAAACCGTTTAAGGCTGCATCTTTATTGTTTTCTGTGCTTTTTGCAGAAACAGTAATCGGGAGCATTCCTCTGAAAAATCTTAATGGCACATAGTCTTTCCAGGTTCTACCTGTTTCCAGATTTCTAATGTTTATATTTAGACCTGTGTCAACATAACCGCTGTCAATAGTTCCATAGGTTACTTTAAGTTTGATTTCTTTTGTAAGGCCTGGTTTTAAGGTTGAAAAAGTAATTGCATTTAAAGCGGCACCATTTTCGTCTGTGATTTTTAGCTGAGGATCTTCACTTTTTATTTCACAGGCAGAGGTTTCTGAAGTTACTTCGCTGATATTTGTAATGGTTAGGGTCATGGTATAAGTTTTAAGATTGTTTCCATATAAATAACCGTCATCTTTTTGATCATCACTAATTACACCTGTAACTTTAAGGCTGTATTCGCCCGGATTTGTTACAGGAATTGTTCCCATATCTGAGCCGTCGTTTTCAATCTTGATTTCTGGAATAACGAGCACGGTATCTTTTGTAGAAACTGTTACTGTCTGCTCATCGCCGGAAACCGGGGCAGTAAGATTTATTACACCGTCGTCTGTTGGCTCGGCTTCTTTTTTATAGGATTTATATTTCTTTGAAGTTGCTTTTACCTTTACGCTACCAGGAGTTATTGACGATGCAGCTCTTGAAACTGTATCTTCAAAACCTACAAGCTTCATGCTGTAAGAAAGATTAAAACCACCCTTTCTGAAAAATGGAATGGCATTATTTTGAATAACAGAATCGGACTGTTTTGTGAACTTACCAATTCCACTTACTGATAATTCTGATTCTGTAGAAGAAACTGCATCATAAACATTTGAAATTTCCGAAGAATCTTTTTTGTAAACTGTAATCTGACTTTCATCAATTACATAAACGGCACCGCTATCCATGCGTACCCAGGTTCCCCAGAAAAACTTGTTTATAATAGAAGAATCCTGATTTTCCTGCTGTTCGTGATTTTGATTTTGAGAATCATCCGGATTTTCGGGAGTTACAGTGCCTTTACAAGATGCTATAAGAAAGAATGCTGCTAAAAAAAATGGGATGCAAATTATTTTCTTCATGAAATAATTATACATCCCATATTATTGATTTTCAACTCAATTTATTTTGCGTCGGCAGCGGAACTTGCTGAACCGCTTGAACTACTGCTTCCGCGTGGTTTTGGATTTGGATTTGTTCCCTTGCGCAGGAAGGCATCCTTGTAACCGTATGCCTTGAAGCGTGCAAGAACTGTTCCGTATTCATCAAGAGTTACAGGTCCAATAAGAATCTGTTTTGTTCCCTTTGCAGTTGGAACAATTGTAAGTGGGTACTTCTTTCCGTACTTGTTTACAATCTCAAGAATATTTTCATCATCACGCAAAGTTGCAATCTGGATATAGTACTTATCTGCTTCGAGTTCGTTCAAGCTTTCAATCATGAACTTGCTGTAGCTTGTTTCGTTTCCAGAAGCAGCAGGCTGAACTACAACATTATTGTTTACAGTGATTTCTGGAACAATAACTTCTGGCTCAGGTTCTTCTACAACTTCTTCTACTGGTTCCGGAGCAGCCTCTTCTACAGGCAATGAAACTTCGTTGTTCAAAGAATCGAATTCTGGTGGAAGTGCTTCTACCTCTTCCTCTTCTTCGTACTCTGGAGGATTTTCGTCAGCAGGAACAAGAACTATTGCATCGTATTCTTCTTCATCTTCTTCAAGAACTTCTGGTTCGTCGCTAACTTCCTCTTCTTCTTCGATTACTTCGTCTTCGACTACTTCTTCAGCTTCTTCTGGCTCTTCGACAGGCTCAGAGTCCACGAATTCTTCTTCAGAGTCTTCTACTATTTCTTCCTCTTCTTCTTCAGCAACTTCTTCTTCCGGTTCTTCTTCGGCAGGTTCTTCCTCTGGAACTTCTTCAAGTTCTTCTTCAAGGAATGCTTCTTCCTCTTCTTCTACAAGTTCGTCCGGTTCATCTTCGTAATAATCTTCTTCAAGATCTTCATCGAGGAGTTCTTCTTCAGGTTCTTCCTCTGGAGTTTCTTCAACTTCTTCAGCGACTTCTTCTTCAGTTTCTTCTGTTTCGAACTCTTCTTCTTCGAAGTCCTCCAGTTCTTCTTCTGGTTCTTCTTCGATTATATCTTCTTCTTTAATATCTTCAGGAATATCTTCTGGTTCTTCATCCTCAATATATTCCTCTTCAATTTCTTCTTCTGGCTCAGAAGTTTCTTCAACTGCTTCTTCAGGTTCTTCTTCTACTGCTTCCTCTTCAGGCTCTTCTGCAGGTTCTTCTACAGCTTCTTCCTCTGGTTCTTCAGCAGGAGCTTCTTCTTCAAGGTCATCAATACCTTCATCCTGAATAAACTCTGATTCTGGCTCGTAAGCTTCTTCTTCCGGCTCTTCCTCAACAGAAGGTTCTTCTTCTACAGTTTCCTCTTCTGTTTCTTCTTCCTGAGCAGGAATTGTTTCATATTCTTCTGGTTCGTCTGCTGGAAGATCATCAATTCCTTCATCACTGAACTCTTCGTAAAGAACAGGTTCTTCTTCTTTTGCAGGTTCAGTTTCCTCTGGGATTGATTCTTCTGTAGGAGTTTCTTCTATATATTCAGGAGCCTTTTCTTCTACAGGTTCAGGCTCGTAGAAATCTGGCACTTCGTCATCATCAAAATATTCAAACTCTGTAACTGGTTCTTCTTCAACAGGTTCTTCAACAGGCTTTGAATAGATTTCTTCTTCTGGCTCTGTTGCAGGGATTGTTGTTTTAGAATCTGAATCAGGTTCCTGCCATTCTTCTGCTGGTTCATAAACAGGAGTTTCTTCTGCAGGTTCTGGTTCGTAAACTGGAGTTGTTTCAACAGGCTCCGGTTCTTTTACAGGCTCAACAACTGGTTCAGGCTCTTTAACTGGTTCAACTACAGGTTCTGGATCTTTTGCAGGAGTTTTTTCTGTGTTGTTTGAAGCAATTACTGCAGAACCATAAACTCTTTCATCCTGATTTGAGCGCTTTGTGATTTTTACGATGTTGTTTGTATTTCTGCTGATTCCAATTGCGTCTGCGGCTTCTGGAGAAAGCATAATTGCAACACCTTCGGATGGATCAAGGGCACCAATTACGAGAATATCGATTGTTGCATCTCCGGTGATGTTTGTTACGCTGATAATATCACCAGGGAGATAGCCTACTGTCCTTGCAAAGAGTCCTTCCGGGAATACACCTGGTTCAACAACAATGGCTCTACCATCCAGAGACGGGCTAAAGGATGCCAGTACTAGACATCCTATTATTATGAATCCAAGCTTTGATATATTCTTAAACACTCTGTTGTTCTTCAATTTATTTTTCATACCCGCCCATCCTTATGCTTTAGTAGATTTCAATATTTTTGAAATCTCTGATATCAGTCTCGAAGAAACACTCCGCAAGCCTTTTTCATCAAACGCTTTGACGGAACTTTCAAATTTACTCTCTTTTATAGTCTTACCAGTCGACACCGAAGCAACCGACCAGTCAATTGTATGAAGTGAATTGGTATAATAAAGCTTGATTTGTACAAAGAAATCAGAAGACCCCTCATAAGCATCACCCATGGCCTTATTAAAAAGTATCAAATCATCACTCGCAGAGCATGAAACTGCTGCAGGTGAGTTTGTAATAATATATCCTGTTTCAAAAAAGCCATTCAAAAGCTCATCTTCAATAACAAGAGAGTCTTCAGAAACAGCGTCTGTTCTGTCATCGTGCTGTACGATCTGTAACTGAATTTGTTTTGCGAAACAACAGTTAGCGCAGAAAAAAATCACAGCCAGAAGAATTATATGTTTAGTTTTCCCCATAATTACACCCCATAAACACACTATAGGTTTTATACTTGTTTTTCGGTGTTTATCATGGGTGAGTTTAGTTTTTTTTAAATAAATCTTTTTCGCAAATATTATATTAAAATAGATTGAAAACAGATGGCGGAGCGGAATCGGGGCAGAAAACTACATCTAGCGCTGCCGAGCGAAGCGAGAAAAATGGTTTACCATACAGCGCTAGCAGTAGTTTGCTGACACGATTACGCGGGAGCCGGCTGTTTTCCATATGAAGGCATATTATATTTGCGGAAAATATTTATAAAAAACACTTGAAAACAGATGGTGGAGCGGAATCGGGGCAGGAAACTACATCTAGCGCTGCCGAGCGAAGCGAGATATATGGTTTACCATACAGCGCTAGCAGTAGTTTGCTGACACGATTACGCGGAAGCCAGCTGTTTTCTATGATAAAGGCATATTATATTTGCGAAAAAGCCTTTATTGTGATAATATTTAACAAAGGGTTGGGACATGGATAAACGTATCTATATTATTGGGGCCGGTTTTGCGGGACAAACTATTGCCAGTGATATCCGGCGAAAAAAAATATTCGGAAAAGTAAACGCCTTTCTTGATGATGATAAGAAAATCATCGGTACTACAATTGATGATATTCCTGTTCTTGGCCCGATTGACAGCGTAACTTCTATCCTTTCTAACTCTGATTTAGACGAAGCAATCATTGCAATTCCTTCTGCTCCTACTGAGCGTATCCGTGAAATATATGAAACCCTTGTAAAAAACGGTTTTAACCACATAAAAATCCTTCCTGGTATAAGCCAGGTAATAGAAGGAACTGCACACCTTGTTCAAACTCGTGAAATTGATCCGCTTGATATTCTTGGACGCACACCAATTGCAATTTCCTTAAAAGAAAGCTTGAATTACCTTCGCGGAAAGCGTGTTCTTATTACAGGAGCCGGTGGTTCTATTGGTTCTGAACTTGCACGTCAGCTTTTGAGTGGTGGTGCTGAGCGACTTTACCTTCTTGGTCATGGCGAAAACTCAATTTGCCAGATTTTCCGCGAGCTTAAAGTGCTTCAGACAGAAGGCGTTGGCGAAAAAGCAACAGTTGTCCCGATTATTGGAGACATGCGCGACAGAGAATACATTGATTACATTATAAAACAGACAAAATGTAATGTAATTTTCCATTGTGCAGCCTACAAGCATGTGCCAATGATGGAAGAAAATCAGGTTGCGGCAATTGAAAACAACGTATTCGGCACCAAAAATCTTTTGGATGCAGCAATCAAACATCATGTTGACCGATTTGTTTTAATTTCTACAGATAAAGCAGTTGCTCCTGTAAGCGTTTACGGCGTTTCTAAAATGCTTTGCGAAAAGCTCGTGCTTGAATATGCAAAAAAGGCTGATAAAGATCAGGCAGTAATGTTTGTGCGCTTTGGAAACGTGCTTGGTTCCCGCGGTTCAATTCTTCCGCTTTTCCAGAGTCAGATTAAAACTGGCGGACCAATCACTGTTACAGATGAAAAAATGGAACGATTTTTTATGACAATTCCTGAAGCCTGTTCGCTTGTTCTTCAGACAGGTGGCGTTGGCAAAAACGGACAGTCATACCTGCTTGATATGGGCGAGCCAATCAAAATCATCGATCTTGCAAAACAAATCATCAGGTTTTCGGGCCTTGAACCATACAAAGACATTGATATTATTACTGTGGGCGCGCGCAAGGGTGAACGACTTATTGAACCGCTGTGGCTAAAAGAAGAAAAGCCTACTCCAACTGAATATCCAAAAATCCTTCAGCTCGAAAACAAGGATTATGCAGAAGGCAGACTTGATACACTTTTAGAAAAGCTCTACCCTATCTGTTTTTATACAAACGGTCAGGAATCAGATTTCCGCAACAAAGAAAAACTCGTACAGCTTTTGTGTGACGACTGTCAGAGCCTCAAGGATTTTTACGAAGAAATAAAAACTGACGGACAAAAAAGGACGGACATATTATGAGTACCGTGAATCAGATAAAAGTTCCATTTCATAAAGCAGCAATTACAAAAGCCGAAGAAGACGCCGTTTTAGATGTTCTTCGTTCAGGATGGCTTACAACAGGAAAGTACGCGCTTGAGTTTGAAAAAAAGTTTTCTGAAATTGCAGGCAAAGGCGATGAAGGAACTGGACGCGCTCCTGTAATCAGTCTTGCAGTTAATTCAAATACATCGGGAATGATTCTTGCAATGGAAGCCTGTGGAGTTTGCGAAGGAACTTATGTAATTACAACTCCATACACTTTTGTTTCAACTGCAACCTGTGCAAGACACCTTGGTGCACACGTTCTTTTTGCAGATATTGAAAAAGACACCTACAGCATTGACCCAAATAATATAGAAGAAATATTAAAAAAAGCGGCAGCAGAAGGAAAAATTGTAAAAGCAATTGTTCCGGTTCACATTGCGGGAAATGTCTGCAATATGAAAAAAATTATGGAGCTTGCAAAAAAGTATTCTACCGCCAGTAACACTATCAAAGTTATTGAAGATGCCGCTCACTCGTTTCCGTCTCCTACAGACATGGGGTATGCCGGAACAATTGGAGATGCAGGAGTTTTTTCTTTCTATGTAACAAAGACAATTACAACTGCAGAAGGCGGAATGGTATGCACCCGCGACCCTGAGCTTGCACGACGCATGACTGTTATGAGAATGCACGGAATGGACCGCACAACATGGGACCGCTACACTTCTCCGCGAGCATCGTGGGAATATGATATAATTGCTCCGGGCTACAAGTTCAATCTTCCAGATGTTCTTGCAGCAATAGGCGTTTGCCAGTTAGACAGGGCCTGGCTTTTTTACGAACAGCGCAAAGCAATTGTAGACATGTACAACAAAGCATTCAGTTCGCTTGATTTTATTGAGCTTCCACCGGATGGTCCGGGCAACAGCTGGCATCTTTACCTTATGAGGATTGTTCCTGAAAAATTAAAAATCACACGAGAACAGTTTGCTAAAAAAATGCAGGAAGCAGGTCTTGGAATTTCGGTTCACTTTATTCCGATTTTCCATTTTACTTACTGGCGCGAGCTTTACCCTGATTTTACTGCTTACAATTATCCGAATGCAGAAAATCAGTATAACAGAACAATTTCAATTCCACTCTATCCCGACATGACAAAAGAACAGGCAGAGCTTGTAATTGAAACAGTAAAAACTATAGGATTAGAAAATCATGCCTAGAAAAGTGCAGACAGAAAAACAGATTAAACGTTCCATGGAAGCCACGGGCTTTTACAGCGATTCAAGTCGCGAAGGTACGCTATATGCTGTTCTTGTCCGCAGTCCCGCTGCAACTGGTAAAATCAAAGGCGTAACAATTCCAGAGCTTCCGGAAGGATATTTTCTTTTTACGGCACATGATATTCCAGGCAGCAAAAAAGTCAAAGTAAATAATCAGGAATGGAAAATCTTAGGATACGATGATGTTTCCTACAGCGGAGAACCAGTTGGTATTCTTTGTGGTCCTGATGAAAATAAAGTTCTTGAACTGCTCGAAAATGTTTCTGTAAATTTTGATATTGATTCCCTAGAGTCTGCGCTCAAAAAAGCAATGAAATATCACAGACGTCCGGTAGTGAATGTTTCAAAAAAATCAAATGATCTTTCTTCGTTTGTTTCGGAAATTAATGAGCTTCCGTCGCTTGATACAGTTTTGGATAACAGACGAATTGAACAGAATGTTGAAGAGCAGATTGCATTCCGCGAAATTAAAACCGGGCTGTTCCTTAAAAAGAGCGTTCCTCAGGCAGAGAAAAAACTTTTTGAAAATACCAAAGATTATATAAGTCAGGAAAACTGGAAGCTTAGTTTTCTTCCGCCGCTTTGGAAAGAAACCTGTGGTTCATTCTGCTGGAAGGATGGCGACTATCTTCACATATCTGCACCAACAAGATGGACAACTCATCTTATGGAAACAGTTTCAAACACGCTTAATATTCCAAAAGACAAAATAATTGTTCATAAAACAAAAACCTCCGGCGTATTTTCAAAAGGATTGTGGCGAACCTCTGTAGTTTCAACTCAGGTTGCGCTTGCATCTTTCTTAACTTCAAAACCGGTAAAGCTTGTTCTTACTCAGGAGGAACAGGACTCTTACATGGCGCCAGGTGTTGATACTCAGTTAACTTATAAAACTGCTGTTTCTAAGGAAGGAATTCTAACCGCAATTTCTGCAGTTATTGATATTGATGTGGGCTGCTTTAATCCGTTTGCACAGGAAATTGCAGACAGAATGGCTATTCTTGCATGCAATTATTACAAGCCGCAGAATGTTCATATAATTGCAAAGGTACATACTTCAAAAAATCCGCCGACTTCTATCTGTCTGCGTGGAATTGATTCTCAAGTCTTTTTTGCTATAGAAAATCAGATGCAAAAAATTGCTGAACAAACTAACATACTGCCGGAAGTACTTCGCCGTATAAATATGGAAACAAGCGACAAGGAATATCCTTTTAAATTTGATAACCAGAATGCACAGGATTGTTTTGAAAAGGCAGTTGAAATAAGTGATTTTAATAGAAAATATTCTTCATATAACATGGATGCCGTAGACCGTGTCCAGGAAAACAGCAATCCATTTTTTGCGCTTCCTTTGCGTGGTGTTGGAATAGCAACTTCATTTAATGTTTCTGATTTTTATGGAACGACAAGCTTTGCTTCTGATTGTAAAGTTGAAGTTTCTTTACAGCCAGATGAACATGTTGTAATTCACGCATTGAATCCTTCAAAAGGTATTCAGGAAATCTGGAAAAAAACAGCAGCTGAAATTCTAAAAATCAAAAAAGATAATATTGTAATTGATTCGGAATATGAGCTTGAAGATTTGCCTGATACACCGGAAGATGCAATTAATTCTATAAGTACAGTAAACGAACTTATAAAAAAGGCTTGCCTTGATATTGAGAAAAAACGCTTTCACAATGCGCTTCCTATAACTGTAAAGAAATCTCAACCTGCTTCGCTTAAGAAAAACTGGGATAGTGAAAATTTCAAAGGAACTCCTTTTGGCCCAGCATCTTTTGCTACCGCAGTTGTTGAAGTTGAACTTGATACATATACATACAATGAACGAATAAAGGGAATCTGGCTTGTAATTGACTGTGGTGAACTTTTTGATAAATCTGCAGCGCTCAAAGCAATCAGACTTGAAATCCAGCAACAGCTTGAAATGCTTGTAAAAGACAAATCAATTCCGTGCGACAATATTTCAATCAGTTTTATTGAATCAAAAAATAAACCGGGACAGATTGGAGATCTTGTTCGAAACACTCTTCCAGCAGCATTCTCCTCTGCACTTTCTCTGGCACTTGCAACACAACTTACAAGATTGCCTTGTACCGAAAAACAGATTTTTGAATTGATTAAAAAACGAGAAACAAGAATAGCAGGAGATAAAGAATGAACGTACCAGTAATTTTGAACGGCAACAAAACAATTCTCGAAGCACCTGCAGACGAAACACTCATGTCTGTTTTAAGACGAATTGGATGTTCAAGTGTAAAATGCGGTTGCGGTCAGGGCACCTGCGGTTCGTGTACAGTTCTTCTTAATGATAGTCCTGTTGCTACCTGCAAGATTCCGCTTGGAATAATTCAAAATGCAGATCTTGTAACTCTGGAATATTTTGAACGAACAAAAGAATATTCAATTATAATGAAAGGCTTTGAACTTGCGGGCATAAAGCTTTGCGGACTTTGTGATTCCGGAAAAATCTTTTCGGCATATCAGTTAGTCAAGCTTAACAGGATTCCTACACGCGATGAAATCTATGAGCAGGTACGAAGTCTTGCTCCATGCTGCACAGATTTAAACACTCTTATAAACGGAATCATTCTTGCTCTTGAAGTTAGGGATCATGGAATTGAAAAGGCTGTAAAAAAAGCGGAGAAACTTAAATGAAATCAATTTTATTTGCAAAAAATACATCAGAACTTTTCTTCCAGCTTAAGAGCAATAAAGAGCTTACTATTGTTGGCGGCTGCACAGAGCTCGATGAACTTCCAGAAAAATCAATTTCGGTATACGGCATCCCAGATCTTTCTCACATAACACGCCATGAACGATATCTGGAAATTGGACCTGGTGCAACACTTGCAGAGATTCTTTCAATAGGACAAACTCACCTTCCTGTAGTTTTATATGAAGCTCTTTTGAGTATTGCAAATCCGATTATTCGAAACATGGCAACAATCGGCGGCAACATCTGCACCGAAGGGCACAAGCATACTTTATTTGCACCGCTACTTGCTCTTGATACAAAGCTTGAATTCAGAAGTCAGACAGAAACCAGAATTGAACCGCTTCAAACCTTTAAGAAAATCCCGGAAGGTTTTGTTCTTACAAGTATACGCATTCCACTTCTCTACCCTGAAGTTTGTATTTTCAGACGAATCGGTCCGGAACATGCAATAACACAAAACTCTGCTTCGTTTGTATTTTTGGGAGACACAGAAAGGAACTCTCTTGTTGATGCTAAACTTGCGTTTGCGGGACCATTTGTTTTTCGCAGTAAAAATCTTGAAAACTTTTTGATTGGTCATCGTCTGCCGCTTTCGAAAAAAGATATTGATGAAATTCAAAATATGGTTGAACAGGAATTCAACAAAGCCTCAACAGACCAGATGATCAGCGATGTTGTACGACAGCAGTTCCTAAATCTTACACGTTATAGTTTTGAGCAATTGACATAAGGGTCCCCATTCGAGAGGACATCATCTTATAAACATGCAATCGCCGTAAGAGAAAAATCTGTACTTATTTTCAACAGCAGTTTTGTAAGCGTTCAGGATATGGTCGCGGCCCGCAAAAGCAGAAACAAGCATAATCAAAGTACTTTCTGGTGTATGAAAGTTTGTGAACATTTTATCTACAACTTTAAACTTGTACCCAGGGTACATAAAAATACTTGT
>CAMKDH010000002.1 GCA_946411215.1 uncultured Treponema sp. | reverse complement strand
CAATATCCGTCTTGGACGCCAGGGCGCAACAGATGCAGAAGTAGAAGAGATTGCCAATAAAGCCGGCTGCTACGACTTTATCATGTCGCTCGAAAACGGCTTTGACACAATCGTTGGTGGAAGCGGTGCACACTTAAGCGGTGGCGAACGTCAACGAATCGCAATTGCCCGTGCCATGATGAAGGATGCGCCAATCGTAATTCTTGATGAAGCCACAGCCTACACCGACCCCGAAAACGAAGCAATCATCCAGAAGTCAGTTGCCCAGCTTGTAAAAGGCAAGACTTTGATTGTAATTGCTCACCGCCTTTCAACAGTAAAGGATGCAGACAAGCTTTATGTAATTAAGGATGGTGTAATAGACAGCGAAGGCACTCACGAAGAGCTGCTTGCTCAGAAAGGATTATACGCTGATATGTGGAAAGCCCACATTGATTCAAAGGATGAGTAATAAGGCGTCCCGTCATTGCGAGGCCGAAGGCCGTGGCAATCCACGTAGCAGAATGCATTGTCATATGTGGATTGCCGCGCTTCGCTCGCAATGACGATGCTAATCAGGAGAAAAATATGTTCGAAACTTTAAGAAACTTTTTTAGATTTTGTGACAAAGAAAACCGTAAGAAATTTTACGGTTCAATTATAGTTGGAATTATAAATGCCTTTTTTATGGCATTGCGAATTGCCGCAGTTGCAGTAATGCTCCGCGGAGTTATAGGAACTGCAGTAGAAGGCCAGCCCTTTGAAAAAAGTACAATCTGGATTTCGTTTGCAATAATCTGTGTAAGCGTTTTGGGTGCCATCATTACCACAAAGTTTACAGCAATGTGGCAGTGCGAAGGCGGCTACAGAACCTGCGCAAAAAAACGAATCGAAATTGCAGAACACCTGCGCTACATGCCAATGGGTTACTTCAACGAAAACAGCCTTGGCGAAATTACATCAGTTACAACTAACACAATGGAAGCACTCAGCGACGTTGCAACCCGCGTTGTAATGATGGTTCTCAAAGGACTGCTCGAAACAGTGTTCATCATATTAATGATGTTTATTTTTGACTGGCGCATTGCACTTATTGCCTTGGCAGGTTTTGCACTTTTCCAGTTTGTAAATGTGTTCCTGCGTCTTTCTGTAAAAGGCATCCAGGATCAAAAAATCAAAGACGACACAGAAGAAGTTGGCAAGGTTCTTGAATACATTCAGGGAATTGCAGAAGTAAAAGCTTACAACATCAGTGGTGAACGCCGTAAGGATTTGAATAACGTTATAAACAAGCGCGTAAAGAGCCTTATAAAAATGGAGCTTCGTTTTATTCCTTTTGCAAATCTTCAGTCACTTGTAGCCAAGCTCAGTGGCGTTGCAATTATGATTGCCTCTCTTTACTTCTACCTCAACGGCAGTATGGTTTTAGCTGACTGCTGTACAATGCTTGTTTGTGCCTTCATGCTCTTCAATGCTTTGGACGTTGGTGGAAACTTCTCTGCATTGCTTCGTACAGTTGATCTTTGTGTTGAAAAGGCTAATAAGATTCTTGCATTGCCGACGATGGATATAGAAGGAAAGATTCCCGTGTCAAGCACGGGAATGACAGATTCCGCTGCGTCATTGACAGGCGAAGACCCTGTGTCATTGTCGGGCTTGACCCGACAATCTCTTATCACCGCAGACTCTATCGTCTTTGCCTACGACAAAAAGAAAATCATCGACAATATTTCACTTGCAATTCCAGAGCATACAACAACTGCAATTGTTGGTCCAAGTGGTGGCGGTAAGACAACCTTCTGTCATCTGCTTTCCCGCTTCTGGGATGTAGACAAGGGAACTGTCACTCTCGACGGAAAAGATGTTCGTGACTATAGTATGGACGACCTCATGAGAAACTTCAGCTTTGTTTTCCAGAACGTTTACCTTTTCCATGACACAATCGCAAATAATATCCGTTTTGGTCAGCCAGACGCTCCAATGGAAAAAGTTATTGCAGCTGCTAAAAAAGCCTGCTGTCATGACTTTATCAGCGCTTTACCAGACGGCTACGAAACGGTAATCGGCGAAGGTGGTGCAAGCCTTAGTGGTGGTGAACGCCAACGTATTTCTATTGCCCGTGCCATCATGAAAGACTCACCTATCATCATTCTGGACGAAGCAACTGCAAACGTTGACCCGGAAAACGAACGCGATCTCATGCAGGCCATAGAAGAGCTTACAAAAGAAAAGACAGTTATTATGATTGCCCACCGCCTTAAGACAGTCCGCAATGCAGACCAGATTGTTGTAATAGACAAAGGACGCATTGTAGAACAAGGTAAACACGACGATCTGGTAAAGCTTGGTGGAATTTACGCAAGATTTATTGATTCTAGAAAAGAAGCAGTTTCTTGGAAACTGTAATCTAATACGTGGATTGCTTCGTCACTTCGTTCCTCGCAATGACCGTCATTGCGAGGAGTCCGTAGGACGACGTGGCAATCCATGCTTCGCAATCCCCTTCCTTTAACTTGACACGTTAGTATTAACTAACTAAAATAAATCAATTAGTTAGCCTGTGCTAACTGTTAAGAGGAAACAAAACCATGAAAAAATTATCAGAACTCGCAAAGGATGAAACGGGTGTAATCGCTTCAATAAATGGAGACGCTCGTTTTGTCAGCAGAATTACTTCTATCGGGCTAACTCCTGGTTGCAGTATTACAATCATCAAAAATGAAAAACGAAGACCAATTCTTTTGTATTCACGCGACACAATGATTGCATTAAATCGTAATGAATGTGATGGAATTGAAGTAGAGGAGGCAGCTGTATGACAGAAAACGGCGAAACAGTAATTGCTCTTTTAGGACAGCCTAACTCAGGAAAATCGACTTTATTTAATGCTCTTACAGGATTAAAGCAGCATGTTGGTAACTGGCCTGGAAAAACTGTAGAAAAAAAAGAAGGAACTTTTGAACACAAGCCTGTGCCGCCTGTATGCCAAAAGGCGGATTTAAAAACATGGGCGTAATGTGGGAAGTTATAAAATAACATTGGCATCCCTGGAGGTTTTATGGGAACAGTAATAATCACACTTGTTTTAATTGCAATAATTATCTTTGCAATCTTCAGCATAATAAAAAGAATAAAATACGGCTCTGCCTGCTGTGGAACACATGATGCTGCTCCCAAAAAAATCCGGGTGAAGGATAAAAACAAATCACACTATCCATACACTTATATTCTTACCGTTGACGGCATGCATTGTTCAAATTGTGCACGCCACGTAGAAAATGCCCTGAACACAAAAGAAGGTGTTTGGGCAACAGTAAAACTCGAAAATAATACCGTTCTTGTTCGTTCAAAAAATCCGCTGGAATGGGACGACCTTTCCCCTGTAATTTCTAAAGCCGGATATACTTTAATAAAACTCCTTTCAAATTAATATTGTCATCCTGAAACTTTGTTTTTATAATGTTAGGTATGACTAATATAATCGCAAAAGGACTTTTAATTCCGTTTCTTGGTACTGCTCTTGGTTCGGCACTTGTTTTCTTTATGAAAAAGGAGCTTGATTCCCGTATTCAAAAAATGCTTTCGGGCTTTGCTGCCGGCGTTATGATTGCGGCATCTGTGTGGAGTCTTCTTATTCCGTCTATGGAAATGTCTGCCGACCGCGGAAAGCTTGCCTTTGTTCCTGCTGCTGTGGGCTTTTGCTTTGGAATGATTTTCCTTTTGATTCTGGACAAAACTGTTCCTCATATGCATCTTGATGAAACAGAGGAAGGTCCAAAGTCTAGTCTTCAAAAAACTACGATGATGGTGCTTGCCGTCACACTTCATAATATTCCGGAAGGAATGGCTGTTGGTATTTTGTATGCTGGATGGGCCAGCGGTTCTGCTCAGATTACCGAAGCAGGCGCGCTAAGTTTAGCTCTTGGTATTGCAATTCAAAACTTTCCTGAAGGTGCAATTATTTCTATGCCGCTTCATTCCAAGGGGTTGTCAAAAGGTAAGGCCTGCTGGTACGGCGTTCTTTCCGGAATTGTAGAACCAGTTGCGGGTCTTCTCACAATTCTTCTTGCAAGCCTAGTAATGCCAGTGCTCCCATATTTTTTGAGCTTTGCCGCCGGTGCTATGATTTATGTAGTAGTAGAAGAGCTCGTCCCAGAAATGGCAGAAGGCGAACATTCCAACTGGGGTACAATTACCTTTATGCTGGGTTTTACGCTTATGATGATTCTGGATGTAGCGCTGGGTTAAACGGATTTCTTATTCGTGATGCTCACACGGAATACCCATCATGTGAATCATTCCGTAGCGAGTGTATTCTTCAATATTTTCGATATACTGAAAGGCTGCTTTTTTTGACATTTTGTGGGTGATGATTTCTACGAAGGCATTTATAACTGTTGATGCTATAAAATGAACAGTCATTTTGTCGATTTTTTTTGTTGCAATTTTGTTCTGGAACATCCAGTTAAAGGTTTGAGCGCAATTTTTTGTGTATAAATCGCAGATTTCTTCCTGAAAATGTTCGTGGGTACTTCCTGCTGATTTTGTAAGCAGTAAAGTAAATGCATCATAATTATCAAAAATATAATTTAAAAGATCGTTTGTTTGTTTTTCTTCTTCTTCAAAATGTTTTTCCGAAACAACATTATCCAAATCCTGATGATTCATAACATCTGCAAGCATAACTGTTTTTGTTGTTACGGCAATAGCGTCGTCTACCAGTGCGCAGAAAAGGGCATCTTTGTCCTTAAAATGACGGTACATTGCACCTGTAGTAACTCCTGCATTTGACGCAATTGTACGCAAAGAGGCATTCATAAAGCCTTTTTCCAGAAATTCCTTTTTTGCACTTTCGAGAATTTTACTTTTTGTTTCGGTTGCGGATTCGCTCATAGGATAAAAGATAACATTGTTATCAAAATTTGTCAAATTCTTCAAAATTCTATTGACAAGATAACACCGTTATCATTATTATCTGTTAACGATAACAGTGTTATCAAAAACGTTAGTGCATACTAACACACAGCATCGTCATTGCGAGCGCAGCGAAGCAATCCATGCTAGTGGATCACTTCGCTGCGCTCGTGATGACGAGACATACAGGAGACAACATGCAGGTTAAGAAAATCAACGACTGGTTCGAAAAATTTGGTCGTTTTGAAGTAAAACATCGCTGGGGCTTTATCATTGGCCTCTTGATTGTAACAATCGTTTGTAGCCTTGGACTTACAAGACTCAAGCTGGATAACGGAGAAGAAGACTGGTTTGACGACTGGGAAACAACAAAAGTAAATCAGGATCATTTTGAAAGTATTTTTGGTTCAACAGACAGCCTTCTGGCTCATATCAAAGCCGACGATGTTTTTGATCCGGAAGTTTTACAGATGATAGACGAGCTTGGAGACGAGCTTTTGAACAATGTTCCTTATGCAGGAAGCATCACTTCTCTTATGGAACTCTCTCTCCCAATTGGAACAGACGACGGTTTTGAAGTAACAAGTCCTTTTGAAGACGGAGTTCCAACAGACCCAACCGAGCTTGCAGAAAAGAAAGCCTTTATCATGAGCCGCGAATCACTTGTAAACAATCTTGTAAGTGATGACAGCACAGAAACCTGGCTCATCGTAAATCTTGAACAGTATTCAGAAAGTCTTGATGAAGCAATGAACAAAATTGCTCCACCAGCAATGGCAATCTTTACAGATCCAAAATATAAATCAGATAAATGGGAAATCCGTCCAGCCGGACTTTCATATACAGAATACGAAGAAGAAAAATCTATCGTAAGTCAGTGTATAAGCAGAATCGCTTTGGGTTTTGTAGTAATGCTCATTTTCCTTATCATCTTTATACGCTCTCTTCGTGGAGTTGTTGTTCCATCTATTGCAACAATTGGCGCTCTTTGTACAACACTTGGTGCTTCTGCCTGGATGAACATAAAGGGAAACAACACAATGATTCTTATAACCGTCCTCCTTTCAATGGCTCTCGCAGTAGGTTATGCAGTTCACTATATCAACAGCTTTAAGATGTACTTTAGAAAAACAGGATTACGAAAAGAATCTGTTGTAATGGGTATACGAGATTCCGGTTGGGCTTTGTTTTTTACAGTAATCACTACAATGGCAGGTATGCTTTCATTCCTTTCTGCAAACATCAGACCAATGCGCTGGGTTGGAGGAATTACTGCTGCGGCTGTTCTTGCTGTTTTCATTTTTGAAATAATCCTTCTTCCTTGTCTTTACAGCTTTGGAAAAGATCAGGAACCGGATCCCAACTTTGTAAGCACAGAAGGTTCAACAAAATCAGATCTTCGTGTAGAAGCAATGGGAAAATCAATTCTCAATAAAAAGTGGATTACAGTTGTTGTTGGTGCAGCAGTAATTATTGCAGTAATTCCGGGCATGTTCAAAATCAAAGTTAATATGAACTATGCCGACATGATGGGTGAGCGAACTCCTTATATTCACCGCCTTATGGAAATTACCCGCAGTCAGCTTGGAAGCCAGTACAGCTACGAAGTTCTTGTTGAATATCAGGAAGAGGATGCTTTGAAAAATCCGCAGGTTCTTAAGAATATGGATGAACTTGCAGCGCGCATTGGAACTTTAGGTTCGACAAAAGTTTCTAACGGAAAACCACGAGTTTCTTCTGTAACAAAGGTTGTCAAAGAAATGAACCGTACCCTCAACAGCGACGCCCCTGACTTTTATGTAATTCCGGACGACCAGGATCTTGTTAGTCAGGAAATGTTCCTCTACGAAATTTCCGGAGGAAGCGATCTTTACAATTATGTTAGCGAAGACTTTAAGGCCGGATACCTTCACATTGAACTTAGCGGTTATGATGGCGAACAAATTGTTCAGGATCTTGCCGAAGTAAAAAAATGGTGTGCAGAGCTTTTTCCGGATGCATCAAATGCAGGTGTAGTTGGAGAAGTTGTTCAGTATGCTCATATGAACGGAAAGCTTGTACGAGGTTCGCTGCGTTCAATCGGCACATCGCTTATTGTAATTCTTATTCTTTTGATTGTTGCATTCACTTCATTCCGCACAGGCTTTATTGCAATGATTCCTAATGTTGCTCCAATCGCCATCATCGGAGGAATTATGGGTTATGCTGGCGTAAACCTTGATATGATCACTGCAATGATTATGCCGATGATTCTTGGTATTGCGGTTGATGATACAATCCACTTTACAAACCATATTAAATATCACTTTGAGCTTACAGGAAACTACCGATCGGCAGTTTTAAACTCATATCGCGAAATTGGAAAAACAATGATTATGACAACAGTTATCCTCTGTGCCATGTTTGGAATCTTCCTTACAAGCACAATGACTGTCCTGGTAAATATCGGTTGGCTTTCAATTGTAGGTCTTGGCAGCGCCCTTGTTGCCGACTACACATTGACGCCGGTACTTCTTTATATCACAAAGCCGTTTGGCAAAGAGAATAAATAAACTATCGTCATTGCGAGGAGCGAAGCGACGTGGCAATCCATTATTGTAGATTGCCGCGCTTCGCTCGCAATGACGCTAACGCTACAAGGAGAAACACTATGAAAAAGATTCTTTTATCAATTACAGCATTATTTTTGGGAGCCGCACTTTTTGCAGAAAGTGGCTACGACATTATGAAAAAGGCAGATGAAGTTGCTGAACCTAAAACTTCTTCTTCAACAGCTACACTCACAATTCATTCAAAGAAAGGTTCGGACCGACTCCGCGAAGTAATTATGATGAGCAAGGATTACGGTGACGTTGAAAAAAGCGTAATCGTATTTACAACCCCAAAGGATGTTGCAGGAACTGGTTATCTTATGTTTGATTACGACGATGACGACAAGGATTCTGACAATTGGCTTTATCTTCCTGCTATGAAAAAGACACGTCGTATTGCTTCAAGTGGTTCCGAAAGTGAAGGAAGCTTTATGGGCACAGATTTCACTTATCAGGATATGGGCGATCGTAGCATCAACAAATACGATTACAATTTGTTAGGCGAAGATAACATCGACGGTGTTGCCTGCTATAAGGTTGAATGTATAAGCAAGGCTCACACAGAAAAAGATCCTCGTTACATCACATACATTGGTAAGGCTGATTACATTATGCGTAAGTGTGAATTCTTTGACCGCCAGGATCAGCTTCACCGTGTATTGACCTGTACAAACTTTACAACAATCAAAGGCTTTACAACTGCTCAGGTTATGAAAATGGAAAATGTGCAGTCAGGAACCTGGTCTCTTATTGAATCAAAGAACATCGTTTATGACGACGAAGACATTGACGATTCATTGTTTACAGTAGCTGCCTTGGAAAAGGGAAGAGTTAAGTAACAGGCCATCAAATACGTGGATTGCCACGTCGCTACGCTCCTCGCAATGACGGAATGCGCTGTCATTGCGAGTCCGAAGGACGTGGCAATCCACATACAAAGAGAGATATATATGAGAAAAATATTTTTCATAACACTAATATTATTTGTAATTACCCCATTCCTGTTTGCCGACGGCGTAGAATTTTCCGGAGACATCTCAACTTCCTGGGGAATTTTTGCTCCCTGGACAAATGACGATACCTCTGGAGATTTTTCGTTAGGTAACACTAACTTTACCGGCAAGGTAGACGCCTGGTATGGAAACAGCTCTGCTCTTGCAGAAGGCACAGTTTCTTACGACGCTCTTAAAAACAATCTTAATTTTTCACTCGGAGAACTTTGGTTAGATTATACAGAATCCTTTTGGGGCCTACGAATTGGCCGCCAGAAAGCAGCCTGGGGCAAGGCTGATGGAATAGACATCACAAATATTTTGTGCCCGTCAGATAAGTCAAGTTTTTCCGCAATGACAAGTGACGACGGAAAACTTTCAGTAGATACAATTCGCCTTTCTTTTAACGGAAACTCCTTTACTGCCGATGCCTGGTGGATCCCGTTCTTCACTCCAACAGCACTCCCTCTAGATGAAGGAAACAGTCTTCGTAAATTCATAGTTCCTTCAACCGTGGACTTTCCTATCCCTGCAATGAACACAACTTTGCAGCTTCCAGTAACGATCAATGAGTTTGAAAAACCAGCTCTCGCAATCTTGAATGGTGAATACGGTCTAAAACTTTCAGGATATTTTTCTGCCCTCGATTTATCACTTTACGGTTTCTACGGCTGGGATGATATTCCTCTCCTTAATTACGGAATAACATTTGGCGCACCTATGGATCCATCAAATCCTGCAACTGCGCTTCCAAATGGTATAACTGTAGACGGTGAATACAAACGCATGGCCATGGTGGGAGCTGATGCAGCGCTGCCAATTGGTCCAACAGTCCTTCGCCTGGAAACAGCTTTCTTCCCACAGCGATATTTCCAAAAATCAGCAGAAGAGATTCTTAATGAAGTCCTTCGACAAACTCAGGACCCACAGGATGTCAAAAGAAATCAGCTTTCTGCCCTCGCCGGTTTAGACTGGATGCCTAGCGGCTGGACACTCACTGCACAATACTACTGCGATTATGTATTCGGTGACTTGGACTCTTTGGAACGCACAGATGCCTACCAGCATGGCGCAACCTTGAGCATTTCAAAATCACTTGTTAACGAAACTTTGGAATTAAGCTTTGCAGGCGTTATCGGTTTGAATGACTTTGACAGCATGCTTTCGCCATCAATAAAGTACAGCCTGTCGGACCAGATTTCGCTAGGTACAACCGCTTACATCTTCCTCCCCGGCCCCGACCGCGACGGCCAATACGGAGCCTACAAAGATTTAAGCACCATAGCAATAAATGCTTCGTTTAAGTTTTAAAAACAAGAATTTATAATTCCTCCGCTTGACAATAATATATTTAATCAAATATAATTTGATTAAATATAAACAAACGGAGGAACCAGATATGGGATTTTATGATTATTCAGTTCAGACACCAAAAGGTGAAGAAGTTTCTATGAAGAGCTTCGAAGGAAAAGTTGTTCTTGTTGTAAACACTGCTACAGGCTGTGGCTTTACTCCTCACTACAAAGACATTGAAGAAATGTACGAAAAATATCACGACCAGGGCTTTGAGGTTGTTGATGTTCCTTGTAATCAGTTTGCGGGACAGACTCCTGGCACTGATGATCAGATTCACGAATTCTGTACACTCAAGTACAACACTAAATTTCCTCAAATGAAAAAATCAGATGTAAATGGCGAAAATGAACTTCCTTTGTTCCGCTTCCTTAAAGATCAGAAAGGCTTTGAAGGTTTTGGAAAAGGTCCTGCAGCTCTTGCAATGAGCGTTATGCTTAAAGGTATTGATAAGAACTATAAAAAGAATCCGGACATCAAATGGAACTTTACAAAGTTCGTAATTGATCGCCAGGGAAATGTTGTTGCACGTTTTGAACCAACTGCAAAAATGGCAGATGTTGCCTCTTGTGTTGCAAGTCTTTTGTAGTTTGCATATTATATCAGATAAGGTGGTACCAGAATGAGTCAGCAATACGAACAGCTTTTATTACAGAATCAACTTTGTTTTCCTCTTTACGCTTGTGCCCGTAAAATTGTTGCCCAGTACACACCTTATCTAAAACCCTTAGGACTTACTTACACTCAATATATTGTTTTCATGGTTCTTTGGGAAAAAGAATCAGTAACTGCCGGACAGCTTGGAAACATTCTTCATCTAGATGCCGGCACTCTCACCCCTCTTCTTAAACATCTTGAAAAGGATGGTTATGTAACAAGACAGCGTTCTAAAAAAGATGAACGCATAACAAATATAACTATCACTAAAAAAGGAAACGAACTCAAAGAAAAGTGCAAGAATATCCCGCTGGAACTTGCCGCTAATAATGAAGCCTTCGGCTCTACCCTCACACAAGCCGAAGCAAAAAAACTTTATCAGCTGCTTTATAAACTTTTAGGTTAATTTATTTTACATCCTTCAAATGCCTGTCGTCATTTAAAAGCTCAATTACAGGAAGTGTGAGCGCGCCAGGTGTATTGTCAAAATGCAAAACAGTAATTGTTGTATGAGGAAATCTCAAAAGCACCCCGCACATATATGCAAAAGTCTGATTCAAAACTCTTGCCAAAAAAGCAGCACTTGAACCACCGTGACAGAAAATCGCAATTGTTTTTTCTTTGTCGTCCTTGCCCATATTTCGGTAATACTGACCTTCGCGTTTATAGCCTAATTCTTCAAGCCACTTGTCCGATTCTTCTGCAATTTTATCTGCATCGATTGTTGCAAAATTATCTTTAAAAACAGGATACTCTCGCCAGTCATCAGATTGAAGATCTTTTCCTTCACGCACAAGCGTATTTACACCAAGCCACGGATTCCATTTATTATTGTACAATTCTCCTTCACGCCCAAAACGGATTTCCTGTATAAAATCAAGAATCTTAATTTCTTTAATTCCTGATGCATCCGAAAAAGCCTGTGCGGTCTGTCTTGCCCTTCCAAGTGGCGAACTATAAATTTCTTCAATGCCTTCTTTCAAAAGCCGCTGAGCTGCAACCTTTACCTGTTTGTGTCCAAGCTCTGTAAGACAATCTTTTTCGTAATTAGGATCTCCGTGACGGATAAGTACAATTCTCATTTTATTTCCTCAAAAAAAAGGGTGCACATTTTTTAGTGCACCCCTGCTTTATTACTGATACAACGGACTTAAAGTCTCAACGACTTTTGTATATTCCGCGTAGGCCTTGTCGTAAGCAGCAACATTCTCTGGAATTGGGTCGGCACTCTTTGATGTATCGAGTGTGATGTGTTCGGCACAAAGCTGAGCAATGTCGCACTTGCCTGTCTGATTCTTCAAGCACCACAAAGCCTGAACTGCACCACCAAGAGCAGCGGCTTCATCAAGTGCTGGAACACGAATTGGCAGGTTCATGATATCTGCAGCAATCTGACGCCACAGAGGACTCTTTGAACCACCACCAATCAAACGAATTTCGCGAGGCTGGAATCCAAGCTTGCGGAATGCATCAAGGCCACCACGCATTGCAAATACAGCACTTTCCAAAGAAGCACGTGCAATGTTAGCACGATTTGTATTAGCACTTGTCATTCCTGTAATGCTTGCGCGTCCATTTGGAAGGTTTGGAGTACGTTCACCATTGAAGAACGGAATAACAAGAACGCCTTCAGAACCACAAGGAGCTTTAGCAGCTTCTCCGTCCAAAGCTTTAACATCAAGGTCAAAAAGACCGCGAACAAATTCTGTAGCAACAGTACAGTTCATTGTACAAAGAAGTGGAAGCCATCCGCCAGTAGAAGAACAGAAGCCACTCAAACCGTTAGCAGGGTCAGCAATTGGTTTATCAGAGTAGCCGTAAAGAGTACCACTAGTTCCCATAGACATTGTAAGGAATCCGTCGGCAACAGTACCTGTTCCAACAGCACCCATCATGTTGTCTCCACCACCTGCAGAAACTGGAATGCCTTCTGGAATACCATAAGCAGCGGCAGCCTCAGCCGACACCTTTCCGGCAGGAGCTTCCGGAGCAATCAGCTTAGGAAGTTTTTCCATCAAGCCTGCGTCAATAATATCGCAGATTTTTTTAGACCAGCAGCGATTCTTAGAATCAAAAAGTGCAGTACCAGAACTGTCACCATATTCCATAACATATTCGCCGGTAAGCTTCCAGTTTAGATAGTCGTGTGGAAGCATAATATATTTAAGAGCAGCAAAAGCTTCTGGCTTATGTCGTTTGAGCCAGAAAATCTTTGGAGCAGTAAAACCAGGAAGCATAAGGTTTCCAAGAGCTTCTACAACAGCAGCATCTCCACCAGCAGCTTCTGTAATAATTTTACATTCTTCTGCAGTAGAAGTGTCGCACCAAAGCTTGATATTATAAAGAGCCTTCCCGTCTGCTCCAAGAGGAACAAAACCATGCTGCTGGCCGGAAACACCAATAGCCTCAATTGTTGCCTTATTGGCAGCGCTCAATTTTCCAAAACAAACTTTAAGACCTTCATCAAACCATTCAGTCTTCTGTTCGCGTGTACCATCGGCTTCCGAAATCAAATCCATCGGGCAGCTAGCCTTTTCGATGATTTCCTTTTTTTCGTAATCATAAATTACAACCTTCATACTCTGTGTACCAAGGTCAATTCCAGCAACAGTTTTCATTAATTCCTCCTGATTTTTTTTCCTGATTTTTTATAGTTTTTTATTTTATCCAAGGATCCTTTCTAACAAAAGTCTCGTTGCGTTCATAACCAACAGAAACAATTGTTACCGGAGTTTCGCAGTAGTCTTCGATGAACTTAATATAAGCACGGGCATTTTCCGGAAGCTCCATATATGAACGGCAGTTTTTAAGAACTGTTTTCCAACCTGTAAATTTCTTAAGGATTGGTTTTGCTGTTTCAAGTTCTTTTACATTTGCAGGGAAGTCTGTAACTTCTTTACCGTTTATTTCGTAAGCAACACAGGCTTCAATCTGATCCATTGCATCGTAAATATCAAGGTGAGTAAGAACAAGACCATCCAATGAGTTTACGCGGCAGGCATAGCGCAAAGCAACAAGGTCAAGGTAACCACAGCGGCGGGCACGTCCTGTTGTAACTCCGTATTCACGACCTGTATCGCGTACATACTGGCAAAGTTCACCTTCGCTTTCGTTGTTGAATTCAGAAGGCATTGGACCGTTACCAACGCGTGTTTCATAAGCCTTGAATACACCTACAATCTGGTCAAGGTCATGAGGACCAATTCCACAACCAGAAGCAGCACCGGCAGCACAAGAAGCACCAGAGCTTACGTATGGATATGTACCGCTGTCAAGGTCGAGCATTGCACCCTGAGCGCCTTCGAAAAGGATATTTTCTCCCTTTACTTTATACATTTCGGCAGCCATATTAACACGCATGCTCATAAGGCGGTCACGATATTTATCAAGATATTCTTTGTCTTCGCCATCAAACTCAGCCATTTTTTCTGGCCAGTCTAAGTCGGCAAGGCGAACACCATCACGGTGGGCTTTTTCGGCATAGGCAATACCCATACCGCGTCCTGTAGTTCCAATTGGTCGTTTTCTTGCAGCATCACGATCTTTATCCATCTGACGATAACGTGGAAGAATAAGCTGTGCGCGGTCAGAAATAAATACTCTGCCTTCCCAGTTAATTCCGTTATCCTTAAGCATCTGCAGCTCGTTGAAAAAAGCTTCTGCATCAATTACCATGCCTGAACCAAGGAATACTTTTTTATCGGCATAAAGAATTCCAGAAGGAACCTGATGAAGTGCATACTGTTTTCCGTCTACAACAATTGTGTGACCTGCATTTGGACCACCTGCATAACGAACAACATACTTTGCATCTTCGGCAAGATAATCAACAATTTTACCTTTACCTTCATCTCCCCACTGGGCACCAATTACAACTACATTCATTATTTTTTACCTCCGCGATTTTTTTCGCACCGTAAACATTATATAGAAACAAACGTCTTAATTCAACAAGCGCAATTTACCTAAAAGACCTAATCTGATACACTAGAATTTGAGGTTGCAATTATGAAAAAAATTTTAATGCTTTTAATGTTGGTAGCAGCTATTGGTTGCCTTAGCTGCTGTTCAAAAAAATCAGACACAAAGGAGTCAAACGAAGTGGCAGAGGTTGCAGAATCAACATCTCCTTTTACAGGTCAATTTGCCGGAAAAAAAGTTACTGCTAATCAGGGTGCAGCTGATGGGCAGGAAGAAGCAGATGATTTTGTAAAAGAAGCACGTCTTTGCGATATGGCTCAAAAATACGGATTCAAAGTTGGTGCTTGTATTTCTTACAGCCAGTTAAATCGCGCAAGCTACATCAAAATGCTCGCTGAAGATTTTAATACAACAACAGCTACAAACGAATTTAAAGCATATTCTCTTTTGTCTCAAAGAAAGAGTCAGGAAGCCGGAGTTCCTGCAATGAATTACGGTCAGGCAGACGCAATTGCACGCATGGCTCAGGAAAATGGAATTGGAATCCGCGGACATGTTCTTGTTTGGGATGCTTACATGACACCATGGTTCTTCCGTGAAGGTTTTAAATCAGACGGAGCAATTGTAAGCAAAGAAGAAATGGAAAAACGCCTGAAGATTTATATCGAAGACGTAATCACCCATTTTGAAACAGAGTTCCCAGGCCTTGTTTACTGCTGGGATGTTGTAAACGAAGCAGTTGCTGATGGCGCAAATGAATGGGTTCCAGACAATCCATATCACTTACGAAAAATGCGCAGCGGACAGACAAACATCTTCTACCAGACAATGGGCGAAGAATATGTAAAGTATGCCTTTAAGTGTGCACACGACACTGTTCAAAAGGTTAATCCAAACATCAAGCTTTTTTACAATGACTACAACACTTTCTACCAGGACAAGCGCGATGCAATTATCCGCCTTGTTCAGTATTTGAACAAAGAAGAAAAGCTTTGTGATGGTGTTGGAATGCAGGGTTACATCGGCGGCTACGGTCAGCAGAATGGCTGTATGAACGGAAACGATTTGAACCTTATTAAAACTGCTATCAAAATGTACAGCGACCTTGGAATTGAAGTTCAGCTTACAGAAGTTGCAGTTCGAAATTACGACAAATTACAAATAGACAAGCACGGCCGCTTCTACGGAAACTTAATGCGTGCTATCATCAGTGCATGTAACGAAGGCGCTAATTTTACAGGCCTCACAATCTGGGGTATCTGTGATAATCCAAGTCTTCCAAAAACTGATTACAGTTATAAAATGAACGGCCCTTATTGCGGCTTGTTTGATCAAAACTTAAAACCAAAAAAGGCTTACAAAGAAGTTTATAACGTTTTAGCAGAATAAAAAAACAGGAAAAACATACATAAGGAAAGTCCTACTATGAAAATTGGAAATTGCGAAATTTGTGGAGCTGTAATAGATAACGATCATCTTGAGACTTATGTAGTACCAAGTCTTGGTGTTTTAGTTTGCAAAGGATATTGTGAAAAAGTCTACAAAGAAAAGGTAGAAGCTCAAAAGGCTGCTGAAAGAGCACAACGCGAAGCAGACTATCAGGCAAGACTAACTGCCGAGCGAAACGAACGCAACGCGGCTATGTCTAATAACACCCAGTCAACTTATCAAAACTATCAGTCGAATACGAGCACCTCATATTCAAACACAGGAAGTGGTCCTGGTTGTATAGCATGGTTGATTTTCTGGCCTTTCTTAGGATGGCACAGAATCTTCTGGAAAAACAGATCCTGGACAACTCGTATTATTGGATTAGTCGTTCTGGGAATTCTTGCGATTATAGGATATTTCCTTCCGGATTAATCTATAAAAACCATTGCCCCGAAAAAAGGCAATGGTTTTTTTTACCTCATCTGGGCGGTTTCGATGGTGTTGGTTGTAGAATCTTTTTTGATGATATAACCTAAAACTGCATTTGCAGAGCCATTACCACCGACTATTCCGTACGAGGTTGAATAATAATTGTTTACATGATCCACAGATTGTACTTTTGTTATAGGTGTTGAATTTTTTACAACTCCATAATCATCTTTCCAGACTCCAACATTAATCTTGTTTCCACTGTCAGATAAATCGATCTTACTAGAAGTTGGAACAACAGCGCATTCCCATTTTCCTGTAAACAAATCATTATTTGCACCAGCAGGATTTGCCTGTGTTGTGTCAACCAGATAGGCAAGCTTTGGTCTCTTTGTTGATGAGTTATAGTAACTGATTCTTGGGATTGCTTTTGCATCTGTTCCACTTCCATTCATTGCAACATCAATCATCAGGTTATCACCAACAATACCACTTGAATCTACAATACAAGTTTGTACATTATTTGGTTCGTTATATTTGGCGATATACGCATAAATAAGATCGCTGTTTGTTGAGTCAAGTCCTGCAATATGGATACCACCTTTTGCATCTACAGCCAGCTGACAATATTCTCCAGCCTGTTCTAAATCACCAGTAAACAAAGTTGTAGATGTCCAACCTGCTGTGCTTCCATTTCCACGGATTGTAGATGGTGTTGTGTTATATGCATAATGAAGTTTCAAATCATCGCCGTACCAGACAATTACAACAACATCGTCGGTAGACAAACCTCCTGTTGAGCCTTTTGGAATAACACCCATAGATATGTACTCTCCAGCAGTTGAATCGCTAGCAATAATTCCAACATTTGTTTTGCTAGAAGCTGGAGTTATATTATTCTTATTATTTGTTCCAAATGTATTTGTAAAATTACCAAAAAAGCCCTTGCTCTTTTCTGGAATAGCTTGTATGTAATACGTACCTTCCATTAATTTTGTTGACGTTGAAGAATCATACAAAGGAAGTGGTTCTGTTGTAGAAGTTGAATTACTTAACAACAATGCAAATTTTTTATTATTAACATGTAAATTGTAAATTACATATTCATTATTCTTATAATCATCTACCAAAATTTTATTGCCTTCATCATCATCTGTATAAATCTTTACCCTATTTCCATCTGTAAGATTCCAATAAGGACTTTCACTAATACTATAAAATGATAATCCTGTGGTATCAGATTTTTCTAGTTTTGTTAATTTATAAAATTTTGTTGTATTATAATTATTTGAATTTACTCCTGTTAGTGTTTCACCAATATTTCCTGCTCTGAATCTAATTTGTGCTGTCAATACATCAAAATATGCAAGATAAACATTTGTATCTGTTGAAGAAGCGTTATTACCATGTGCAGAAACGACAACAGAAGGAGATCTTATTCTCTTTGTTTCAAAGACACTAGCTCCATCAATCTTAAGACCATTTGTTTCAATACGAATAGAATTCTGGTCATGTTTTGAACTCTTATGTCTTCCTGTATTATCACTAGAACTACTATTATCCGTATCACCTAAAGCTTTTCCCCAACGATCTGTCATGAAGCTAAAGAAATCAATACTATTTCCAGATCCTGAGTTTATATCTCCACCACTGGCAACACCATACGAATATCCATATTTATCATAGGCAAAACCAACAGAAGTAAATGGTTCAAGTTCTCCATTCCAATAAGTATATGAGTAATCTCGTAATTTACTAAATTCTTTTACATTAAATCCTTCCCAGGCAACAACCGAAGTATCCCTTGCCGCTTCTACCGTCTTACCTGGCATACTAAAATAAGCCGCTCCGTTCGCAAACGCAAATCCAAGCTGATCAGTAGCTGGATTTATCTTCATAATTGCCTGTGCAATACCACCTTTCTGGCGCATTGGGTAAACTGCGGTTGGATCCAAATCCCAAATATCCACCACAACATCATCAGTGAGTCTGTTGTTGTTGTCGCCATTAGGCTGGCGGTTGTAGTAGTTGGTGAAAATTGTTTTGTCGCCTGTTGGTGTTGTTGCAAGGTTTACTGTCTTGTCGTAAGAACCATGACCATCATCGTTGTTGCTGTTGTTCAAAGATTCTACTTCATTAACAGCAATGCTCATGCTGCCAGATTTTGCAGTAGACAAAGCTGTTAAAGCAATTCCTTCTGCATTGTAAGAAGCTGTAGCGCCGCCAGTGAACTTAACAGTACCACCTGTAAGGTTGAATCCAGTAATTTTAATTGTTTCGGTAGCAGCTACTGAATAATGACCAAGGGCAGTTCTTGCGTAAACACTAGGATTGTTCTTCTTTAGATCAGACAAAGCGGTTTTTACACCTGTAATATACGGTACAATATCAACCTTGTAGTAGCCGGTTTTTGTTTCGCCTGTTTGAGTTGTTCCTGGAGTGCTGGAGTTATGTGTACCATCTGCAGCATCTTCTACTGTAACAGTTATTGTTTTATCTGTTGCAGCAGCTTTTCCTGTTGTAACAGCACTTGTGTCTGCAAGCAATTCCCAGGTTACAGCATGGCCCTGCTGATTTGGACCATCTGGGTCTATAATTGTAAGTTTATAAATATTTTCTTCATTGCCTGTAAACGTCCAGGTTTTTGCAATTGAATTATATGTTGCAACAACAGTCTTATCTGCAAACGAAACTGTTATTGAAGAAATTCTTGTTTCATCAAAGGCATTTCCTTCTATCTTGATTTTTCCCGAAACCTTAGGATTATTATCGAACTCACCGCTAGCTTCATCGAATGTATCTGCAGGTAAATCACCTTCAAGCTCTATATGACCTTCAAGATCGGCAACAGAAGAAATATCTTCAACAGCTTTTGAAGTATATACAGAATTTTCTGTAAGACTGTTCCAATAGAATGGTGTGATCGTTCCTGTTGGAGGTGTATCATCAACAAGATCCTGCTTGAACTTAGCATTCAAAACAGACCACTGAGAATCTTGTCCTGGTGTACAACCTTCTGTAGAATCCCAGAAGCTGAAGCTGTAAACATTTGGATATGTATATGATGAACTTATTTCTCCGGTAGTTTTGCTGATTGTTGTAAGACTATCAGTATCTCCATTTGCAAGAATAATAACACCTGTTGTGTTTCCGCTCGCTGCTGATATTGTAGCCTGATTTTCACCATCCCTGATATTTTCATCAGAAGCAGATAGAGCCTTTATGGTTGCCGTTCCTGTTAGTGTTCCTTCTGCCGCACTTGTAAGTCCTTCTGCATTTGCTCCTATACTCTTTGAATACTTATAATAAATTGTTCCTGTACCACCAACAAACTCTGGAATTACAACAAGTCCTCTCTTTGCTGTCCAGTAATTTGTATCATCAATCTTAGCTTCAAGATCCCAGCGCTCAGTACCAATTGTTTTATTTCCGGTACCATTTACATTTGTCGAAACATAGTAGGTCTTAAATTCTGAGTCTTCTGTGCCAAGCTCAAAATTACCATCAGCATTCAAATCTGTTCCAAACATTACACTTGTAATACGCGGAGGATTATTGCTTACTTTTGTTGTTGTATAACCATGACTAGAATTTCCTGCCTTATCAAATACAACACAGTGAATTTCTATTGGACCATCAGGAATATGCTTAGAATCAAGGTTGGCATCCCATATATAGTTTGTACCAGACTTTGTGAAAGATTCAACCATTCCATCGCCGTCATCATTCTTAAGTGAACCATCTATGTTTGTACTTTCACCGTTGTTATCAATTACCATTGCGTAAATAAATTCTGCAATCGTAAATGAAGTATCGCAGCCTGGTGTAAAGGTAATGGTTCCGTCTACATCGCGGTTATCGATATTATCAATCAAACGATATACATCACCAATTTTTACAAGTCCACCTTTACGAATATTCTTATTATTTTTAAGAGCAGCAGATTTAATGGCAAGATTATTTGTTCGTGTTACTCCTGTAAGATAAAGAGCCGGCAAACCATCTGAATTTATAGAAACACTACCGTTTGCTTGAGAAGAAGACAGATTTGTTCTGTTAGCAAGATTTTCGTCTCCATGCTTTTCCATAGGATTGTAAATTCTATTTGCTGTGTCTGCCCCGGAACCCTTGCGTTCAAAATAGAAGGCCAGTCTTTCAAAACCACTACCTTCTTCGTTTATTTTTCCGGTCAAAGTAAATGAACCGTTTGAATTTTGAACATAATTATCTGAAGATGCTGTTGAAAGCTCTACACCGGAAGCGCCATAGGAATTTTTATAAAGCTTGATTTCTTCATTTTCACCAACTGTTTTTACATCTGTAAAGTTTGGAGCTGTTTTATCAAGATTAATAACAGCCTGGAATCTGTTTGATTGTGGCTGACCGGTTGTTTTATCGGTAGCTGTAATTGTTGTTTCCCAGGTTGAACCAGCGTTATTTGCCAATGCAACAGGAATTGCAAAATAACATTTTTTATTTGCGTTTGTGAGATATGAAATTAAAGTATCATTTGTATTATTTTCATCATTTGTATAATCATAAGAAACAGCGCCTCTTACAACTACACTCGAAATTGTTGTAGTATTTGCAACATTTATTTCGCCTGTAAGGTACCAGCTTGTATCACTTCCTTTTATAAACATATCGGAAGCATAATCCATTTCGCCCGAAGGAGTCAGGCCAGACAAAGTTGCAGAAGTTGGTACTGTATTAAATTTCTTTAATTTAATATTAGAGAAAGTCGGAACATCATTATTAACCTGAATATTAAGAACATCAGACCAGGCACTTACAAGCAAGTCTGCAGTATTTTTTTCGGAATCTTTTTCAATTGATATTGCCCGAACTTTAATAATAGGATTACTGATATTATTTATGCTCAGAGTTTTATACCAGCTCTTTGTTCCGTTTGCAAGAACACCTTTTTGAACTGGATTTGTATTTGGAATATCAACTATTTCGGAATTAGTAAATGGCGTTCCTGAAATACCTACTCCATTTTCATAAGTATTATCGCCATCCATATCAAACTGAAGATATACAGCGGTAATGCCGTCATCATCATTTGCCATACCAGAAATATTGATTGTTCCACCCATTGTAACATAATCTTTTCCATCTTCGTGAACCGGATAAGTAATTTGAACAACCGGGCGGTCTGCATTCGGATTATAACGGATTGAATTATTTGTTATATAACCAACATTTCCTACAGCATCTGTAAGTCGGAACCATACAGGAATATCATAAAGACCTGTATTTGATCCTGTTTCAAAATCTTTATAATTAGCACTAACTTCGTAACTTGAAGCATTATAACCAATTATTGTTCCAAGATTTTCAAACTCAATTTCCCAGGAAGCAGTTCCCTTAGAAGTTGGATATGCCCATCCTGTTGTAATTGCCTCAGCGCCTGCAGAAACTTGACCATAGGTTGGAATATACCATTCAACACCATAAGCAGTAATTTCATTATTTTCATTTGTTTCATAAAGAATGCCCGAGCCGTTTTCATTATCACTTACACTACCGCGGAAGTTAACTACTCCACTTACTGCTTCCAGCTTTGATGGTTTTACATTTGTTAAAGAAGCTGGACCTTCATTATCTACAATAATGCTTCGACTGATATAACCCTTATTACCTACAGCATCTTCTACTGTTATTTTGAATTCATGCTGTTCTGTAGTATCCATTACAAGAGGACCAAGATAATAAGTATACTTACCCGCTTCATTTTCGGTTCCCGCAACTTCAAGAATCTTTTCATATGTCAAAGGAGAAACGCCCTGGCTGTTTTTATAACTTATAGAAACTGGTGTTGATGTTGGTAATGCACCATTTGCTCCTGTAAGGTTCTTCATTGCTGTTCCTTCTTCAACAATTACCTTTGCATAAAGAACATCATAAGCCGCACCAAACGCTATATTGCTTTCTGTTGTCCAAGGAATAGTTGTATCGACAGCAATTGTTGTAAGAGCTGTTGTTGTATTTTTTTGTGCCTTATAAAGATACAAATATGTTGGTGTTGGCGGATTTGTATCGTATTTGAATGTTACTCCTGTTGAAGCTCCGTCAACTTTATTTTCAGTATCATTATACTTAAGATACGGATGTTTCATTTCATCATCGCCAACAGTTGCAAATAAAGAATGATTTGCATCGGCAAGCGCAAAATACCATGTTGTTTCGCCATCGTTTTCTTCTGAATCGACTGTCCAAGAGTTTCCGTCTATTGTTATTTCGGTCCAGCCGGTAGCAGTCCAGGTTTTATTACCTGCATTAAATTCAGGTAAAGCCGGCATCTGCTCTTTTGCACCAGAATAGAACCACAATTTTTCCAAAGTTCCATCATCATCAGAAACGGATCCGTAAACTGTTTTTGTTTTAAGAGTCTTTACTGTATTTTTAGAAATTTGAGAAAGCACAAGAACAGGTCTATCTGTATTTTGATTTACTATTACTTTTTGTGGTTTTGAATATCCAATATTTCCAGATTTATCCTGAGTGCTGACCATAAAATATACAGCTGTGTTATCGGTGATGGCTGTAGTTCCATCAATCTTTGAAGTTACAAGATTTTCAAATTGCCATGAAGGTGAATTATCTGTTTCCTGTATAAAAATAAATTTATCTGAAGCTGTCTGAGTATTTTGAGATTTTATATCCTCAGCTGCTATTTCTGCTGCTTCTTTACCACCAAGTTCACTGTTTGTTGTGTAATAAAGTTTGAGAGTTTTGCTGCCAGAAGATTCTTCTTTGAGTCCACTTCCGCCTGAATTATCGTTAGCTGTTCCTTTAAGAGAAATTGTTCCGTTTACCTGAATATCAGCAGTATCTTTATCTGCATCAGCAGGCGCTGTTATACTTACACTTGGTTTTGTAATATCTTTAAAGATATTTGCAACAACCTTATCGGATGAAGTTCCTGCCACATCTTTTACTGTTGCCGAAATTGTAACAGAATCATTTTCCTTAAGCAGCGCTTCAACATTTGCTTCCCAAATATCATCTTCTGTTGCCGATTTACTACAAGACACAGTTTGTCCGTTTCCAGTTAAAGAAACCGATTTTATTCCCGAAGAAGAATTTTCTACGCCCAAAACTCCAGGGTCAGTTGCTTTAACTTTTATAGTATAACTATCACTTGTATAAACTATTGTTGTAGAAGCTGGATCTTGAAGTTCAATTGTAGGAGAAGTTGTATCAAGATTCATAGAGAAGTTTGAGAATGAACGAGGACCTGTTGATGAATCATTATCATGATCTATTGGATCTGAAGTATCAAGATAATAATTTCCAACATTGTCTTCGGCTACAACAACAAGATAATTACAACCTTCATTTAATTGTGGAATTGTAAATGAATAAGTTGTTTCAATTATTTTCCAGAACTTGTAATATTCTATTGTGCCCTTTGTTTCTGTAACATCTATTCCGTTTTCTTTAAGCTGATTTCCGCCAAAAGCTAATTTCTTCTGATCTTCTACAGTTGCAGAATCATAATCCGATTTGTCTACATTGTAGAATACTCGTTTGTAATCTGGAGTTGTTAAAGGTGCAAAATATTGATTAGCACTAATTACATCTTCTACAAGCTGTGTTTTTTCTGCATCTGTTAAATTATATCTTTCTTCGCCATTATCAAAAATCAGAGAATTTGATCTGTCGTATATTTTATAGAAAACCTGCTTTAGTCCACTTCCAGAATCTTCAAAGCTTCCGCGGATTTTTAAAGTTGTTGAATTTCCAAATGTTCCGCCTGCATATTTTCCACCGACAGCTTCATCTATTTTTTCGTAAGTATGGCTTGCGTCCACAGATGAGTCTGTGTATGTGTTCCATGCTAAAGAATAGGTCGAAGCATTTGTTGAAGAAATATCATCGTTAGTTTTATCGCCAACTCTGAAAACAATATCTTTTCCTGTTGAATCTATTTCATGAATACTTACAGGACCTGCAGTATCAAATATTATTTGTGGAAGTGTATATGTATAACTGTTTCCCGCATAATCATTAAGAGTGATTTTTGCAGTTGCAGGAGTTGTAAATGTACTTAAATCAATATTTGCAAAATAAGCAGTGTTTGATGTTTTTGTATAAGTATGCTTTGGAGAGGCCGTATCTTCTATTTCAAGTTTTACACTTTCTACTCCAGACGCAGCTGGATTATTTTCATCAACAGGGTCTTCGACTAATCCCGAAATAATAAATTTACCCTGTGTGTTATTTATGTAGTAGTTTTCTACAGTACCACTATTATTTTTCTTAGCATATACCGTAAAATGGTCAGAATCTGTTGCAAAATTCAGGTTCTTTAATGTTGGAGGCAATTCATCGCGGCTTATTGCAAAGAGATTCTTTTCTACAGAAAGACCTTCGGCACCTGCGTTATTTACACCAGTTACACTAAGGGTTGCTGTTTCAAGATCTGCATTTGCAAATACAGCCTTCCAGGATTTTATTGAAGCCTTATTGTCATTAGTAATAGAATCAATTGTATAAGAGGTGTTTGTATCGCTTGCTACGGCAGTTGAATAAGTTACTGTTGGCTGAACAGAATTTTTAGTACCCGCAAAAGTAAGAGCCTGTACTCCACTTTGTAAATCTGAATAATTTCCATAAACAGTTAGAGATGCGGTTCCATTTATGTAAACAGTTCCGTTTGCGCTTTTTAAAGATCCGTCTGCAACTTTGTACTTATACAATTCAAGCGCTGGCACAGTTGTATCAATTTTTACAGTTTTTGTAATTTCTGCAGTTTCGTTTCCCGCAATATCCTTTGCTTTGAATTTGATTGTAAGGGAATCTCCGTCGGAAGAAAGCTGGGCTGTTCCTGTATATCTATCGCCATTATCTTTAGAAAGAGGTACCGTTCTGTCTTCTGTAGCATTTTTCTTTGTAATACATTGAACTGTTGAAACTCCAGAAGTATTATCTGTTACCTCAATATCTACTTTTAATGTTTTTGAGTCGTACCATTTATTAATATCATAGTTCAGCTCATTTAGCTTTAGAGTTGATTCTTTTATTTCTGGCTTTGTATAGTCTATTGTAATCTGGATTTTTCCGGTTGTTGTAGTTTTTCCTACAATGTCTTTAGCTTCTGCCCAAATATCGTATTTGCCTTCTGAAAGATAATTGTCTGCAGTTGAATCTGCACTGTCTCCAAAAATGAAAGTCTGTGTCCAGGAATCGTCATTACTTACTTTTCCGTTTGTTACTGTTAAAGAAATTTCTTTTGCAGCTTCTGTTCCTTTTTTAGCAAAAACCTTTACCAAAGCAAGAGCCTGAGAATCGGAAGCTGTTCCTGTAACGCTGAAGCTTCCTGCTCCACTTGTTATATCCGAATAATTATAAACAGACTTTGCAACTTCAAGAGAAATTTCTGGTTTTGCAAAATCAATATCAAACTGACGGGAGCTTGCTGCTTCAGAAATGTTACCCGCTAAATCCTGTGCTTTTACATGAAGATACCACTTGCCTTCATAAAGGTTTCCGCTTGTAGATGCACTTGTTCCAGAATTAATAGTCTTTGGAATACTCCAAACTGCATTATCATTTACTGCCATCTCTGTATAACCAGTAAGTGGTTCTTCAGCAGTTCCAGGTGCAGTTGCATCCTTTGTAAATGCATACCATATTTTTGATACACCAGTACCTGTGTTGTCTTCGGCATCAAAAGCCAATCCTTTGAAAATAAACGAAGTTTCTGAAATTGCGGATTGGCCTGTAGAACCTTCAACAGGAGCTGTTATGCTGTTTGTCTGTGGAGCGGTAGTATCAATTTTTACAGTTATATGAACAGATTCAGAATTGCCCGCTTCATCTGTAACGAAAATATTATAATCATATTCTCCGTCAGTTTGTGCTTGTGTATATGTCCACTCGCCCGCAGAAGTTCCTCCAGAGGTAAAGCTTAAAGGACTGTCTCCGTTTTTAATTGTTGCTTCTTTAAAGTTTACTTCTGTAATTGTTCCAGTTAAAGTAAAGCCTTCTTTAGCAAAATATGTTCCCGAAGCACTAAGTGCAGTTCCCGCATTTACAGGAGATCCCGATACATTAAAAAGCTTCTTATCTGCACATAAACTTATTACAGGTTTTGTAGAATCTATTACAAGTTTTTTTGTAGACGCTTTTTCGTTATGATTTCCGGCGTCGTCCTCTGCTTCTAACTTAAGAATATATTCTGCATCTTCAAGGCCTGTTACTGTCCAAGACCATTTTCCATTTACAGGAGAAATTGCTTCTTCCTTAAAGAGCGTTGCTGTTGTGTTTTTATATAAATATGCCTTTGCAGATTTTAAATAAGGCTCTGTTATTGTACCACTAAACTGATGTGCATTTGTGTTTTTATAAATATCATCTGTTTCAGTAATTACAATTTCTGGGTTTTGAGTATCAACAACAATATATGCTGTTACAGTATTCATTCGGCCAGAAGCATCTGTTGCAGTAATAATATAAGTGTAACTATTATCTGCTAAATCAGAAGTTGTAAAATGCCATTCACCTGATTTTGCATTTGCTGTCTGTTCAACAGTACAGTTTTCTCCATTGCTTGTAACTCCAATTGTTACATTTGAACCACTGTCGCTAAAGTTTCCAGAAATTGTATATCCGGTTTTCTTTGTGTAAATTGTATTTGTATCAAGCGCCGATTCTTCTGTTTCACCTGTATATTGAATTTTTACATCACTAATTACAGGATTGTTTAAGTCATAAACAAAAGATTTTTTTACAGTATCAGAAACGTTTCCTGCATTATCATAAGCGGTAACCCAAATATATTTTATTCCCTGCTGTTCAAACAATCCGTTCATTTCGGAACCAGAAAGTGCAGAGACATCAATATTTTCAGACCAATAAGCGGCATTCTGCAAAGTAAATTCCTGAGATTTAGTTGCGCTATCTGTCTCGCCGTCTGCAAACAAATATTTAATACATTCTAATCCGGAACTTGGAGCATCATCTGTAGTAGTTCCGCTGATTGTTACACTTGTACCCGCAAAAGAATATCCGTTTGGAAGTATCATATCTTGCGAAACAACAGGCTTTTTACTGTCGATTGTTACAAGTCGTTTGAGAGTTGTTGTCTTTTCTGCTTTGTCTGTAGCAGTTATTGTAAGAGTATGCTTTCCTTCCGAAAGACCTTCTATTGAAGCTGTCCAGGTATTATTAGTTCCAAACTCTATTGTTGGAGAATATGTATTATCTTTATC
This sequence comes from uncultured Treponema sp., assembly GCA_946411215.1. Lineage (GTDB taxonomy): Bacteria > Spirochaetota > Spirochaetia > Treponematales > Treponemataceae > Treponema_D. The sequence goes on along the minus strand of CAMKDH010000002.1, from coordinate 10,024 downwards.
ATCTGTAATAACAACTTCATTGCCAGGTTTTAATCCGTTAGAATCAAAAACTTTTCCGCTTAAAGTAAAGGTTCCGTTTTTATATCCCAGATCATCAGCACTGGTTTCTGTTAATTCAGGTGCTTCCTTATCAATATCAAACTGACGACTTATTGGAGTAGTTCTGTTTCCAGCATTATCTTCGGCAATAATATGAAGGGACCAGTTTCCTTCATAAAGATTTCCAGCAGCCGAAGCTGTTGTTCCTGTATCAATTGTTTTATTAATAATATAATTTCCATTTGAAGCCGGTTCTGAATTATACGCAGAAATATCTGTCGGCGCAGTTTCGTTTTGATTAAAACAATAATAAAGAGTTTTTACACCAGACTTATTATCTTTTACTTCACCTCTAAAACCATACTCATCATCATTAAGAGCCAGTTTATTTATTTTTCCTGCAGGAGGCGCTGTAATGGTTACTGTTTCTGGTGCATCATTATCTTTTTTGAGAATTACTTTAAACTCTGTACTTGCCTGATTATTTCCATCTACAACATAATAAATTACAGGATTTTCATTTGCCAAAAGTTGTGATGCATTTAATTCATCTGTTACTTCAAGGTCTGAAAATTCATAAACCCCTGGTGATGTTTCTGTTCCAATAGGCAGATTTTCAATTATAAGATTTCCTTCTGCATCTACATTGCCTTCAATTTTTCTGTAAGCACTATAAGGCGGCATAGAAGGTGTTATTGTAATTTTATTTGAAAAATTATTTTCATCTCTTGCATACTCTGGAGAAACTTCAACTTTAATTGTGGCTTTATCCTTTGCAACATTAACAAGGAATGGTCCTATTGTTTCTGTTTTATTTCCATCGCTCAGAATTATTACATATTCATAAAATCCGCAGTCATCATCAGTGTTCGGAAATTGATAATCATCAAATTCTGTAAGAGCTTTTGTATCTTTTGTTTTATTATATACAGTAATAAGATTGTTAATATTATTTTCCCAATCGCTCTGTGTGTTTGAAACCAATCTCTTATTCTTAATAGTTATTCTTACTGTTCCATCATCATCATAACATCTGAATTTTAAGTAATCACCTTTTGTTACAGTTCCAAGCTTGTTTGTTTTATTAAGACTGTTGTAAGCCGAAATCTGTGTCATGTTAAAATCAAAATCTTTTTTACCGTCAGAAATTTCTTCGGCCGAAAGAATATGTTTTACAAAATATGGAACATCGGTATTCTGATCTGCAAAATAGGTGAAGTTTTCATCATTAGACACGCCAAGGTTTCCTGCGTTGTCTTGTGCAGTTACTCTAAAAATAAAAGTCTTTCCATTAATTTTTGGATTTGTTGTATCAACAGCAACAGCTACATCATTTTCAAGATTAATCTCTTCAGAAAGAACCGCTTGCCCCTCAACAAGAACTTCATATTTTGCAGTTGCCTGTGAAGGGTTTGAAGCATTACCAAGACCCGCACCACCTCTATCTTTTGCAGAAATTTCAAAAGCAATAGTTCCGTTTACAAATTTAGAAGTAGTAACAATATTTCCATCTTCATCATATTTGTTTGCCAGTTGTGGTTGAGTAATTGAAATTTCAGGAGCCGATACATCAAAAATAATTTCGCGTTCTACAATAGGAGAAGTAACTCCATCAAAAGAAGCAACTAACTTGTAAACCTGTTTTCCGCTTGTAGTTCCAAAATCACTAACTTCCTCACTAAAGCTATATTCAGTTCTTGAATTCAAAGTTATAGCATCTGCAAGTGTAAAGTTTTTAGTAATTATAGGATCTTCTACTCCAGTTTTATAAATGTTTAAAACAGGCACACCTGCTTCTACCTGAATAGTTCCGCTAAAAATCTGACTCTGCCCCGCGCGTTTATAAACATCTTCTCCAGAAGCTGGCGTTGTTACTTCAAGAGCAGGTGCATTTCCGGAGCTTGCCATATGAAAACCATATGCTTTTCCAGCCGGTTCAACAGGATTTTTTGTTGTGCTCTGATCATGACCTTCTACACCAACTATATAGTTGCCGCCAATTTCAAAACCATCACTGCGTCTGATTATTATTGAAAAACGATACGAAGTTCCGCTTTCCTGAACGGACGCATCTGTGAAATAAATTTTTGGAGTGCCTTCGGCAACCTTTCCATTTGCATCACATTTTTGTGCATAAACCTTAAGGCTTTCTTCATCCAAAAGAATTCCATCAAGACCAGGAGAAACTTCTACAACAATCTGTCCACCGTTTGAAACATCATTCTTTGCGTCTATAAAATCTTCACCATTCAAAAGCAGAGGACTTCTACCTGTTATCTGGAAAGTAGGATTGTTTGTTGGATTTAAAATAAATTTACCAATTGAAGTCTTAAGTTCCTCAGAACCAATAAGCTCTATAACTTCCTCTGGTGTTATTGCGCTTCTGGAATTTTCTGAAGAATAAGTGCCATTAAGAATTGAATAGACTTCTGTGATTTTATAATTCTGAAGAACAACAGTTGCTATATCTTTATACAGATAATAATAATCTGCATTATTTCCCTTTTCATCGGAGTCCTGTTTTTCGTTTTCATCTATAGGATATTTTTGTGCTCCGTCATACGCAACGATTTTACAATAAAATTCTTTACCACTTCCTGCTTGCTCTAAAGGAACTTCAAAAACATATTTCTCTTCATCCTGACTTATATAACCGCCCTGTTCTTTATCATAAATTGCGGCATCCATATTTATAGAATTAGGGACATTTTTGAGCGAAATAGAATGATTAAAATCTGTACAAGCTTCGTCGTTATATACCTGAACTTCTATGAGGCTTACGTTATTATCATCAGCGGCTTGTCCTTCCAGAGTAAAAAGCTGTCCATAAGTATCAAATGATTTTGCGTTTATAGATGTCGACGGTCGGGTAATTACAATAACCGGAGGAGTATTATCAATTGTAAAAGAGGAGGTTTGCGTTGTTATGTGTTTACTTTTATCCTGAATATAAACTGTTGCCTGGTATATTCCATCTAAAAGTTTTTCTGTTTCAGATAACGGTTCAACAATTACTTTCCAGGAACCTTTATTCCTATCGTCATCGCTTGAAGACCACTCGCCTTGAATTCGTTTTTCTTCATGAACTCCGTCTACAAGTTTTCCGTCTGTTCTTTTTAATATTGCATATACATCGTCTATGGAACCGTCATCGTTCCAAGACCCTGTAATAGCAAAACTATCTCTGATAATAGAATTCATTTTAGGGTTATCAATTGTTAATCCTGGTGGCTGAATATCTACAGCTGCACCTAACCCTATTTCACAAGAAATTATAGAAATAATTGAAAAAAGAAATATAAAAATTAACGCGTTTTTAAGAAAAACTTTTTGAAGTTTCATATACGCATTCCTCCGTAAACCCTTTACGATATGAAAATAACTATTCGTACCTTTGATTTTCGGAAAATTTGATTTTCGACTTGAGAAATTTGGATTTTTTACAAAATTTTGCTATTTTATTGAGCTTCTAATATTTCTTGCAAACTCAGCAAATGCAGTTGGATTTCGCTGATATACTGCAAGATAAAGATCTGGCAAAGCTCCACCAGGACAAGAAGCGGCCCAGAAGCGTACATCATCAGCCTGTCTGTCGTATGCCTGTGCTCTTGAATGAACAGGTGCAAGCTTTGTAAGGTTTGACAATTCCATCTGAGCATCTTCGGTAAAAAATTCACCAAGATATCGTTTACAATTTGAGTTATCTGTCAAAAGCATACAGGAAATTGCAGGAGCAATAATTCCGTATTCAATTGTTGAAGAAGCTGGTGGAACAACGAATGATTCAAATTTACTGATTGTTCCATACTGAATATTTCTGTGATCACTTAAGAAAGTAAAAAATACTCCAATATGGTTTTCCTCTGCAAAATAAATAAGATCATTTTTTTGTCCGTTGAACCACGCAGGATGTGTAAGACCATCCTTTGGCCAGGATTTAAGCATATCAAGTACAGAACGCAAGGTTACATTTGGAGAACCAAGATCCTTATCTAACAGTTCTTCAAATTCTGTTCCGTTTTTTAATTCAGTAATAAGATTTTTATAAGCCTTTATACCGCCCATAGCTTCTATAAGGCTTCCTACAAATGCGGTAAGAATTCTGTCATCTGCACCTGCACAGAAAAATGGACTGAATACCTGATTTTTTGCCTGGCTCAAATAATTCAAAAATGTTGGAAAGCTCGATGGCAAGTTTTCTGTTGTATTTTGAACAACTGTTTTGCTGTATGCAAGTTCACAGTGATCCAAAAGAATTGGTACACACTTTTTGTTGCGCAAGCTGGTTGGCATAGTTTCAACAATCTTTGCAGGAATGTCTTCGCTCGAAGCTTCCAATGAATCTGTAACTTCGCCCTTCCATGTAAAAAGCATATCATATTTTTCTTTTATAGCAGCAAGATCAATTGCACCTTCCGAAAGCACATCCATTTTCAAAATGATTTTGTCTTCCACAGGAATCTTTTCTTTTAAAATATTTACATATTCTTCAGAAAGTCCGTAAAACGCAATACGTACAGTTTTTTCGGCCTTCTTCTTTTTTATAGTCGAAACGGTTGCCGTAATACCGCTTATAACAACAGCAAGCGCTACAACAATAATTGCAACCAATTTAATAATCTTATTTCTCTTTTGTGATTGTTCAGTTTTTTTGTTCATTTTTTTAGAGTTTTTCTTAGCCATAAGTTTATTATCGGTGATTTTGACATTTTTTTAAAGAGTTCCCTGAGCCTATATAATTGTGGTCCCTGAGTCTGTCGAAGGATCGATTTTACAACTTCCCCCTCCTATGATATAATAAAATCTTATAATGTCTAATTAAAAACAAGGAGATTTGTTATGGAAAACGAAATCAAACCACGCAACTCGTTTACCGGTTCAATCGGATTCGTTCTTGCGGCGGCAGGAAGTGCTGTAGGTCTTGGAAACATCTGGCGCTTCCCTTATCTTGCAGCAAAAGATGGAGGCGGATTATTCCTGGTCGTTTATCTTGTGCTTGCACTCACCTTTGGTTTTACACTTTTGATTACAGAAATTTCAATTGGACGTAAAACACAGGAAAGCCCTCTTACAGCTTATAAGAAAATCAATCCAGCCTGGGGATTCCTTGGAGTATTCTCATTTGTTGTACCTTTCATTATCTATCCTTACTATTGTGTAATCGGCGGATGGGTAATCAAGTATATGGCAACTTATCTTGCATTCCAGGGTCAGGCCGCAGTTCAGGACGGATTCTTTACAGGATTCATTACAGCACAGTGGCAGCCAATATTCTTCACAATTTTGTTTGCCCTCTTGTGCTTTGTAATTGTTTATAAAGGCGTTGAACAGGGAATTGAAAAATATTCTAAAGTTCTCATGCCAATTCTTGTAATCATCGTTCTTTTCATCTCTATTTATGCTTTGTTCATTAAATACACAGATCCAGAAACAGGAATTACAAGAACAGGTCTTCAGGGAGCTGCAATTTATTTTATCCCAGACTTCAAGGGCCTTACAGTTAAAAAGTTCCTTACAGTTTGTCTCGATGCAATGGGTCAGCTTTTCTACTCACTTTCTATTGCTATGGGTATTATGGTTGCTTACGGTTCATACATGAAGAAAGACGTAAACCTCGGAAAATCAGTAAACCAGATTGAAATCTTCGATACAGGAATTGCTATGCTTGCCGGACTCATGATTATTCCAGCAGTATTTGCTTTCTCTGGCCGCGAAGGAATGTCTGCAGGTCCAGGACTTATGTTCGTAACACTTCCAAAAGTATTTGCTTCTCTTGGAAAGTTCGGCGAGTTCCTTGGTTTGATTTTCTTTGTAATGGTATTGTTCGCAGCACTTACATCTGCAGTTTCTCTTCTTGAAGCAATCACATCAAGTATGATGGATAAGTTCAAGTGGGACCGCAAAAAGGCAACACTTGTTATGGCAGGAGCTTCTGCTGTCGTTTCATTGATTGTTTGTCTTGGATACAACGTACTTTACTTTGAATTGTTGTTCCCTACAGGTTCAACTGGTCAGGTTCTTGATATTCTTGACTATGCAAGTAACAACGTACTCATGCCAATCGTTGGAATTCTTACATGTATTCTTATTGGTTGGGTTGCTAAGCCTAATACAGTTATTGATGAAGTTACACTCAACGGTGAAAAATTTGGCCGCAAAACACTTTACATTATCATGCTTAAGTTTGTTGCCCCAATTCTCCTGTTTGTAATTCTTCTTACTGGTATTGGAGTTATCTAATAGGACTTACATTAAACAAACTTCTGGTGGCTTCGTAGATTCTGCGGGCTACCAGAGGATTATTCATGGTGTAAAGGTGGATTCCCTGAACACCATGAGTAATCAAATCTACAATCTGATCAATTGCGTAGGCAATACCTGCGTCACGGATTGCTTCAGGGCAGTCGGCATATCTTTCCATCATATCTGTAAATTTTTTAGGAAGTCTGGCGTTTGTCATGCTTACCATGCGCTCTACCGATTTTTTATTTGTAACAGGCATAATACCAGCTTCTACAGGAACATTAATTCCTTTTATCTGGCAGCGTTCCAAAAAGCGGTAGAACTGACTGTTGTCAAAAAACAGCTGGGAAAGAAGGTGTGTAGCGCCGGCGTCAACCTTTGTCTTTAAAAAATCAATATCATCGTAAACCGATTTTGATTCTGGATGAAGCTCAGGGTAGCAGGCCGCTAAAATGTTGAACTTTTTGCCACCCTTCTTGTTTTCATAATCTTTTATAAATGAAATAAGCTCGCTTGCATACTTAAAGTCGTTGCAAGGTTCTTTGCCTTCAATTCTGTCACCACGAAGAGCAAGAATATTATCTATTCCTGCTGTATCAAACTGTTCCAGAACTTCTGTGGCATCCTGTTTTGTCATGTTTATACATGGCATATGAATAACAGGTTCAACCTTGCAAACTTCTTTAATTCTTTTTGCAATTGCAATCGAGTTTTGACTGTTAGAACTTCCACCTGCACCAAATGTTACCGAAATAAAATCGGGATTAAGACCTTTAAGCTCATCAAGTGTAGAAAAAATTGTGTCTATGGGCATGTCCTTTTTTGGAGGAAAAACTTCAAAAGAGAAAATTGTTTTTTTAGAAAGTTCTAACTCGTTCAGCATATTATTTCCTGCTTAAATTAAAAATCCAAAACTTTAATATCAAAGCAAATATATGCGTTGCCAGGAATTACTCCAGGATATCCTCTTTCACCATAAGCAAGTGCAGGAGGAATTACAGTTTTACGAACTTCGCCTTTCTGCATGTCCTGAACCATAAAATCAAATCCAGGAATCATCTGGCCGGCACCTGTTGTAAAGCTTAATGGATCGTGTCCCTGTGGGTGGAATTCTCTAGAAGCATCAAATAAGGTTCCGTCTACAAGGTATCCCATATATCCAACAGTAACGTTCTTTCCCTTTCCTACTTTGTCACCAGCGCCTTTTTCTGCAATCTTAAAGTAAATACCTTCTTTTGATTTTTCATATCCCTTAGTGATTTCTTTAAGCTGTTCTTCTGCGCGTTTTGCTTCGCGGGCAGCCTGTTCTTCTGCAAACTTAGAAGCTTTCTTTTCACCTTCGGCCTTGAGCTTGTTAAAGCTGTCCTGAGTTACTGTGAACTTTTCTGCTTCGGCACCCTGTCGAATAATCTGTAATGCCTGAATATGATCGCCCTGTTCAACTGCATCTACAATATCCTGGCCTGTTACAACCTGTCCAAAAATTGTGTGCTTGTAGTTGAGCCAGTCTGTTGGAACATGTGTAATAAAGAACTGACTTCCGTTTGTATTTGCACCGCTGTTTGCCATAGCAAGCTTACCAGGCTTATCAAAAATATATCCGTCTACAAACTCATCTGCAAACTTATATCCAGGGCCACCAGTACCGTTACCCTGTGGGTCTCCACCCTGAATCATAAAATCAGAAATTACACGATGGAATGTAAGTCCGTCATAGAAAGGTTCTCCCTTTGCAGCATCCAAGGTTCCTTCTGCCAAACCAACAAAATTGGCTACTGTCATTGGTGTTTCTTTAAAGAACAACTCTAAAACAATCTGTCCTTTTTCTGTCTGAAGTACTGCAAACAATCCTTCTTTGCCTTTTAAAGCTTCTAAAGTTTCTGCACTCATTTTTATCTCCTGTTTTTTCTTTGATGATTTTTTTTCTTCCTTAGGTTTTGCTTCCGAAATTACAGTTTCCTGCTTCTTTTCAGAAGTTGTGTTTTTGTTTTCCTTTTTTGTGCTGCAGCAAGAAAGACATGTTAATGCCATTAAAGCCACCACAAGTGATGTTACCTTTTTCAAAATATCCTCCAATTACATTTTGCTTGCAAACCAACCGCTTATGGCATCCATACGGGCTGTCATAGATTCTGTAATCTTTCCGCGAACTCCAGGCATTTTTTTGCTGTCCAGGTCTGCACAAAGATAAACAACCATTCCGTCCCCGCATTCCTGAATAAGAAGGTTAATTACAAGATCCTGTGGCATGATGGCTCTAATTGGTCCAAGGCCAAGATCATCTGTATTTGTAAATACTGTAAGTAACTCCCTTTCAGACTGGCTGTATGTAAGCTTGTATCTTGTTTCGCCAAAGCTTGCATCATCCATAAGGCAGTAATATATTTTACCGTCGCAATTTCCCGCATTGTTGTCGGCAATTGCAACAGTTGATTTTTCATTATCTATCATAAATGCTTTTTTATAAAGAGGTATTACCTTGCGTCTTGTGTTTGAGTAATAATTGATTTCTGTCATTTTAGAAATTGAACGCGCAATTTCAGAGGATTTTTGAACTGATATAGTTTTTGGTAAATAATAAAGTGCTTCGTAAGTGTAGTAAAAATGTTTTGGCTTTTTTTCAATAAGATTTGATTTTATAGTGCCTGCGTATTGTGATTGAGGAATGAGCTTTAAATTTCCTTTGCCATCCTCGTGTGTAAGAACGATTTTTCCGTCTTTGATTAGTTGTGAATAGTATTTGTCTCCAACAACATCCTGTACGCTTATAGAACTTGCAGGATTGCTGCTGGTAGCCTTATTCTGGCTGAACATATTGGAACAAACTCCGAGTAACAAAGTTGTTGTAAATAAAAAAACAGATCTTTTCAAATCAACTCCTCAAGAGCTTGTATAACTTCGTCATTGCGAGGAGTATAACGACGTGGCAATCTATTCAAAAAATGGATTGCCGCGCTTCACTCGCAATGACTTATCTAATTCCCTTATACAATACTCTTACCTGCTTATATAAACCATCGCCTTCACTTTTGGTTTCAACATCAGGAATGTCGTTGAGTGTTGTATGAATAAGTCTGCGTTCAAAAGGATTCATTGGTTCAAGCAAAATTGAGTTGCGGCGTGAACGAACCTTATCTGCTGTTGTGTATGCAAGACGAACAAGAGATTCTTCGCGGCGAATACGGTAGTTTTCTGTATCCAAAATTACGCGAACTTCTTCGTGTCCAAGGCGACCTGCATAAATATTTGCAAGAAGCTGAAGTGCATCAAGGTTCTTTCCTTTGCGTCCAATCAAAATTGAAGAACTTGAAGAATCCATCTTAATTCCAATTTTTTTATCTTCGCGGTAAGAAACCTGAACTTTAACATCGTAACCCATTTTTTCAACAATCTTAGAAATGAATTCAATGAGCTTTTCTTCGAACTCATCCTGTGGAAGTGGATCTGCAACAAGGCGTGAATGCTTTTCTTCAGCATCACCGTCATCAAACATTGCGTGAGATGGCTTTACATCTTCAAGAGTATGAACTCTGATTTTTACATATCCTTTTTTGAAAAGAGAGTTTTTCTGAGTTTCAAGAATTTCTACATCAAACTGATCTCTTTCGAGTCCAAGTTCGCTGGCAGCCAATTCAATTGCTTCTCTCTCTGTTTTTCCTTCATATTCGTAAGTCATTTTATATCTCCTATCTCTTATTCTTCTTAGCTTTTGGTGGCAAAGTCTTCTGAACAACTTCCGGCT
>CAMKDH010000001.1 GCA_946411215.1 uncultured Treponema sp. | reverse complement strand
CTTGCCTGTGTAATCATTGCTTTAAGATGGTCAATGTGTGAGTGAACGTTTCCGTCAGAAACAAGACCAATAAAATGAAGTGTTGCGTTTTTGTCGTTTACATTTTTTACAAGCTTTTTCCAGGTGTCTGCAGCAAACATAGAACCGTTTGCAATTGATTCACCTACAAGCTTTGCACCCTGAGCAAATACGCGGCCACAACCCATAGCATTGTGTCCAACCTCAGAGTTACCCATATCATCATCGCTTGGAAGACCTACAGCAGTACCGTGTGCCTTAAGTTTTGTATGAGGACAGTTTGCAGTAAACCAGTCCAGATATTTCATGCGAGCTGCTTTTACAGCGTCACCATCTTCGAATTTACCATATCCAACGCCGTCCATAATTACAAGAACGACAGGACCACGACGACCCTTCCAATTTGGGTTCTTTTCCAAAACGTGCATTGTGTCTGCCATAATAATTTTCCTTGATTTTAATTAAGATTATGGAGAATAGGGGGCTCGAACCCCTGACCCTCGGCTTGCAAAGCCGATGCTCTAGCCAACTGAGCTAATTCCCCAGAAGATAGTCACATTCTATATTATTTTTGTAGTTTATACAATTCCTCGGTTGCAATTCTTGCTTTTGCTACAATATCGCCTGCCTGTTTTGGAAAGCAGTAGTACAGGGTCTTCATGTCGCCAATACAAATCATATCGCCAATTTCGTACCAGTAATAATCAGAATAAAGGCTGTAGCTTGCTTTCGGAGACTGTTCATAATGAAGTTTACCGTTGCAGCCGTCGAGCACAAATCCGTTGATGTCGTGTTTGAGTGTGCCTTCGCCTACATGATAAATTGCTTTTGTATTTACAAGCATGTAGATTTCTACAGGTGTTTCAAGCTTGTATGTGCCTGCCTCAAGTTCGCTTCGTACCTGTTCGCGTTCCCAACGGAACCAGGCAGGTACAGAAGAAAAAGGTTTTGCAGGCTCCAGTGTGCCGTCTTCCTGGAGCGTCCATTCTGTATTGCAGGCACCGCATGTAAGATGAATGCCTTTTCCAAGCATTTTTCCTTCTGCACCACAATTTGAACATTTATACAAAACTCTGTTCAGATAATCTGCGCGAAACGGTTCTGTTATGCGTACATTGTTCTGCTTTTGCCATTCCCAGTTATCAAAGGTAAACTCGCGTTTAAGAATATCGTTCAATTCTTCAACCGGCTTTTGCTGGATATCTTGAGGCGACAAAAGATATTTTATATCTGCGCTTATATCAACCTTTCGTTTTTGAAGATTATTATAAAGAGGATCTCGTGCAAAAGCTCCGTAAGTGCGAACCATTACAACAGGTACCTTAAAAAGCTTAAGGCATTTTCCAAGAGTTTCCGGAAGCGGTGTTGCCGTACCGTCAAAGGTGTAGCTTGCTTCGGGGTACATAAGGACAGAAGTACCAAGTTTTTCAAAGGCATATTTCATATTGCGTACAAGGACAAAATCAGTTACGAATTTATTTGTTGGAATACAGCCCAGATGACGCATGAGCCAGTTCTTTCCTACAAAGCCGTCGCTTGTACAAACAATATTCATCGGGCGGTGTGCAAAAACAGTTTCTGCAATCAGCAAATCTGTAAAGCACGAATGATTCATAAGGATGAGACAAGGTTCACGCTTTCCAAGTTTTTCCATGCCAATATAATTTGCCTTGAAGTTAGTTGCCTTTAACTCACCTTTACCAAGCACACGCATAAGCCATCGCCAGAATAATCCGGGCTTTACAGGCTTCTGAAGTTTTTCGGGTTTGAGCGCAAGCACCTGCTCATATGAAAGTTCTTGTACTTTTGTTTTCATTTTATTGCTCCTGAACAGCTTTTGTCATTTTTCCATCAAGGTATTCAACTTTAATGGAAAAAAACGGTGTACGATTATCAATAAGTTTTAGGAAAAGTTCATCGCTTTCCCAATGAGGAAGATCATTCATTTTTTCTTTTGGAACCCATTCAAGCTCACCTTCATCACATTCGGGCAACACATTAGAATTAGGATCACCGGGCATCGAAAAATCATCAGACCAGAAAACATGCATGAGCTCGTAGTAAGGTTCGGCCCCATCGCTTGTACGGGAAACAAAAGTAACAAGACCCCGGTATTCTACCTTATTCAAGATAAAACCGGTTTCCTCCTTTACCTCCCGCTTTATACAGTCAAAAGGACTTTCTCCTTCTTCAAACTTTCCACCAATTCCAATCCATTTATCTTTGTTAACATCCTTTTCTTTTTTTGTACGATGCAGCATAAGATATGAATTGTTTTTTTCTATATAACATAGCGTCGTGTTAATCATTTTAAATATCCTTAACTCCTACTTTATCGTTTTTAGCTTTTTTAATCAAAAGAATAATGATGAGAATCAGATCTGCAGTAAATAAAATCAGACTAAGGATTTGTGAAGTTGAAAAGGAAAGTCCATTTGAAAAAGAAACTCTTCCTCTGGCTTCATCGCCTCGAAGGAACTCCAGAAAAAAGCGGATGAAAGAATAATAAAGAATATATAAGAAAAACAGATGATTTTTTTTTCGAATGGTAAAAAATGCAAAAAAAGCAAATGCAAAAAGCAGAAAGGCCTCGACCAGCTGAACCGGAAAGCGCCCCGCAATAGAAAATCCTCCATGATGCTCTATACCATAACAGCAGCCGGCACAAAAACATCCTATGCGCCCAAATGCATGAACATATGGAATTGCAAAAGCAAAGGTATTTAAAAAAGTAGTCAGTCCTGTACGGGCAATTTTTACTCCAATAAAATATCCGGCAAAACCACCAAGCAGGCCGCCATAAAAAACAAAACCTCCGGAAATCAGCCCCGAAGTTTTTGGATGAAAAAGCATCTGGTCCAGGACCTTAAAAAAGTTTGAGGCTCCGTAATAATCAAAAAGGAAAAAAAGTTTTGCACCCGCAAAGCCAAGGCTGCCTGCAACTGCAGAAATAATTATAAAATCATAAAAATTGATATTCTGAAGAGAGCATAACTTCTTACAGATTGCGCCTCCGCTCAGAATACCAGTTACAATCATAAGACCGTAAAGAGGAATCTTTATAAAACCAAGATTTATAAAGGGGAACGTAAACCGGCTCCCTGAAATTAGTCAAAGAGACCTAAGCTTGCTCCTATTCCTGCTCCTGTTCCAATACAGGCAATGCAGGCAATTGTAACAATAACTCCCCAGCAAAGAGAAATAATTCCAAGAATCAAACCTGTTTTTGCTGTTTTTTTCTGAGCTCCTCCGGCTTTCATTCCCAAAGCTCCAAAAACAATAGCAAGGACACCACAAACGGAGCCAACCCAACCTAATCCTGCTGCACCACCACCAATGGCGATTACGAGGGAAATAATTCCTAAAACTAATGCTGCTGTTTGCATAGCACTTTCTCCTGAATTTATGTTTTTTTAAATTATATCACAAGAATAAAAAATTGGTTATATAAAAACATTCATTTGAGATTTTTATTAGTTTGAAGTACAATCAAGACATGGTTGTTATTAGTGTTATTATTTACGTCCTTTTTGGGGGAATGTGTCTCTGGTTTATCATTTCAGGAGTTCGCAAAATTAAAGAAATCCGTTCAAGTCAGGCTCTTTCGGAATTTTATACAGATGAAGAAGAACATAACAAAGCTATTGCCGATGCCGAAGCTTACGAAAAAGGATATTTTGAACGAATACGTCAGGGTGAGCAAAGCCAGCAATTTTTAGCAGTTGGAAGTTTTAGTGTCTGCTCTTTTTTGCGAAGCCTTCTTGCAGCAGAGAATATTCCAACTTATACAGAAAATGAACATGTAAACAGAATGTATTCTTTGAACGCGCTGGGTGGTGCCTCAAGTTTTTCTATAAAGGTTTTTATTCTGATTTCTGATTACGACCGCGCCTATGAAATTATAAAGGATTTTATTGATTCCCACGAAAACTCAAAAGAAGAAAAATCTGCTGAAGAAGCGGCAAAGGATACTGTTAAAACCGCGGCCAAAGCAGTTGCAACAGGAATGTTCTTTGTAAGCATGCCCGCAGGTAGTGAAGAAGCAGTTCACGGCATTATGATTTTGCCTAGAGTTACCGGAAATGAATAATTTCTGACTTTTAAAAGGCAGACTGTTTTAGAAAAAAAGCCTCTTTATATTTTCATCAACAAGAGAGTTTAAAGCCTCGACCGTAAGTCCTCTAACCTTTGCAAGGTAATTAAATACATGCTCAACTAAAACCGGGGTATTGGCTTGTCCGCGGAAAGGAACCGGGGCTAAGTATGGTGCGTCTGTTTCTGTAAGAAGTCTGTCTGATGGTATAAAGCGGATTAGGGCTTCCATCTGTTCGACTTTTGATTTTTTCGTGTAAGTTATGCCGCCACCAAGGGCAATGTACCAGCCGCGATCAAGGAAGCTTCGTGCTTCTTCTATGCCGTAACTGTAGCAGTGAATTATGCCCTTGTCGTAAGCACAGTTTTTAATACAGTCCAGAGTGTCTTCGTAAGCATCGCGGCTGTGAACAATTACAGGAAGTTTAAGTTCGCGTGCAAGTTCTATCTGTGACTCAAAAAGTTCACGTTCTCCACGATAAAGCTGTTCATCAAAATCATCTTCACAGCGGCCGTCTGCACCACTTGGATTCCAGTGATGATCCAGACCACACTCACCTATTGCAATTACACGACGATGAAGAGTGTCCTGATCCTTGTCGGTTGCAGCAGTCTGAACAGATTCCCGTAGAATTTTCATCTGATTTTCTCTGTCTTTTATGCTGTCTACATCAGGCCAGATTCCGGCGGTAAAGTACATAAAGTTTCGTGCTTTATCTGCAAGGCGGGAGTCGGCAATAGCTGCAATGCATTTTTCTACGGCAAGTTGCCTTCTCTGAAGGTCTCCTGCGCGGGTTCCAATATCAAGTCCAAAAAAACAATCGCGGGTGGCCATACTTGTCAAAGTTTCAGGGCCATTTATGCCGCGTTCTTCTGTCATCATTTTAAAGTGAAAGTGTGTATCCGAAAACATAAAGCAATGCTATCAGATTGAAAAATAAGTTTCAATCTGATAGCATACTTCTATGATAAAGAACCGATATGCAGCGCTTGCTGTAATTATTTTTATTTACGTTCTTGCAGTTTTATGCGGCCTTTTTACTTATGATTTTTTTGAGGGAAAATTTTCTGCCGGCGAGGGACAGTCTTCTTTCTGGCTTTCACTTCTTCTTGCCGATATTTCCGCTACAATTTTAGTTTTCATCTTTAGTTTGATTTTCCACAATGCTTCTGTTTATGATCCTTACTGGAGTGTTCAGCCACCTGTTATTCTTGCTGTTGCACTTCATAAAATGAATGAAAATGGAACTGGCACAACTTTGATGGGCTGGCTTCTTTTTGCAGCAGTACTTTTCTGGGCGCTTAGACTTACAAGCAATTGGGCATATAATTTCAAAAGCTTTGAATATCAGGACTGGCGTTATGTGATGCTCAAAGAAAAAACAGGACCTGCTTATCCGGTAATTAATTTTCTTGGCATTCATATGTTTCCAACTTTTGTAGTATATCTTTGCGTGCTTCCTGCTGTTACAGCTGTTGCAAAGGGTGCGGTGTTCAAACCAGTTTGCCTTTTGTTTATTGTTTTGTGTTTTACAGCAACAGTATTTCAGGGCATCGCAGATGTTCAGATGCATCGTTTTAAATACGAAGGTGGCACCGGTTTTATTCAGACAGGCCTTTGGGAAAAATCACGCCATCCAAATTATGCATGTGAAATTCTTATGTGGTGGGGAATTGGACTTGCAAGCGTAATTGCACTTGGAGATACTTGGTGGCTTTTAACAGGCGCTTTGGTAAATACACTCATGTTCCTTTTTGTAAGCATTCCAATGGCAGACAAGCATCAGGCTCGTAAACCAGGATTTGAAGAATATAAAAAAAATACAAGGATGTTGTAAATGACAGATATTGGAAAATTTTTAAGTGATGTTGAAAAAATAAAAAAACATGCCCGCAATAACAAGCCGGGATTTTCTGGCTACAATGATATTCGCGATGACATTAGAAATCTTTTTGAGCGCGCAACTTCTTGCCCAATGGGACTTCCTGGTTCAATTTATGAATACTGGGAAAACACTTATGTTTTTAACAGCACAGATTTAATGTACGAACCAAGCGACGAAAACACAGGAAAGCTTGCCGCAATGCTGGCCTTTTTAAATAACAGCGACGAAGATCAGGATTTAATTTCTGACGAAGACTGGCAGGAAATTGGCCGTCTTGTAAATTACGAAGCCGAAGATTTACCTGTAAATATTTTACAGGAGCTTATGATGGTGCTTGTTTCTAAGGGAGCATACTGATTTTGAATTACGAGGATTTTTACCGCGATTGCAAACAGTGCCCAAGAAAGTGTGGAGTAAACCGTGTGGTCCCTGAGCTTGTCGAAGGGCCAGGCTTTTGCAAGGAACCCGCAGACCTCCGCATTGCTTTTGCAGGCCTCCACTTTGGAGAAGAACCCCTTGTAACAGTTTTTGGCGGAAGTGGAACAATCTTTTTTACAGGCTGCACTTTGCGCTGTGCGTTTTGTCAGAATTACCAGATAAGCCAGAATGGTTTGGGCCGCGCAGTAGATAGCACCGAGTTCAAAGACATCTGCTTGAAGTTGCAGGCCGCCGGTGCAGAAAATATCAATCTTGTAACAGGAAGTCACCACATTGCAAAGATTGCGGAATTTTTGAGGGCCGCGCGCGATGGCGGAGTTACAGTGCCATTTTGCTGGAACAGTTCTGCATACGAGTCAGTTGAAATGCTGGAGCTTTTAAAAGGCCTCGTTACAATCTGGCTGCCTGATTTAAAAACACTTGATTCTGCACTTTCAAAATCTTTGTTTGCCGCACCTAACTATCCAGAATCAGCAACAGCCGCAATCCGCTGGATGATAGAAAATAATCCGCTTGAAATTGTAAGCATCCCAGAACCGCCAAATGCTAAACCTGCAGAATGGGCAGAGCCTGGAGAACCCCGCGACAAAATGATGTCTGGAGTAATAATACGTCATCTTTTTATGCCTGGAAAATTTGAACAGACCGCTGATGTTCTGCAATGGCTCAAAGAAAATGCAGACGGCCGCGCAATCATCTCGCTCATGAATCAATACACACCAGTACCTTTTGAAGAAGAAGCAGATCGTTTGTCTGCCCGCCGTACAGCCCTTGCCACTTTAGAAAATCGCCTCGTCACCCCGCAAGAAGATGCCGACATCCAGGACCTCATAGAAGCCTACGACTTTGAATATCTTTTCTACCAGGAACTAACAGACGACACAAGCTGGCTCCCGGATTTCAGACGGGCACAACCCTTCAGCAATAAACTGGCAACACCGGTTTGGCATTGTTAGAATTCATTATAAAGATAGCTCCATAATATCATAGAAATTACAGTGTAAAGCAAGGGCTAATGAATTGATTGTCTGACCGCTTGCTTTATTTATGTCTTTGGAACCTATTTCATATTGCTGTAAAGTTCTGAGGTTTACACCTGTCAGTTCCGAAAGTTCTTTTTGTGTAAGTCCTGAAGCTTTTCTAAGATTGTGAAGGTTTGTCTTTTTTCCAAAATCTTTTTGTTTTATAAGATTATTCATAACGTCCAAAAACTTTTCTTGAGGCGCTTCGTGAAGAGGTTCATACATATTTATAATTTGCGAAAACGGAATGTAATCCCTGATTTTTAAAAATGAAAGATTTGTTTCCCACTGATAATATGCCAGAATCCAGCCTGCCCAATATTCAGGAGAACGCTCAAAACGAACAAACGAATCTGCAGTGGCTAGGTTGCCAGAAAATCCAACACGTTCAAAAACAGAAAGTGCAAGCTCTGTTCCTGAGCAGCCACAAATAAAAAGAGGAGAACCTTCTTCAATACCTTTTGCAACCTTTGATGCAATAAAAAAATCATAAAACGAGTCGGCAGGAACTCCACACCCATTCACAGCAAAATCAACTGCAAAGCCTAGATTTTTCATTACACCAGGAAGAAAAAATTTATCGTAAGCGCGGGTCATCATTTTGAATATCTCCCAAAATCATATCGCGAATAAAAAGCCCCGAAATGTCTGATTCTTCCAGAGACTTTTTATAATCCAACTTTGCTTTTTCCATACGATTCAAACGTAATTTATAATACTTTTTTCCCTGGGCAATTTCATAGTTTTTAAATTCTATCAAATCAAAAGCTTTTTTACTTTTAAGCACAATCTGTTCACCAAGTTTTCCAAGCTTCATTGCAGACTGCAGCTGCGCATAAGAAATCTGATTCGAAAGGAATGCCTGCGCAAACGAAAAATATGAATCATCTGCTCTGTACCCTTTAATTAAATCATAATCAGAAATTTGCAGAAGGAAATTTTTATTCAGATAATTTGCCCCCTGACGCATAACCGGAGTATCAAAATCAAAACGCCTGTTTGTAATCAGAACAGCAAGCCAATGAAGCGTACAAAATTGTTCGGACTGTAAATCCAAAACAGAAAGCCCTTCTGTCTCAAGCTCATAACAATTTGAAAAACCGTCATCAAGAGTCGGGCATGCCCATTCTTTTGCAAGTTCATTACTCTGAGTACAGTAAAATCCCCGACCATAATCATTATAGATTTTACCTTCCCCATACACTGGATTTGAGACAATTTTATTCGACCCATGATATAAAATCAGCTTTGACACAACTAAAATATACTTCTATAGAAGTAGTTTTGTCAAGAAATATAATACCGCTTTTTTGTAAGGAAGGCGTTATTTTTTTGGCAAACTGGCTAATTAAACGTATAAACCGCAACCATCTTGCGCTGGAGATCTAGAGGGTTGTATTCGTTGGTAATTAGATTTACGATACCGTTTTCTACCAATGTTCCTCGGACAGCACTGTAGTACAGTAAGTCACCAGCGGAGTTGAATGTAAATACTTCCAGGTTGTCTCGGTTCGGTACGTTGTCAAAACAGTTAGTAACGACACCATTTGACATTTCTACAGAGTAGATATGATGATAACCAAGTTCTGCACCGTTTTCATTCGTCATAGAGTACTGCAAAAGGATGCGGTCTTTATTCTTTTCTGATTTTACAACCTTACCAGACGGAAGTGGAAGCTTATTTACAAGTTCAACAAGTTTTCCATCGGCATCGGCTACCTGAACAATGAAATAATAAGGGTCAGTTCCAGTTGTGTTGTAGTATTCATAGTAAATTCCAGAATCTGAGACATTAAGTCTTGCTCCACCCTCTCTTGAATATGGAATAGCATCATAACTACTATTATCACAATTCCAATTAATTGCTTTGATATTTGAACCTTTTATAAAACAAGTTTTTGAAAGAAAACTCATAAAATATCTGTAAAAATATTTATAGTAGTTAGAATAAACCATATTCTCATAATTTCCACATAATAACTGCACAAATAAATCCATTCTATCAAGATTTGATGCAATCCATTCTATTGCATCTTCATCAGTAAGTGTTGTATATAACGAACCAAAAGATTCATCATTTTTAAATACTGTTAAGCAAAATTCTTTTTCACCCTCCATATTACAATAACTAAATAGTTTTTCCAAAATTGAACTTGCATCAAGTTCCTCATCCTCATTATAATAATTAGCCGAAAATTTGTAACAATTTCGCCAATAATCATTACCTATTACATATTCTCCCCCTAAAACCCATTCCCATGAACTCTTGTAATTACCATTTTGATATTTTTCAAACAAGTCACAACCTTTTACTGATCTGGTCTCGGTTGGAAAACTCCATTCTCCAGTTTCCTCATTATAAATAGAATCAAGTGAAACTGTATAATTAAATAATTCTTCCTCACTATCTGCTAACAGAACATCAGAGTCCTTTAAATAAATAATATCAGCTAAAACATTATGCGAATAACCATCTTGTGTATTTATCGAATTAAAATATCCGTTGTTATGATAAGAAATTGCATACAAAGCTCCTCGACCTTCATTTGTATCCAACGCTTCAAATGCTTCAAGATTTTTCTTTCCTTTAGTTAACTTTGCTACCTTACTTAATTCTCCATTTAAACTTTCATACTTGTCAAAACGAATATCAATTTCATCCAACGTAATCCTCTTTGGTTGTCCAGAACTTGAATCCCAATAACTTGGAAGATCAGATACTATTCTATCAAGTATTATCTGTGGATTAAATTTTCCTTGAGAATCCTTTACCGTTTCTCTCCAATTATATGTACCTGTATAAAAACCATATAAGTCAAATAGATTCAAACCATCAAATCCATCACCTACATAATAATTCAAATATTTTTTATCTTTAAAACCATTCTTTTTAGTAGCAGTACATAAGCAATCAGGATTATTCATGTTTTCATGAATAATAAAATATAATATTCCAGATCCTTTATCATATACCCAATTATCACATTGTATACTCCAGTCAGATGAATAGAAAACATTCACAGGACTATTAGGATTATTTATAGGAATGGCACGTAAGAAATAAGAATTACTACGATATCCTGAAACGAAAATCCACAGTCCTTCATCATCAATCTGCATTTTATCATAGATAGTACTTCCTACAGCAGCAACCATTTGTGTAAGTTTTGCAGTTTTTGGATTATACTGATAAATCATATCGCCATTATCACTAGAAATAAAATATACATTTCCTTTAGCATCAAAAGTTATGCTATCAGTCCTTAATGAAAGATGTGTATTCATAGAATCTGTTGCATTTTCTTTCTTTAAAATATCAGCAATAGTACCATCTTCGTGTAAGGCAAGTAACTGTCCTACTCTAATATCCTGAGTATCTTTGTATGTACCTCCCCAATCATATTCTTTATTTACTTCTTCATAACCAATTTTGCTTTCCCCACTCATAACAAGGAAAACTTCATCGGAATCTTTAAGAGGAGATTTATAAATTGAAACAATATCACTTAATTCACAATTCTCTTCAACAAAGACAGCATCTTCCATACTGCCATCTGACATGATTTTTACAATATCACCAAGACGACTACTTGCAGCGGCACGAGAATTTTCTGATTCTAATTTTGCAAGGGCCTGAGCGCCCGAAAGATTAAATGTAACACCAATCTTACGATTTAGAACTGGGGTTGTATCGTCTTTATCATCAGGCTTGTTTTCACCATCAACTGTTTCTACAGAATCTTTGTCATCTTTCTCAGTTTTTTCAGAGTTTTCCTGTTGTTGCTGTTCTTTTTGCTGCTGCTGAATCTCCTCACCAGAATCATCTCCCGTAGAAGGATTACAAGAAAAGAACAGACAGCCTGCTACAAAAATAGATATAAATTCTACAAATGCTTTCTTCATATATCACCTCGCAAAAATATCACGGTTATTATCTATAATATAATATTTTAGCAATTAGGAATTGTCAAATTCAATATACTTGGAGAAGGATTAATAGAGGAGATAGATTGCCGGGTCAAGCCCGACAATGACATTGTTTAAATATTTTGTACGATTCACAGAGACTGCAAGGTTGTAGCATTGTTACTTATCTTGACAACTTGACAAGTTAATCATATCATAAACTTATGATACAGATGACAGTTGGTGAATTTAAGGCACAGTTTTCTTCGATACTTGAAAAGGTTTTGCAAGGTGAAGAAGTTCAGATTTTATACGGGCGGGCACGGAAACCGGTAGCGGTATTTAAGCGTATAGAGGAAACAGTAAAATATTTAATTGGGACCGATATTTTTGTTTCGTTATTATTGAATACGAATAAAATCTCAAAGAGAGTAATGGAAATTATAAATAACGAAGAAGAAATTTACATAAGCCCAATTTCTTTTTGGGAGATTGCAACAAAGGTTCAAAGCAAAGTTATTGATTTAGGACCAATAAATGTGATGCATCTACCCCACATCGCAGAACAATATAACCTCAAGTTTCTGACACCAGAACCATACGATTATGTAAGTAGTACCCAAATCTCACAAACTACAAACGAGAATCCTCCATATGATTTAATGCTTGTACAACAGGCTATCCGTAGTAACCTTACTCTAATCAGCATGGAAAAAAAGTTCCGAAAGTACGAGGAGACAGGGCTGCATTTGATGTGGTAAAAAGGGCAAATAGTAGTGACAATAGAAATAGTAACAGATGAAATTGCTGGGGTAAAAAAGGGGGCTTCCATGACCTTTTCCCAGGCAGATAGCGGAAATGTTAATCCAGATTATGTTTCACATACAGCCACCGCTGGTAATTGTCCCGCTTGTGTTTTATGTTTTAAAGCCCGTTTAGATGGATTCAATGTACAGGCAAAACCGTATGATGAAACAAATGAAATAATGTTCCAGGTTTCTGAAAATACAAATTTTGGACTAATTGATAAAAATACCGGTGTTTTTCCAGAATATATAAAGCCAAAAGAAAAATATATGCCAAGATTACTTTCATGGTTTACCAATTTTCTAGAAAATGATGTATTTTATAGCATTGAGTTTTATTGGAAAGATTTAACTCCAGATGGCCATATAATGGTTATTTTTAAAAACCAAGACCAACTTTTTATGTATGACCCACAAACAAATGAACTGTTCCAAACAAGCAGAATTAGAAATTTTCTTTATAGAGTTAGACTAGGTACAATCAAATTATTAAATCTTTCTAATTGCTTTTTGAATAAGGCTGTGGTAGATTATATGTTGGAGGCAAGAAAATGACATTGAACAATTTTATTGATTTTTCAAAAGATCATGGAAGATCCTCTGCGCGATTCTTGACCAATTACAAAGGATCTGATATTTATGTTGGTTTTTCAACAGGCACAAAAGGCCGAATGTCCGGCTATCCTCTTTTAATGAAAGAATCCCGAAACAAAGTAGTTGCATTAACAAACAAACAAGTGCTTGCCGTATTACGAACACTTCCAGATGAAAACTAAAACAAAAGACTGTCCAAACGGGCAGCCTTTTTGATTTCTTAATTAAACGTGTAAACAGCGCCTATTATCTATACAACTTCACACCGCTTCTGTCGATTGTTTTTTCGCAGGCTTCCCAGAGGCCCTGGAGGTAAGTTGCACCAAGAGCGCGGTCGTAGAGGCCGTAGCCTGGCATGGCTTTTTCGCCCCAGATCATGCGGCCGTGGTCTGGACGGATAACTCCATCAAAGCCAGTTTCGTAGAGAGTGCGCACAATCTTGAACATATCAAAAGTGCCTGCAGAAGACAAGTGTGCCGATTCCTGGAAGTCCTGAACTGGATCATCAATTGCAGTATTGAACTTGAGGTTTCGGATATGTGCAAAGTGAATACGGCCAGTTGCTGCTTTAATCATTTCACAAAGATCGTTTTTGCGGTTAGTACCGTATGAACCTGTACAGAAAGTCAATCCGTTGTGAGGATTATCAACAGCCTTGAGCATGCGAACAACATTTTCCTGACATGTAATAATACGTGGCAAACCAAAAACCGGCCATGCAGGATCATCAGGGTGAATTGCCATATCAATATTGTATTTGTCGCAGACAGGCATAATTGCTTTAAGGAAATATACAAGATTATTAAAAAGCTTTTCGTTATCGATATCTTTGTAAAGCTCGAACAATTCCTTTACGCGGGCCATGCGTTCTGGTTCCCAACCTGGAAGAATAAAACCGTTTGAATCTTTATCAATAGACTTAAACATTTCTTCCGGCTTGATTGCATCTACTGCTGTTGAATTATACGCAAGAACTGTAGAACCATCTTCGCAAACACGGGCAAGCTCGCTGCGGGTCCAGTCAAAAACAGGCATAAAGTTGTAGCAAACCATATGGATGTCTTCCTGACCCAACCTTTCCAAAGTTTTGATGTAATTTTCTATATATTTATCGCGGTCGCCGCCACCAATTTTAATGTCATCGTGAATATTTACACTTTCAATACCAGCAATTTTAAGACCAGCTGCTTCAACTTCGGCCTTAAGTTTTTTAATGGCATCAAGCTCCCATGCATCTCCCGGAACAGAATCATATAAAGTAGTAATAACGCCGTGTACACCTGGCACCTGACGAATCTGCTGTAAAGTTACTGAATCAAAACCTGTTCCGTACCATCTTAATGTCATTTCCATAGTAAAATATCTCCAAAAAAAATGAATCTTCTCTTCATTTTTATAATATCACGAAGGGACAAAAATCTCAAGAAAAACTTGTATACTAGTGTGCAAGATTAGGCTTTTTTAACGAAAATTTGCTATTTTTTTACGATTGTGTACTCAAAAGAGGCATACGCAGCAGAAGAACCGCCGTCAAAAATCCACTGGCAAAGTTGATCATAGATTTCTTCGCGAACTTTTTGAGGGAGAATAGATTCAGGCGTAATTTTAATCTCACCACGAGGAACGTTTCCATTAACCAATACACGGAATTCAATATTTACAGTTCTGTCGCTGTCGATTAATGCAGCAGCCTGTGCAGAAAGCCTTATTGCAGGTGTAATTGGATCAAGAAGAACTCTAGTTGTACCATCTTTCATCTGCATGCTTATCTGGCCATCGGAAGATTTTGAAGTTTTAGCATTTGTGATTGCTTTAAGGCTGTCGCCGGTAGAAGCGGTATACGATGCTGATTTTATATTACTCAAGGCACTGCTTGTGCTGCTTGAAGTTGATGTTGTTGTAGTTGTTTTATTTGTAGTTGTTGTAGAACTTGAGCTTGTCTGACGCTGATTTGATGTTGATGTACTTGCGGCAGAACCCTGCATTGCTGATTGAGTAGTTACTTTTTCTACCTTCTGGCTTACTGCGGGCTCAGATTCTGAAGAGGAGCTGGTGTCGTCAAATGTAGACCAGTCAAATTCCTTTGGCTTACTTGTAGACACATTGTTAAAGTCAAAATCAGAATAGTCTGTGGCATACTCTGTAAACTCAGGAACTTTTGTATATTCTTTTTCTGCGGGTTCCGATTTTTTTACAGGCTCTGTTTTTTTAGCAGGAGCGGGAGTTGTTTTTGGCTGTGATTTTTGAGCGGGTTTTGGCTCGGTAACCACGGGCTTTGAAGGTTGCACTTCGACAGGCTCAGTGACCACGGGTGCTTGTTCAGTGACCACGGACTGTTCAGCAGGTGCAGGAGCTTGTTCTGGTGCGGCGGACTGTTCCTGGACCTCAGGAGGCACGGGACTTTTTGCAGTATCCAGGACAATCTGAACAACTTTATATTCGTTTTTGTGCGAAGGAAATTTTATAAAGAAGCTTGAAATTGTAAAAACAATCCATATTACACCTGTAATAATCAGGCTTAAGATTAAGCTTGTTTTATGAGGAGAACTGTCTTGTCCAAACAAAGGCTGCTTTATCATAGTTATTTAATTTTCCTTTTTTGCGCTGGCTGTGCGTAAGTTTATTACTGCATAACCACTTTCGCGGATAATATCAAAAATCTTTACGATAGTTCCATTTGTTACTTCTGAATCTGCCTCAAGAGAAACAGGGAACTCTTCCTTTTTCATGTCGCCTGTATCATAAAGAACAAGCTCCTTTTTCAAATCATCAGGCGAAACCTCTTTTTCATTAAAGAACAAAAGTCCGTCTGCATCTGCAGTGATTGTAATTCCCTGGAACGAAGTGCCTTCAGAAGTGTGGCTTGTAGGCAATCGCAATTTAATTCCAGGAAGAATTGCAAAAGTTGTAGAAACAAGGAAAAAGAGAATCAGCTGAAATACAATATCAATCATAGGGGTCATATCTACATTTGAGCGGATACTACCCCTCTTGCTTTTCATTCTCATTATTTAATACGTCCTGTAAGCTTTAATACAATAGAAGTTACGTGAGCTTCCATTTCAACAATTCTGCGGTTTACGCGAGAAACAAAATAGTTATGGAAAATAACCGATGGAATTGAAACTATAAGACCTGCAACTGTTGTAACAAGTGCTTCGGCAATTGCACCAGCGAGCAACGCAGGATCTCCCATAGAACCACCAGCACCAAGTACACCAAAGGCTTTGATGTTTCCTGTTACTGTTCCCAAAAGTCCAAGCAAAGTTGCGATATTTGCAATTGTTCCAAGCGGTGTTAAAAAGTGTTCAAAGCGTGGAACTACAAAATCCATCTCGGCTTCTACAAGATCACGAATATCGCTTTCTTCATATCGGCGGCTGTCTATTGCCTTTTTGATTACCTGAGACATTGGAGTATCTGCCTGAGCACAAGCAGCACCACAAGCTTCGTAATCGCCTACAGCAAGAGAAGCGTTTACATTTGAAATAAGTGTTTCATCCTTTTTGCGGATGTTTGCAAAATAAATGCAGCGCTCGATAATTATAAAAGTTGCAATGATTCCGCAGATGATAATTGGAATCATTAAAAGTCCGCCAGATTTTAAAGTTTCTATCATAAGTCCTCCAGGTCCCCTTCGAAAAGTTCAGGGACCACTAAAA
Source organism: uncultured Treponema sp. (assembly GCA_946411215.1). Taxonomy (GTDB): domain Bacteria; phylum Spirochaetota; class Spirochaetia; order Treponematales; family Treponemataceae; genus Treponema_D. The sequence continues at coordinate 21,720 of CAMKDH010000001.1, read as the reverse complement.
TAAGAATTTTACGGCTAAAGATGCATTTCCGCTGTTTGAGACATACTGTCCGGCATACAGGCGTTCCTCTGCACCAAGCAATTTTAACATATCATTAACCGAAAGAACAATGCGAACGGCAGAAGATGCCTGCACATATCCTTCCAGACTGATTACAGGTTTGTCTGATGAATCAAGTACATATGCTGTATCTAAGCTTGCACCCCACAGACCCTTTTGACTTTGAACAGCAAGGTTTACACTGATTGTGTGTTTATCTTCAAGAACTGGAGTTTCGAGCCAATAAGCATGATATTTTGCAGTAGCCGCAAAAATCTTGTATTTCCAGGTGAAAGCAAAATCGGTATAAAGCTCGTTTCTGTTTTTCTGTGAGAAAGTATACAAGCCCGATACAAGCTTTGATGCATCATCATAATCAGGTGTCCACACTCCGTTTTCGAATGCAGTGTGATAAAGACCAGCCGCAACTGTTCCTGTAAAAGAACTCTTTAATGGAACTAAAAGTGTTAACTCTCCATACCAGTCTGAGGTTTCTGAAGTAAGAAGCTCTGTTCCACTGAATAAAAATTCTCTTTCTAACTGTGCTGTAGTTTTTCGTTCAGAAAAGAGACCACCGCACAAAGTAAGGTTTAACTCTCTATCAGAAAAATAAACAGGAAGATTTGTTTCAAGTCCAAGTGTGAATGGTGGAATAACAGGATTATTTCCAATGCAGTTTCCTACAACAACGCCCGCATCTGCAAAAAGCTTGAGCTTATCATTGTGCCATGCAAAACCAAGATCAAACTCCCCGCGGTTTGAAACTTTATTCCAGGCTTCAAGATTGTATTGTGAAGCAAATGAAACTTCAAAACCTTCGTGGAGCCATGAGATTTTCAATTCAGGATCTGCAGTAACTCTTGAAGTATTTCGAATCCAGTCTGGAACTTCAAAAGTATCGGAACTGTTTTTTGTGATATCTGCAAAGCGGTAATAGAATTCACTGCCCGCATTAAAAGCAAGTTCAAAATCATTCGGGAGCTTCCATAATACATTTGCAGAAAGTCCTACAGAATCCTGATTATTTGCAGAAATGCTTTCTGTTTTGCTCTGAAGCCCGTTTCCTAAATCTTCATAACGACCTGCAAAACCCCAGCGAAGTGATTTACGGATAAAATCTTTTTCTACACCAATTAAAGTTGAATGATTACTAAAGCCGTCTGCAAGATTGTGTCCCGCAAAACCCGCAGCAGAATTATGTGCAAACGAAATCTTAAATGGATCTGCACCATAAAGTCGTGAGATTTCAAAGTCACCGGTAAAGGCTGCAGGATATCCGCCTCCGATTGTTCCTTCTGCGTAAATGTCTTTTTGCATATCATCATTTGTTGCATTTACAACATCAGTTTCATCACCAACAGCAGCAGTAGGAAGAGCGGGAACAACATCACCAGAATTAAACGGAAGCTCCAAAACATCATCAAAATCTGGAGCAGGTGCAAGGCTTTCCTGTTCCTCTGCGCCACTTACAACAGTAGTTAAATCAGGGAGTTCAATCTGACTTTCATCAGAAGTACTTTGCGCAAACACAGCGGTAAGCATTCCGAATGTGAGTACTCCAAAAATATATTTTCTTATCTTCATCATATTCCTGCCCCTTACTTCAAAAGATTCATTACTTTGCCTGCTTGTTTTGTATCTGGATACAATTCAACAAGAGCCTTTGCTGTTGCTTCTGCATCACCCTTTAAGCCCGCAGCAACAAACGAATCTGTTGCAGAATACAAAGCAGCGGCAGCTTTATCTGTATCATCCTGCCCGCTTGACCTGTAATATTCTGCAGCTTTTAAATAATATTCGGCGGCCTTCTTTGACTCACCCGATTTATAATAATAGCCCGCAACAAAATCTGCATTCTGCGCGGCATAGTACATTTCATCACCATCTTTCTGATAATTCAAAAGTTCAAGAGCAAGTGCAAGAGCGTCATCGTTCTGATTATGATCTGCATAAAGCTGAACAAGCTGAGAACCCGAAATGCGTCCTTTTTTAGAACCAGTCTTACCTGCCCTTTCGTATTCGCTGTTCTTTTCTACAATCGTGCGGTCTGTTCCGCTTACAATGCGTTCAAGTTCCACAACCTTCTGACCAATTCCATCTGCCGAAGCCTGATCATTATATTCGCGGACAATGTGACGTGCAGTAGAAAGTGCATCGCGATAATTTTCCTGATTGTAATAAGCCTGCAGCAAATTCTTATACGCACCATACGAATAAATGCTCTTTGGATATTTTGTAACAAGCGTTGTGTTCTGCATGATTGCACGGTCATATTCACCTGTCTGCATGTTACAGTCGCCGCTAAAATAATAAGCAGCATCAGTATATTTGCCGTTTACATAATCATAAAGATATTTTGTAAAGCGCTGCTGTGCTTCTGCATATTTTTGTGCTGCATAAAAAATCTCGCCTGAACGGTAAGCCGCATATTCCGCATTTTCTGTTCCCGCATATTTAGTTGTGATTTTTTTGTAAGAAGAATCTGCACTATCAAGATCACCTTTTTTTACAGAGACTTCTGCACTTGCAAGAATACAGCGAACTGCAAAAGCGGAACCGTCTTCTGTATATGGCTGCAAAATGCTGATTGCTTTATCGTAGTCTTTGCAGTCTGTATAAATTTCGGAACAGTAAATTACAGCATCTTGTTTTTGAGTTTGATTCATTGAAGCGTCAATCATTTTTTCTGCCATGACTGCTGCATTTTTAAGATCTCCGCTCATGAGTGCTGATTTTGCACCAAGCTCGCTGGCACTGTATGCAAAAGAATCACGCTCTTTATAATCTGTTGTGAAAGCTGCAAAAATCTTATAAGCGTTTTTATATTCAGAAACTTTATAAGCACATACACCGCGATAATAATTTGCAAGTCTCTGATATTTTGAAACAGCACCTTTTGAGTTTACATATTTTGTAAGCTGAGCGTAGGCCGCATTATATTCCGAAAGATTATATTTACAAAGTCCCGCAATATAAAAGCCCTGATATTTATTAGCGGCAAGTGCCTGGTCATATGCTTCACGCCAGTTTTTAAGCCGATACAAAACCTTTGCATATTCAAGGCGTCCGTTACCATCGAGCTTTTTATTGTTTAAGAGAGTACTGTACTGTGCTGCTGAAAGTTCAAATTTTCCATTCTTTGCAAGAAGCCATGCGTACAGTCTTGCACAAGAGCTGTCTGCGGTAAACGGAGCAACAATTGATTCTGCAAGAGCACTGTCTTTTAAACGAAGAACATGCGCAACCGCATAAGAATCTTTTGCACCAGGTTTTTCGATTTTGTTGTAATAAGAAACTACATCATCCGTAGAAGTTGAGGCGTTGCTCATTGCACATCGCATCATCAAAGACCAGTATGAATCGGCAAGCCCCGGAATGTCTGGAGCAGCGGCAAAAATATCAGCTTCCTTCTGGCGCAAAGCCTCTTCAACTTCGTCCGCTGCTTTTTTTCCACCTTTATCAAGTACAATCTTCTGGCGGTAAATAAAGCAAGGCAATAAAACTTCGGGCGAAGAACTTTCTTCTGCAAGGTCAAAATATTCAAGCGCACCCTGATAGTCTTTTTTGCTGTAAGCAGCAACTCCAAGATTCAAACGGAACACGCTGAGCATTTCTTTAAAATCATCATTCTGATTTTTATTTAAGATTTGATAAGCCTGATTTACATTTCCTGTTTTTTCGTAAGCGTCGGCAGCATAAATTGTAAGCCCCGCAAAAACCTTGTCGGAATAATCAGCAGCTTCAAGTTTGTTGTAAAGCTTTGTTGTGTTTGTATATACACCTGTTGAATTATAAGAAAAAAGAAGTTTCTGCAAGGCTTCATCATATTCCGGCTTTGAAAAATATCCGCCGTTAGCAACTACATATTCTAAAAGAGGAATTGCCTTTTCGTACAACTCCATAAAATAATTTATACGGCCCGCATACAAAATAGAAAAAGGATAATATTCGGTTTTGTTTTCGCGCTGTTCAACATCACAGGTTGTATGAAAAGCATTAAGTGCATTTGTATAATCGCCGTCGCAATAATAAGCAAGTCCAAGATAATACCAGCACTTTGCATAATCGGCAGCACCAAAATGAATTGAAGAAAGAACTGCTGCAAAAGTTTCTTCGGCTTCTTCGTAACGCTTAAGAATTGTAAGAGCCTGACCTTTTGCAATGCGGGCTTCGACAATAAAAACAGATTCGGGATAATTATTTTCGAGCAGTTCTGCCTGAACAACAACGCCAGGGTAATATCCGGCATTTGAATAGATATTGAGGTTGTTGTAAATATCAAGCTCTGCGGGCTTAGAAGCGCCTTGTGCCCACAGAAAGGTTGCGCATAGTAATAATGTGACTATAAATACGTGTCGTTTCATTTTAATTCCTGCAATCATTCAGGATAAAAATTGTTGCTCGCGCGGGCTCTTGTAAGATAAACATATGAATCAGGATAAATCATACAAAAGTCATCGAGCGAAATTTGTTTACCATTCATATAAACAAAGCAACCAAAGGAACCGTTACTGCTAAAATACGGAAAAAATGCAACACAATCATTAAAAACTTTGATTTCCGGGGTTATAGTTTTATCTGTTTCGCGGATTGCACCAAAATAAAAGTTACCGCTTTCGGTAGCAGCAAGCACATACAAAAGCGATTTCAAAACAGAAATGTTATAGCCTGTATCTTCTATAAATGTAACAGTATTTACTGTACCTGCCCCGCTTATAGTTGCTGCAAACGGATTAATTGTAACATCGGTGCCAGACTCATTGTACATGTAAACCTTTCCGTTATTTACAGAAACAATAGCTGCTGCAAGATTTCGAATCCAGTCGAGTGCAAAAAAGAGATTGTATCTTTGAGAAAGCACACCCTGATATCCGTTGTCTTTTACTGTAACAGTTTCTTTTACAAGTGGGCCGCGCTTTAATTTAGTTCCCGCAATTGGTTCAACAAGTCCATCGGCAATCCATTTTACAAAGCCTGCAGAAGAAAGATAGAGCTTTGTTGGATCCTGATTTTCTGTGTCAAAAGGCTTTCCGTTTGTAATCTGAACAAGGTTTCCGTCTTCATCGTACATTGCATTTTGAACAAGCATTACGCGTCCAAGATTTTTCTGAATCATACCAGCCATCTGGAGTACGCTTCCAAATTTGTCGCCGTCAACTGTAACATATTTCCATGGAAGAGAAATTGATGTCATCTTCATAACATCAGCAAACGAAATGTCATATAGCTTGTCAAAAGGAATGCCTGTAGAAGCACCCTTAGACGCATAGTTTCCGTAAATCAAAAGATCGGCAACTGCGGTTCTTCCATAAGGAGTAAACTGAACATAAATATCGCTGTCTACCGAAAAGTACCAGCGGATTCTTATAGGCTTATTTGTTTTTTTATCGCGAACGAGCACCCAGCTTCCAGGCGCTTCACCAGGATATATTTCCTGCTGTTCATAGCTCATTCCTTTGTTTGAATAAACTTTTACATTAATTGTGGCACAAGGCGCAACAAAAATCATATAAGTTGAATCTGATTCTTCAAGGCGCACCTGGAACTTCTGACCTGCATCATTATCATATATTTCCGGAAGGTTCATTCGTACATCTTCAAGAGAAGCTTCGAACCATCGTTCTTTAAGTCCCTTGCGGATTTCTGAAGAATCGGGAATGCCCCAGGAATTGTAATCTGCAAAAACCGGAGCAGCAAGCAAAAGCAGGAGTAAACCAATAAAAATCTTTAAGTTCAACTTTTTCATTTTGTTTCCTCGGCAGGATCCATATCTGTGGCGCCCTCTGCCATACTGATTATTCCTTCTACAAAAGTACCGTCGCTCATGCGGATCATTCCGTCTGTTACTTCATCAGGATGACGACCAACAGGTGCATTTGAAAGAAGAAGCTTGAGTCTGTTGAGCTGATTAACTTCGGAACTACCCGGATCATAATCAATTGCGCTGATATTTGATTCAGGGAACCGACGTCTTAATTCCTTAATCATTCCTTTTCCAGTTACGTGGTTAGGAAGACATGCAAACGGCTGAACACATGCAATGCTTGGAGCACCTTCATGAATAAGTTCAACCATCTCGGCAGTAAGGAACCAGCCTTCACCAGTTTGATTTCCAAGCTGTACTATATCATCGACACCTTTCATCATATCGTAAATAGAAGAAGGTGGATCAAAACGACGACTCTTTTTTAAGTAATGCTTCATGCGCTGACGATAAAGCTCAAGTGCCCAGATAAGAAGCTTTGCATTTCGTTCACGTTTGCGCGAAAGCTTCAAATCCTTGCGGCGGATAATATCAACAGAGAATGAATAGAAGAAGAAATCGGCAAGATCTGGCATTACACATTCTGCACCTTCTTTTTCTATTGTCTCAACAATATGATTGTTTGCAGTAGGATGGAACTTTACAAGGATTTCTCCAACAACACCTACGCGCGGCTTTTTAATTGGCTTAAGTGGAAGTGTATCAAATTCGCGGACAATTCCCTTAATAATTTTATGATATCCAACCCAGCCTGCACCGTTTTTGAGGAAAGCCTCTGCCCTGTCGTTCCATTTTTCGTAAAGCTGATTTGCACTTCCTGAAACTGCTTCATAAGGACGAACCCTGTAAAGTACACGCATGAATACATCGCCAATCATACAGGCTTTTACAAGTTTATCAATAAGAGTGATTGTAAGTTTAAAACCAGGATTAGTTTCAAGTCCAAGCGCACTCAAACTGATTACAGGAATATGTCCCCAGCCCGCATCATTCAACGCACGACGGATAAATCCAATATAGTTTGTAGCACGACAACCACCACCAGTCTGGGTAATAAGAAGACTTACATGATTCAAATCGTACTTACCGCTTTCGAGCGCAGCCATCATCTGACCGGCAACTATAATAGAAGGATAGCACGCATCATTGTTTACATAACGCAAGCCCGCATCTACTGCCTTAGGGTCAACAGAATCAAGAACTACAAAGTTGTAGCCCGCAGATTCAAAGGCACGCTTAATAAGGCGGAAATGAATTGGCGACATTTGTGGTGCAATGATTGTGTGTGTATATTTCATTTCTTCTGTAAACACAACACGTTCATAAGCAGAAGATTTATAAGAAGGTCTAACCTTGTTTCGTCGTCGTGCTTTAACAGCAGCAATCAGTGAGCGGATACGAATACGTACTGCACCAAGGTTACTTCCTTCGTCGATTTTTATAAGTGTGTACATGCGGTTCTTTGCACGTAAAATTTCATCTACCTGGTCGGCAGTTACCGCATCAAGACCGCAGCCAAAAGAAGTAAGCTGAACAAGTTCAAGATCAGGCATTTCTGAAACAAACTGAGCAGCACGATACAATCGGTTATGATATGTCCACTGATCAATAATTCTCAGAGGGCGTTCAATTTTTCCAAGATGAGCAAGAGAATCTTCGGTAAATACAGCAAGTCCAAGCCCCGCAATCATTTCTGGAATACCGTGGTTGATTTCCGGGTCAAGGTGATAAGGACGGCCTGCAAGAACAATACCGCTTCCACCTTTGGTAATTACTTCTTCAAGAGCTTCTTCTCCGGCCTTCTGAACATCAAGACGGAACTGCTCCTGCTCTGCCCAGGCCTTGTCGAGGGCATGTGCAATTGCTTCTTTTGAAAGCGACGGGAACTTTGGAAGCAGCTCTTCGCAAAGACGTTCGCCCAAAGCTTCCTTGTCGTAAATTGGCAGGAACGGATTCATAAATAATATAGAAGAATCCTGACGCAAAGCATCAATATTATTACGCAAAACTTCCGGATAACTTGTTACAATCGGACAGTTGTAGTGATTTCCTGCACCCTTATCTTCCACTTTTTCATAAGGAGCACAAGGATAGAATATAAATTTAACGCCACGCTGAAGAAGAGATTCAACATGACCGTGACAGATTTTTCCAGGATAACATACAGATTCCGAAGGAATTGTTTCAAGACCTTTTTCGTAAACCTTGCGGCTTGAACGCTGACTGAGCAATACACGGAATCCAAGTTCATTAAAGAATGTAAACCAGAGCGGATAATTTTCGTACATGTTAAGTACGCGCGGAATACCTACATCTCCAAGAGGAGCATCCTCCGGCTTACGAGGCACGTAACCAAAAAGTCGTTTTGTTTTCCATTCAAAAAGATTTGGAAGAGCACCAACGTCATCTCCGTCGAGGCCTGTATTTGCTTTATTACTTGCGTCAATTACGCGGCTCTTTTTAGATTCAGCATCATCAAGCTCGGCACCTTTTTCGCAGCGGTTACCTGTAATAAAGGTTCGCTTTTCTGCGCCTGTAGAGAAGGTATTAATAGTAAGAAGACAATTGTTCTGACACTTTCCGCATCGTTTAAGTTCAAGGTCAACCTTAAACTTTTCAAGATCTTCTAGCTTTGCAATATTTGAACGAACTTCGTGAACTGTACCTTCAGGCTCGCCAGGCTTTGGTGCAGTTAAGTCGAGCCACTGATCGTAAGCGGTAAGTGCAGAACCGTAGGCACCCATAAGTCCCGCAACATCAGGACGGTAAACCTGAACACCCGCAATTTTTTCAAAAGCACGAAGGATGGCATCATTAAAGAAAGTTCCACCCTGTACTACAACCTTTGTTCCAATATCACTTGCTTTACGAAGCTTGATTACTTTGAACAAAGCATTCTTAATTACAGAATAAGAAAGTCCCGCAGCGATATCTGCAACAGAAGCACCTTCTTTTTGTGCCTGTTTTACGCGGCTATTCATAAATACAGTACAGCGCGAACCAAGGTCAACAGGCTTCTGAGCCATAAGGGCAATCTTACCGAATTCCTTTACGTCCATGCCCATTGTGTTTGCAAAGTTATCAAGGAAGGAACCACAACCAGAAGAGCATGCCTCGTTCAACTGAATTGAAACAATAGCGCCATCCTTCATGCGAAGGGCCTTCATATCCTGACCACCAATATCGAGCAGAAACTCTACGCCAGGAACAAAAAAGTTTGCAGCGCGGAAGTGAGTAATTGTTTCTACTTCGCCTGCATCAACTCCAAGAGCGGCCTGGAAAAGTGCTTCGCCGTAACCTGTAGAAACAGCGCGTGCAATATAAACATCCTCAGGGAGCTGGGCATATAAATCTTTAAGAACCTTTACTGCAAGCTCAACAGGATTTCCCTGATTGTGTGCGTAGAAGTTCCAGATAATTCGTCCGTCTTTATCAATTAAAACTGCTTTTGTTGTAGTAGAACCAGAGTCCAGACCAAGGAATACAGGACCATGAGTTTTTGTAAGGTCACCGCGCTTTGCTTTCTGTTCAGCATGGCGAACTTCAAATTCATCAAGCTCTGCCTGATTTTTGAACAAAGGTTCAAGACGTTGAACTTCACTGAGTTCGGCACCAACAAGATTTTTTAAACTTTCGCGGAAGGTTTCGATTGTAGGAAATTTAAAATCAGGATCGCCTGTAAACTTTCGTTCTGCACTAAAAGCACAACCGCTTGCAACAAAAAGCTGAGAATCCTGAGGAACAATAACTTCTTCTGGAGTGAGTTTTAAAGTTTCTATAAAGCGCTGGCGAAGCTGATCCAAAAAGTGAAGCGGACCACCAAGGAATGCAACGTTACCACGAATAGGTTTTCCGCACGCCAAACCACTGATTGTCTGACTTACAACTGCCTGAAAAATAGAAGCAGCAATATCTTCGCGGCGGGCACCTTCATTAATAAGCGGCTGGATATCTGTTTTGGCAAATACACCACAACGTGCGGCAATAGGATAAATCTGCTGAGCACCTTTTGCAAGCTCGTTGAGTCCCATTGCATCTGTTTCGAGCAAGGCAGCCATCTGGTCTACGAATGCACCGGTTCCTCCGGCACAAGTACCATTCATACGCTGCTCTACTCCGCCTTTAAAATATGTAATCTTGGCATCTTCGCCACCAAGTTCAATTACAACATCAGTCTGTGGAATGAGTTTTTTTACAGAAGTTGTAGCGGCAATAACTTCCTGGACAAAAGGAACATTAAGCCACTGAGATACAGAAAGACCTCCGGAACCTGTTACTTTTACTGTTAATGTCTGATTTTTTCCGTTCGAGAGTTCTTTTTCCAAAAAATCAAGGGCTTTATTTACAACTGTGATTATTGTATTGCGAATATCTGCCCTGTGTCGCTGATAATCTCCGTAAATTAGCTTGTCATCATCATCAAGCACTGCCACTTTTACTGTGGTAGAACCAATGTCAATTCCCATGCGGATTGGCACAATGGTATTGTTTTCGTTTACGTCCATAGAGATAATTTAACAGTTAAATAGATAAAATGCAATGCGCAACGGGGCGCACTACTTAGCAGAAACTTTCACAATCTGACCGGCGGCAACAAGGGAGAAGTCAAAATCTACAGGTTTTCCGGACTTGTCCACGGCACTTTCAAAGCGGTAGAAGCCCGGTTCACCAGGAATAGGTTTAATTACACCCTTTACAGACTTGGTAGCCTTAATTTCGGCCCCTACTCCGGCTTCTGTAATATGTGATCTATGATCTGGAACAACATAAATACGGATGCTTTCTTTGTCATGGGCAGACATTACAACAGCCTGTGCCTTTACACTGCCAAGAATGTGATCATAAAGTCCAACGTAATCAGAAGCAAGCTGTGCTTTTTCTTCAAGGAACTGTTTATGAAGTGACTGCTGGAGCGCAACCTTTTCTGCTTCGGAATCTTTGCGAACTTTATCAATCTGCTTATTTAAGTCGGTAACTTCCTGCTGCAAAGATCCAACCTTTGCATTAAGCTCCTTTTTTTCACCGGCAAACTTGAGTGTTGTTTCTTCAAACACAGTACCAAGATTATCTACAATACCTTTTGAAGCCTGGAAGTAAGAAGGTGCAGATTTTTTATAAGGAATAGTTTCAAACGGTTTTTGAACAGTTTCATACTGATTATAATTTTTCTGGAACTGAGAAAGTGAGATTATTATAGACTCATCTTCAATGCCGTTTTCTTCTATAATCTTTTCTGAATCAAAAGCTTTTGTTTCTTTTGAATTAATTGTGTTTACAATTCCCTGTGCACTTGTCTTTGTCAAATCAGGGTCGAGCATATCAATCTGGCGAAGATAAGTCTGTGAAACTTCAGAAACCTGACGTCGAATCTGTTCAGAATTATCCTTTCGTTCTCTTGCGTGAGTAGCCTGAAGCTCTGCTATTCGTCCTTCGTATTCCTTTGCAAGCTTATCCATTTCAAGACGATGAACTCTTCGTTCACTGTCCAAGGCCTGTTCCTGCTGACGAGCGGCCTCAAGCTTTGCAGTATCATATTCATCAAGCTGCTTTTTGTATTCAGCAAGTTCTGTATCTGCTGCAGAAATCTGAGGATCATAAACCTGCTTTATCTGAGCAACTGTATTTTCATATTCTTCAAGAACAGCATCCTGACGTTTTTTAATTTCGTTTTTATCATCAAGACTCAACGATTCAATAAGGAAGAGTTCGCTATCTCGTTTTTCTTCTGCATTTTTAAGAGCAACATCGCGGTCAGAAATGATGTTTGTTCTGTTCTTCATTGCGTTGTCATAGTTAGTCTGAACTTTAGAAACAGAATCAAGCAGGTTCTTTACATTAAGACCTTCAAACTCTGAAAGGTTTACAGTGATTTCCTGGTTCTTAGAATTGATATATGCAGTAATTCCCCATGCAAGCAGGAAAACAACAAGCATACTTCCTGTAAGCAGCAAGGTAGAAAAAAGCGACTTGTTCTTTTTTGTCTTTGCGTATTCTTTTTCCAGGTCGTAAGAATTGGAAGAATTAACTGTCTGAAGGCGGTTCAACTCATCATTTAAAAAGAGAAGAACTTCCTTGTGTCTTTGATCATTTGCCTGATTTATTTTGTTGTCATTGCCCATATTCCATTCCATCCTTCCGGTGCGCTCTTGTTACCCATGCGTTCCATGAAAACTTCGGTGAGTTCCGGCAATTCTGAATTCTTAAAGTTCTTGCGTGCAGTTTTCCAGTCTCCGCTGTAGTAAGCCTGAAGACCTTCTTCGAACAAATCATATTTTGCAAGAAGCGTAGAATCCATTTCATTTGTATCAAACGGGAAGTAGATTTTCTTTCCCTGAGTTTTTCCTTTAACCTGAACAGTATCAATTTCGTAGAACTTAAAGCGGGCTGTTTCGGCAAGTACTTCGTCTTTAATGTATTCAGAAACAATTACAGGCAGGTGATAGATTCGAGTAAGACCTTCAAGTCGTGAAGCAGAGTTTACGTTATCACCAATTACAGTGTTTGCCATATGTTCATTAGAACCGATGTTTCCGTAGAATACGTTTCCTCCATCAATACCAACACCAACATCAAGCGAAACTGCAATAAAGATTTTTTCTTCTGATTCTGTAAGCTTTCGTTTCTTTTCAATTTCAACACGACGGAGCTTCATAGTTTCGCGCAAAGCAGCTGTTGCATGAGTGATATCCCATGCTGCAAGAATTGCATTGTAAGATTTACTTCTATTTGATTCCAGAGTTCCGTAAACTGCAAGAATTGCATCACCAATAATAGAACCAACTACACCATGATTTTCGTGAACGTTGTGAATTACACGATTGTAGTGAACGTTCAAAACGTCAATGATATCGTTACCCAAAGTTTCTGTACGATATGTAAAGCTCTTAATATCAGAGAACAGCATTGCAAGTTCACGCTGACTTCCTTCAAGACCAATACCCTGATCGTTATATGCTTTTGCAACAACGTCCTTTGGAACGAATTTCTGGAAGGTTCCAAGAAGGTTATTTACAGAAGATGAAAGCGAGTTGAAGGATGCAGCAAGATATGTAATATCATCGTTTTTAGCATGAGACAAATCAATGAGTTCAAGCTGTTTGTGCTGCTGCATTTCGTACAAATCTTTTGTAATCATTGTAACAGGACGGAACTCGTGTCGCAGAATGAGCCATCCAATAATTACAAACGCAATTGTCAAAATGACAATAATTAAAAGTGTATAAAGAAGAACGCTTCGTGTATTAGCATCAAGGTCTGAACGTTTTTCAGCACGGATAAGATAGTAGCCCCAGTCAGTCTGAAATTTATAAACGCCGAAATATTCTCCGTCTTTGTGATTGAAAGTTATAGAACCTTCCTTTATATCATTTTTGTAATCTTCGTTGAGTTTGTTGAGTTTTTCTTCGTCTGTAAAAAAACTCCAGTCTGTAAAAATATTATTGCGTGCAACAAAAATAATTGAACCGTCAGGCATTACTCCAAGGGCAACACTATTCTTGTTAGAAAATCCTGATTTAGCAACTTTTTCCAAAGCTTCCTGTGAACCTTCCTTGTCGTCAGAATAATTGTAAATCTGGAACTGGTTTGTAGCATTTGTATAAAGCTCTTTAAGCTGCTCAACCATGATTGTGTTGTTAAGATTGATTATCTGCCGTTTTGAAAGTTGAACTGACAAAAAGTTTGTGGCAAAGTTAGAAAGCAGGATAATTGTAATAAAGATAATGAGAATTTTTAACCCAATCGGGACAATTCTTGTCTTACCGACCTTAGAGAAAAGACCTTTTTTTTCGGACATTGAGGCTCCTCCGAACACTCTATTAGGGAATTTACCCTATAATTATTGTAAATCAATTGAACAAATTTCGCAATCTTATTATTCTTAATTCATGGAAAAAAATGAAACACAATCAGGCGAAAAGAAGAAGTCTATTGTTCGTTCAGGACTCGTTCTTTCGCTCATGACTTTCGCTTCCCGCATTATGGGATTAATCCGCGAAATGACAAAGGCTTCTTTTTTGGGAACAGGATTTTATTCTGACTGTTTTTCCGTTGCCTTTTTAATCCCAAATCTTTTACGAAAGCTTTTTGCAGAAAATGCAATTTCGGTAGCCTTCATTCCTACCTTTAAATCTTACCTGGAAAAAGGAAATGATGACGAAAGCAAAAAATCAACTCAAGACTTTATTGCGTCTACATTAACTCTTGTTTCTTTTTTAACTGCATGCGTTGTTGTTGTGGGAATTATTATTACTCCCCTTCTCATGCCGATTTTTTGTAAGAAGCCCGCTGACTCAACTGCAGTAAATTATGCAGAACAGGTTCAGTACTGGCTTGCACAGAAACAGGAAATTACATATTTAACTCGCATAATGTTCCCGTATCTTTTCCTGATTTCTATAGCAGCATTTTTTCAGGGAGTATTAAACGGCTGTAAGATTTTTGCACCTTCGGGATTTACTCCGGTTTTGTTCAACGGCATTGTAGTTTTGGTAACATACATTCTTGCACCACATACAGAAAACCCTGCAAGAGCAATGTCTATTGGAGTTATTGCGGGCGGTACAGTACAGGCTTTGTTCCAGTGGCCGTTTATAAAACAAACTGGATGGAAAATCAGACTTACTTCCCTGCGAAAAACTTTTACAAACCCTGGAACAAGAAAAGTTATTGCGCTTATAGTTCCTACAATTATTGGAATGGCAGCCTACCAGCTTAATGATCTTGTTTCTACTTCTATGGCAACACGCGCGGGAGAAGGGATTGCTTCGAGTCTTCAGTTCAGTTTGAGACTGCAGGAGCTTATTCTTGGAATTTTTGCAGTTTCAATTGGAACTGTAATTTTGCCAGACATGAGTGGACTTGCAAACAAACAGAAGTGGGATGAGTTTAATAAAATGCTTTTACAGGCAGTAAAAATCATGATTGTAATTTCGATTCCTGTTACAGCTTACTCTTTAGTTAGCGGCCGCGAACTCATTACACTCATTTACAAAAATAAAATGTTTGATGAAGAATCGGTAAGACTCACGCTTGGAGAATTCCGATTCCATATTGCGGGACTTACATTTATTGCGCTCAACAGAATTTTGAGTCCATCGTTCTATGCCCAGAAAAATACAAAGCTTCCTACAACAGCGGGAATCATAAGCTTTGCTTCAAACATCCTGCTTGTACTTATTCTTGTTAAGCCTTTTGGCGGAAATGGAATTGCCTGTGCGCTTAGTATTGCAAGCCTTATAAATACAATCTTCCTTTTTATATTTATGAAAAAGCTTGGCACAATTCAAACAGGTGCAGTTGTAAAAAGCACAATTTTATATACAATAAAAATCTCTGTGATGTCTGTAATTGCAGCAGTTCCATGCTGGTTCCTGCGTCCAGTTTTGCTGCAGGCCTTTGAAGGTCACGGAAGACTTATAAGTGCCGGAGTTCCAGCAGGCATACTTGCAATTGCTTTTGCTGTCATTGGCGTGCTTGAGCTGGTGATAACAAAGGATGAAATTGCGATGAGTATTATTAAGAGGAAAAAATGAAAAACTACACAAACGAACAGATGAAAGAAATATACAGGATTCGGCGCGCTAGAATTGCGGCTTATCTTACTGATAACAACATTGGAGCTGCTGTTTACATTGACAGCGAAGAACACCGCGATCCTGCAATTCCTTATTTAACAGGACACAACAGCGACGCAATTGTAATCATCTTTAGCGACGGCTACACATACCTCATTGCCTGGGATGAAATCCTTGCAAAAAAGAATGCTTACTGCGATAAGCTTGTTCCATACACACGCTACAAAAATAAAGATATTGATGCGGTAAAAGCAATCCTCAACGTTGGCTACACACATGGAGTAAACAGCAAGGTTGAGCTTCCACCGTATCTTACATATCCTCAGTATCTTCATTTTATTGATGAGCTTAATAATTATGACTGCCGCTGCAAGGAAGAAGGCGTTCACACCTTTACAGTTGCCTGCCGCATAACAAAAGATGAATACGAAATTGAATGCCTTCGTGAAGCTGCACGAATCGGTGATTTAATAGTAGACAAAATCGAAGAAAAAATAAAAGACGGTTCAATTAAAACAGAAGCTGATGTTGCGCTTTTTATTGAACGCGAATGTCGTGAACAGGGTTGCGAACGAACAGGTTTTGACACACTTGCAGCAGGTCCTGAACGAAGTTTTGCAATTCACGCTTTTCCAAATTACACAAATGCACCATGGCCTGCAAAAGGTCTTAGCATTCTTGATTTTGGCGTTGTATACAAAGGCTACACAAGCGACATGACAATTACAGTTGCAAAAGGACGTCTTACTCCAGAACAGAAAAAGCAGCTTGAACTTGTTCAAAAAGCATACGATGAATGCCTTAAACTTTACAAACCAGGACACACAATTCACGAAGCATCAAAACGTGCAGATGCAGTTTTCTCAAAAGCAAAAAGAAAAATGCCGCACACTCTTGGTCACGGAATTGGCTTAGAGATTCATGAATATCCAAGAGTAAGTACACGAATGCCGGCTGATTTACAGTTTACTCCAGGCATGATTCTTACACTTGAACCAGGCCTGTACGATGAAACAATTGGCGGCTGCCGTCTGGAAAATGATGTTCTAATTACTAAAGATGGTAATGAAGTTTTGACACATTCACGGATAATAAAGCTTTAGAATATCTGAATACTGTTTTCTGCGAGCTCGATTCTTTCGAGGACGTTGTCTATGCGGTTGCACATAGCGTCTGCAAGATACTCATCATCAAGACCGTCAGAAAGCTCTTTCATATATTTGAATACCTTTCGCAATTCATGGTTTGTAACAGAGAATGGCTTTGAAGGATCAAAGGTTGTTTCTTCTTCACCAAGAACGCCTGCCTTCTTAAGCGACTGTGCAGTTTTCAAAAGTCCCGGAGTACCAGACATCTTTGAAATAAGATATTCCATCTGCATACGAACAGGACTTGCCATAAACTGAGCCTTTTCTTCTTCTGGCAGATATTCACAAAGTTCAAGCAGCTTCTTGAAAAGTTCAATTTCTTCTGCATTCTCAAGAGCGGTATCATCGTCGGAAAGAATCTTTTCAATTGTAGGAAGAAGTTCTTCTGCAGTACTCATGAGGCTCTTTGCAGTATTTCTACCCTCTTCTGAAGAAAGGCGTGCATTTTCTTCCTGGAGTTCTTCCATCTTGCGGCGCATTTCATTCATTTCGCCCGCATGCTGTTCTTCCATCTGCTGCATTTCTTCGGCATACTGCTGTTCCATCTGCTGAATCTGTTCATCCTGCTTCTGGATAATCTGATCCTGAGCATGTGCATTATGCTGTGCAAGTTCGTTTGCGCGCTGAACAGTATCCATTGCCATAGAAGCAGTGTCCATCATTGCAGTTGCATACGAAGGAGGAGTTCCTACAGGACGCGCTGGCATTTGAGCAGGAGCTTGTGCTGGTGCAGGCTCCGGAGCCTGTGTAGGGAATGGATCTGGCAATTTATTTACATCAAACTCAGGTTCAGGTTCTTCTTCGCCTGTAGTTGTTGTTTCATCAAACTGATCAAAATCAAAGCTGTCGCTGTCTACATTGTCGAGCATATCGCTTACAGACATCTCTGGTTCAGGTTCGCCATCGCCTGTAAACTTAGGCATTCCAAAGCCTGCAGAAGTATCAATTTCTTCGTCATCAAGACTTCCGTCGCCAGAGCCTGAACCCGATCCGGATCCGCCGGAACCACCACCAGATCCAGTTCCAGTTCCGTCTCCATCTCCGCCTCCATCTCCGTCGCCTGAACCAACAAGCTTTTCTTTATCTGAAAGTTTTCCATCATCACCCTGATCAAATGGAGAAACTTCTTCATCATTTTTGAGTTCGTCTGTATTTACAGGTTCTTCTTCATCGTCAAAGAATTCTTCTTCCTCTTCCTGAAGAGCTTCCTGCATTGGAACATTGTCGCCCATAGAGTTGAAGTCGAAACCTTCTTCCCCTTCGACAGGCTCAGGAGCCCCGGCTTCTGCATCAACGGCCCCGGTATCTACATCAGTGGCAACAGCTGCATTTTCATCTACAATCTCATCAAATGGAGCAACTTCAGTTTCGTCTTCTGGAACTTCTGGGGCAGGAGGAAGATTCATCTGAGCGCGGATTGATTCAATCTGCTTATCGGCAAGAACGTTTGGCTGGCGCAAATTGCGGCTCTTATCATAAGATTCAATTGCCTGCTCATAAAGTCCGTTCTTTGTATAAATCTTTCCGAGCATATTGTAACCGGCAGGATTTCGCATATCGCGGGCAACATATTCCTTTGCCATAGTTTCTGCCTGTTCCATTTTTCCAACCTGATTAAATCGTCCGGCAGCAGATAAAAGATAATCCTTGTAATTACGGTTAACTGTATTAATTTTCTTAAAGCAGCTTTCTGCCTTTTCGTCTTCATCTTTACAGATTAAATACTGACCATACAAATCAAGAACCTGAGGATCTTCTTTATCTTCTTCGTAAAGCTCTTTTACATTTGTTCCGGCTGCATCAATCTGATTTGCAGAAAGAAGAGTCTGAACATATCGCTTTCGTAAATCTTTATCATCAGGCGAAATTTCAAGTGCATCCAAAACTGTCTCAAGAGCTTCTTCCGGTTTTTCACCTTTTTCCAAAGCTTCAGAAAGTCCAGTAAGAATCTGAATATCCTGATCATCAATCTTCTTCGCACGCTTAAATGTCTTTTCTGCAGAATCATAATCGTACTGATCAAGATAAATATTTCCGAGCATTCCAAGAAGCTTTGTGTCATTTGGATGAAGTTCAATAGAATGTTTTACAAGTTCAGAAGCCTCACGAGATTTTTGGCATTTTACTAAAACATTACTAAAATCTTTAATTGCATCTACCCAACCCGGCTTTGCTTTAAGCGCATTCTGAAAGCAGCGGATGGAATCTGTATACATCTTTGCCTTAGAAAAACATCGGGCAAGGTTATAATTCAAAATTGGATGGTTAGGGTCAATCTGAAGTCCGCGTTTGAACGAAGCAATTGATTTCTGATAATCCTTTTTTTCAAGATAAATTGCACCAAGGTGATTGTATGCAAGAACGTCAGAAGGATTTTCATTTACAACAGAAGAGAACGCTTCAATAGCATCATCCCAGTTGCCCATTTCACGATAAGTAAATCCTAAGTTATAGTTAACATCAGCACTCTGGCGGCCTTCATCAACTGCACGTTCAAGAATCTCAATAGATTCCTCGTAGCGCTTAAGACGACGGTAAATAGCACCAAGGCTTGTCATTGCATCAATATAATGAGGATAAAAAGTAATAATCTGTTCGTAATAAGGGATTGCTTTGGCATCTTCACCATTTTTTACATAAATGGAACCAAGCTCCTTAAGATAATCAACGTTCGAAGGGTCATCCTTTAAAAGCTGCTTGTACAATCTGGCAGCAGTAGGAAAATCTCGCGAAATAACTGCACCCTGCGCACGTGTCAAAATCAGATTTTTCTCATTTACTTTGTTCTCAAACTTCTTTGCCATTTAGTTCCCCCCTATTATTATTTCCCCAACCTTTGTAATGGCCTTGCAAAAACTTCTCTTGAAAGCGGTCCGGTGATCCTGTCATCAAGTGAAGACCAGGATGCAACTGCAAAATAATATATTTTTCCGTTTTCTAAACCTGTGAGTGTATAGCTTGTTGTGTTTCCTGCGTTTACAGGAGAAGGGCCTTCAAGAGCAACCCGTCCAAGATATTCACCAGGTCTGTTTCCGTAGTAGATGTAATATCCACCGGCAGTATCATCAACAGAATAATTCCATTTTAAAGTAACAGAACCATTTCCTGCTTCGGCCTTTACAGTAAAAGGAGGAAGTGGCAGCGGCAGTTCTGTAAAATCAAGCGTAAGCTGAGTTACTGATGGTGTAACAGCACCGTTTCCATCAGGATAAAGCTCACAGGCTACCTGGAAGTACATTCCATTTACACCATCAATTTTCTTTCCGCTTTCTACAGGCTTCCATTCAGGATAAGAATCTGTCCAGTTAAAGAAGTTGTCGCCTGAACGAACAAAGAAGCTTACTTCTGTTTGTGCAGGCACGTTCATCTCTGCAGTAAGACTGTTCAAAACAGAACCGGTAGAAACAACGATTGGTCTTGTCTGGAATCGTCCACCCGCAGGCTGATAAAGCATTCTTCCAAGAGCACCAGCGGCCTCTGCAGACTGATAATCTGGAGGCGAATAAGGCCTGCGCAGAATGCGGATCTCATCAATTTTTCCGGTATATTCATTACAGAATTCAAGTTCAGAAGGAGTTCCCATTACAATAAGAGAAACCTGTCCGTCTTCTTTTCCGTTTGATGTTATATAGATAATATCTTCTGTGATTCCGTTTACAAGATATTCAAGAATGCCAGTTTCGCAATCATAAGAAAGTGCATGATATGACCAGCTGTCTGGAATAATAGTACTTGAGCCTTTAAGATGGATTTCTCCGTCTCCGTTTGGCCCTGCATACGAATCAAAGAGATTTGCAATAGTCCAGTTGAGCTTTCCACCGTCAAAAAGACAGTTTATAAGCTGATAAATAAGGCGTCCTCGTACATTTTTGGAAGATTCCCAGTTAACAATAACTTCTCCATTTTCTGCAAGCGACGGACAAAGCCAGAATTCAATAGAAAAAGACCCCATAAGGCCTTCGGAACCAAAAAAAGTACCAGGTTTACCGGTTACGCTCAAGCCGCCAATGTTACGACTGAGTCCTGCTGACTTTTCGAGCAGCGAATCGCTTGAAATTTTAAGATTATTTGAGGCTATATCGTAATAACCAGCTGAAATCGGGTTTACAGGATTTTCAAAATCAATTAAAAGGTCTGTGTAATCGTCAAAAACAAAGGAATTTGTGGCAAGTTCAACACAATCATAGCCAAAACGGCCTTTTCCAGTCGTTACATTTTCCGAATACTGAAAATCAGGCCAGCCACCCTTTCCACCGAGAACAATCTGTTTAGCTTCAGCAAAACCAACGGAATTTCCCACCGCCAGAAGCAAACCAACAGCCAAGAAGGCTGTCTTTTTAAATATTTTTTTCATATAGGTACCTGCTTAAACTATCGGCATAATTAAAAAAAATATGATATAATTTTTCAGAGATTGTCGGGTCACGCCCGACAATGACAGCATGGCACGAAGTATATTACATGAAACTGCATTAAAGGCTCCTCAATCTAGCGGCGTATATTTATGGCGCGACGAAAAAGGGACTATTATATATGTAGGAAAAGCAAAAAATCTTAAAAACAGGCTTACTTCATATTTTTCGGGCCAGAGAACAGTAAAAACAAGGCTTTTAGTTTCACGTGCGGCTTCAATTGAATATATTACAACAACAAATGAATACGAAGCCCTGCTGCTTGAAAACAATCTTATTAAAAAACACAGTCCGCGCTATAACATCTGTCTTAAAGACGGAAAATCGTATCCTGTTTTGCGGGTTACAAAAGAGGATTTCCCAAAGATTTTCAGAACACGACGCATTTTGCAGGATGGATCACAGTATTTTGGTCCCTACCCTAACGTTGCTGCACTCGACACTTTTATTGAAAATATCTACAGGCTTTATCCGGTGCGTCATTGCAGAACACTTCATAAGCGCGAAACTCCATGCCTTTACTATCACATGAAACAATGTAAGGCACCCTGCTGCGGAAAGATTGATAAAGAAGAATATAATAGTTATATAGAAGAAATCACCGCTTTATTGTCAGGTCAGGCAGACAGCGCAATTGAAAAAATGACAGCAGAAATGAAAGCTGCCTCCGCAAATCTTGATTTTGAAAAGGCCGCACGTTTGCGCGACAGTATAAAAGCGCTGATGATTTTGCAGAATCAGAATATTGTAGAAAGCTTTGATTCCGAAGACCGCGATTACAT